>NZ_JBHYRN010000006.1:0-275275 GCF_042749305.1 Nocardia sp. NPDC058705 | reverse complement strand
GTTCAGGCACCGTTGCTTGCTCCTTCGTCGCGTACGCAACGGCGCCTGAACAGCGGGACGGCCGCGAACCGCCGACTGCGTCGGCGGACCCTCCTCGAGGTCGGGTCGTGGGGGGCTGGGTCGGGAAGTATGTTCAGCGTTGTGTGAGCGTGTGACGGTGGTTCTTATGAGCCCCGTCACTTTGCTGTTTTATGCGGCAACACGTTCTGTGGGTGTGCCGATACTCCTGTGGACCCCTGGGTGCTGGGGGCACGCTGGGTCTGGCTCGCGTCGCCGGTCTATATGATGGCTCGATCTGCACTGTGCGGGGTCGCCGCGCGTTCAGGCTCGATGAGAGGTGAATGAACTCGAATGGAAACTGCCCGTCGTTCTGCCCGCGGTCCCCGTCGTCGCCGGTCGAGCAGTCCGACATTCGGGCAGTTACTGACGGGAGCCGTCGAGTCGGCCGCCGATCGGGTCGCGGTCCGGTTCAATCCGACCGGTGATCCCGCCGATCAGCGTCAGCTCACCTATTCCGAGTTCGATCAGCAGTCCTCGCGGCTGGCCCGCGCGCTCATTGCCCGTGGCATCGGCCCCGGTGACGTCGTCGCCATCGGTATCGCCCGTTCGATCGAATCCGTGCTCGCGGTGTGGGCCATCGCCAAGACCGGCGCCGCCTATGTCCCGGTCGACCCGAAGTACCCGGCCGACCGCATCGCCCACATCGTGTCCGACTCCGGCGCGGCCCTCGGGCTCACCACCGCCGCCCATCGCGAGCAGCTCGGCTCCGACCTGACCTGGCTCGAGCTCGACGACGCCGCGACGGCCGCCGACATCGCGGCGCAGCCCGCGCACCCGATCTCCTACACCGACCGGATCCGCACCCTCGACGAGCGGCACCCGGCCTACGTCATCTACACCTCCGGTTCCACCGGCAAGCCCAAGGGCGTGGTGGTGACCCACACCGGTCTGGCCGGTCTGGTCGCCGCCGAGCGCGCGCACTACCGCGTCGACGCCGATTCCCGCGTGCTGCACGTGTGCTCGCCGAACTTCGACGTGTCGGTGCTCGAACTGCTGCTCACCTTCTCGGCGGGCGCCACTCTGGTGATCTCCCCGCCTGCGGTGTTCGGTGGTTTCGAGCTCGCGGATCTGCTGCGCCGCGAACAGGTTTCGCACATGCTCATCACCCCGGGCGCGCTCGAGTCGGTCGATGCGAGCGACCTCGACGACCTGCGGGTCGTGGTCGTCGCCGGTGACAAGTTCGGGCCGGAACTGGTCGGGCGCTGGGCCGTCGGCGAGCGCGAGTTCTACAACGGTTACGGCCCCACCGAGGCCACCATCCTGGCCACCAGCACGCCGCCGATGGATCCGGCCGCGCCGGTGACGATCGGTGCCGCGATCGCCGGTGTGGGTGCGTTCGTGCTGGACTCGCGGTTGCGGCCGGTGCCTGCCGGGGTGATCGGTGAGCTGTATCTGTCGGGCCCCGCGCTCGCGCAGGGTTACCTGAACCGTCCCTCGCTCACCGCGGAACGGTTCGTCGCCAGCCCCTTCGGTGCCGAGTCCGGTGACCCGACCGCGCGGCTCTACCGCACCGGAGATCTGGTGCGGCGCAGCGAATCCGGTGACGGTGTCATCGAGTACATGGGCCGCTCGGACTTCCAGGTGAAGATCCGTGGCTTCCGGATCGAACTCGGTGAGATCGACAACGCGCTCACCACGCATTCCGCCATCGATTACGCGGCCACCCTCGGCAAGACGCTGCCTTCGGGTGCGACCGCGCTCGTGTCGTATGTGCTGGCGAGTCCCGGCGCGACAGTCGATATCGCCGCGCTGGGCGATCATCTGCGGGAGGTGTTGCCCGCGTACATGGTTCCCGCCTCGATCATGGTGCTCGACGAGATCCCGCTGACCCCGGTCGGCAAGCTGGATCGAAACGCGTTGCCGGAACCGGTGTTCGACTCGGGCACCTCCCGGGCGCCCGAGGGTCCGGTGGAGACCGCGCTTGCCGCATTGTTCGCCACGCTGCTCGGGCTCTCCGAGGTCGGCGCCGACGACTCGTTCTTCGCCATCGGTGGCGACAGCATCCTGTCCATGCAGCTGGTGGCCAGGGCGAGGGCCGCGGGTATCGCCTTCACCCCGCAGGACGTCTTCGAGCATCGCACCGTCGCCGCGCTGGCCAAGGTCGCCGCGGTCGGTGACGACACCGAGGTCGTGCGCCTGGACGAGCTGCCGGGCGGTGGCGTCGGTGCGGCCCCCGCGACGCCGGTGCTCACCCAATACCTCGACGAAGGTGTCTTCGGCCGCTTCTCGCAGAACATGACGCTCGGCCTGCCCGACGGCATCGACCGCGCCGGGCTGGTCAGCACCCTGACCGCCGTGCTCGCCCATCACGACGTGCTGCGCTCACGCGTGATCAACGAAGACGGCGCCTGGCGGCTCGACATGCCACCGGCCGACGGCTACGACGTCGAGGCTCTGCTCACCGAGGTCGACGTCCCGGCCGGCGTCTCGGCCGACGAACTGACCGAAATCGGCAGCACCGCACTGGATTCCGCGCTCGATCGGCTGGACCCGGCCGCGGGACGGATGCTCGCCTTCACCTGGCTGCGCAGGCCCGATGCCACCGATGCCCTGATCGTGGCCGCGCACCACCTGGTCGTCGACGGCGTCTCCTGGCGCATCATCATCCCCGACCTCGTCACCGCCTGGGCACAGCTGTCCGCCGGGCAGCGGGTGGGCCTCGACCCGGTAGGCACCTCCTTCCGGCGCTGGGCGCACGCCCTGGTCGACGCGGCCGCCGACAGCACAAGGGCCGACGAGATCGGTTACTGGCGTGAGGTTCTCACCGCCGCCGACCCGCTGCTCGGCACGCGGGCACTCGACCCGGTCGCCGACACCTACGCGACCGTGCGGCGGTTCAGCGTCGAGGTGCCGACCGAGGTCACCGAGGCGCTGCTGACCGAAGTTCCGGCGCTGTACCGCACCGGTGTGAACGACGGCCTGCTCGCCGCGCTCGCGCTGGCCGTGCGGCAGTGGCGAACCGATCGCGGCATCACCGCGCCGGTGACCCGGATCCGGATGGAAGGGCACGGCCGTGAGGAATCGGTGGTGCCCGGTGTCGACCTCACCCGCACTGTCGGCTGGTTCACCAGCGTCTACCCGATCGCGCTCGACCTGTCCGAGATCGACACCGCCGCCGCACTCGACGGCGGCGCCGAAACCGCCGCGACGCTGCGCTCGATCAAGGAGCAGCTGCTCGCGGTGCCCGACCGTGGTGTCGGCTTCGGCCTGCTGCGTCATCTGAATCCGGCCACCGCCGGTGGGCTCACCGGTCCGATCGCCCAGATCGGCTTCAACTACCTTGGCCGGGTCGGGAATGATTCGGCCGCAGCCGAATTCGCAGGCGCCGGTTTCCTGCCCACCGACGCGCTCGGTGAGATCAGCGCGGAACAGGATCCCACGATGCCGGCGGGCATGGTGGTCGACATCAACGCGATCGTCACCGACGGCGAGGCCGGACCGCGCATGTCGGTGTCGTTCCAGTACGCCGCGGGCGTGGTCGACGAGTCCGATGTCCGTGAGCTGGCGCAGGGTTGGGTCGCGGCGCTGACCGCGGTGGCCCGCCACACCCAGGATCCGGCGGCCGGTGGCCTCACCCCGGCCGACGTCGCGCTGGTGCGGGTGTCACAGTCGGAGCTGGATCGCTGGCGGGTCGACTATCCGGGCGTGAGCGACGTGCTGCCGTTGTCGCCGCTGCAGGAAGGCCTGCTTTTCCACTCCCAGCTCACCGCGGGGGAGACCGACGACTACGTCATCCAGTTCGCCCTCGAGCTGGGCGGCGACGTCGACCTCGAACGGCTGCGCCGGGCCGCCCAGGCCGTGCTCGACCGCAATTCGAGCATTCGCTCGGTGTTCGTCACCGCCGCAGACGGCACGCCGACGCAGGTCGTGGTGGACGGTCTCGATGTGCCGTGGCAGGTGATCGACGGTGTCGTCGACGCGGAACTGCCCGCGCTGCTGGAGCAGGATCAGCGCACCCGTTTCGACCTCACGCAGGTGCCGCTGGTGCGATTCACGGTGTACCGCACCGTATCCGGGCGGATCCAGCTGGTGCTCACCTCGCACCACCTGCTCTTCGACGGCTGGTCGCTGCCGCTGCTGATGAAGGATCTGCTGGTCCTCTACGCCACCCACGGCGACGCGACGATGCTGCCCCGGGTGCGCCCGTACCGCGACTACCTGGCCTGGCTGGCCAGGCAGGACCGCGATGTGACGATGCAGCGCTGGCAGTCGGCGCTGTCGGGTGCCCGGCCGACGGCCGTCGCGGAGGTGCTCGCGCCGCCCGCGCAGCCCGAAATCGGTGTCGGGGAAATCGAATTCGCGCTCTCCAAGGATCAGTCGGCGGCGCTGGGTGCGTTCGCGGCGGAGTCCGAGGTCACCGTGAACACGGTGATGCAGGCGATCTGGGGTCTGATCGTCGCCGCACTGACCGACCGCGACGACGTGGTGTTCGGCGCGGTCGTCGCGGGCCGACCGCCGCAGTTGGACGGTGTCGACGACATCATCGGTCTGTTCGTCAATACGCTGCCCGTGCGGGTGCGTCTCGATCACGCGGGCTCGGTGCGCGATCTGCTGCGCACGCTGCAGGCCGAGCAGGCCGCCCTGATGGACCACCACTACCTCGGCCTCGCCGAGATCCAGAGTGCGGTGGGCACCGGTGGTCTGTTCGATTCGCTGGTGGCCTACGAGTCCTATCCGATCGACGAGGAGGGCCTGAAGGAGGCCGGATCCTCGATCGACGGGCTGGCGGTGGGCGGGATCCAGTCGGTGACCTTCACCCACTATCCGGTCGCGGTGGTGGTGGAATCCGGTCCGCGACTGAAGGTTCGGATGTGGAATCGCCGCGACACCGTCTCCGATGCGGGTGCTCGCGCGCTCGCCGACATCGTGCGTCTGCTGATCGACCGGTTCACCGGTCACGACGGCGCGGAAGTGCCGCTGTCACAACAGGACTGGTGGCAAGCGCCCGCCGCGACGATCGATCGGCTGGAACTGCCGGTCGATCGACCGCGTGCGGCCCGCGCCGAGCACACCGTCGCCGAGGTGCGCACGGAAGTTCCGGTCAGCGTGCACGCGGCGCTGAATCAGCTTGCCGCCCAACGTGGTATCTCCTTGTTCACCGTGCTGCACGCCGCCTACGCCGCCCTGCTGGCCCGGCTGGCCGACGAGCGTTCCGTCGCGATCGGCGCCTACCCGCCCGAGGGTATGGTCACCGAGCCGGTGGTCGTGACGACCGAGGTCGCTCCCGGCGATACGTTCGCCGGACTGCTCGAACAGTTGCGACAGGCCGACGCGGCGGCATTCGTCCAGGCCGACACCGGTTCCCAACCGCTCGCCCACGTGCGTGACCTGATCCGCGTGAGCGCGGGCGCGCCGCCGTTCCGGGCCGCACTGACCCTGGGCGAGGACACCGTCGGTACCGCACCGGTCGAGCTGACCCTGCATGCGGTGGAGCAGCTGGACGGGACCGGCGAGCCGGTCGGCATGACGCTCGTGTTCGCCTATGCCGCTGAGCTTTTCGACGCCGATACCGTGTCCGGCTTCGCCGCGCGGTTCGGCCGGATTCTCGACGCGGCGGTCGCCGACGCGGACGTGGTACTCGGCGACATCGATGTGCTGGCCCCCGGCGAACGCGCATCCCTGCTCGAGGCCTGGACCACCCCCGGTGTCGACGCGGGCGCGGTCACCCTGGCCGACCTGATCACCGACCGTGCCCTGCGCACGCCGGACGCACCCGCTGTCCGGTTCAACGCGACCACCCTGACCTACGGCGAGCTGCTGCGCCGCTCCAGTGCCGTCGCCCGCACGCTGATCGCGGCGGGCGCCGGCCCGGAATCGCTGGTGGCGGTTGCCGTCTCGCGTGACGAGCGCCTGCCGATCGCTCTGCTCGGCGTCCTGCTCTCCGGTGCGGCCTATCTGCCGATCGACACGGCGTACCCGACACAGCGACTCGAGTTCATGCTCGGCGACGCGGCGCCGGTGTGCGTGTTGACCACCGCCGACGAGCTCGCGGCGGTTCCCGCCGGGCAGACGCCGGTGCTGCTGCTCGACGAGATCGCCGTCGAGGACGACGCGCCGGTCACCGACGCCGACCGCCGATCCCCGTTGCGCCCCGACCATCTCGCGTACGTCATCTACACCTCGGGCTCCACCGGTGTGCCGAAGGGCGTCGGCGTCGCGCACCGCAACGTGGCCGAACTGTTCGCCAACAGCCAGGTCAAGTTCGAGTTCGACGCCTCCGATGTGTGGACGATGTTCCACTCCTTCGCCTTCGACTTCTCGGTCTGGGAGCTGTGGGGTGCGCTCGCCACAGGCGGCTCGGTCGTGGTGGTCGACCACCTCACCTCGCGCTCGCCGGAGTTGTTCCGCGAGTTGCTGATTCGCGACGGCGTGACCGTGCTCAACCAGACGCCGTCGGCGTTCTATCAGCTCGCCGAGGCCGACCGGACCGCGTCGGCGGGCGAACTGGCGCTGCGGCACGTGATCTTCGGCGGCGAGGCCCTCGACCTGCGTCAGCTGACGCGCTGGTACGAGCGGCACCCGGCCGACGCGCCGCGGTTGGTGAACATGTACGGCATCACCGAGACCACCGTGCACGTGTCGTTCCTCGCGCTGGACCCCCAGCTCGCCCAGCGTCCGGCCAGCGTCATCGGCCGCCCGCTGCCCGGCCTGTCCGCGCGGGTGCTCGACGAGCGCCTTCGCCCGGCGCCGATCGGCGTGCGCGGGGAGATTTACGTCGACGGCGATCAGCTCGCGCGCGGCTACCTGGGTCGCCAGGCGCTGACCGCCACGCGGTTCGTCGCCAATCCGTACGGCGCACCCGGTTCACGGATGTACCGCACTGGCGACGTCGGTCGCTGGGCCGAGGTGGACGGCGTCGTCGACCTCGAGTACGCGGGCCGCAGCGACCAGCAGGTGCAGCTGCGTGGTTTCCGTATCGAGCTCGGCGAGATCGAGTCCGCGTTGCTGCGTTGCGAAGGCGTGAGCCAGGCGGTAGTGCTGGTTCGCACCGACGACGAAGTCGACCGACTGCTCGGATATGTTGTGCCCGAGGCGAATTCGGTGCTCGATCCGGTCGCCCTGCGGGCCGAGGTCGGCGAATTCCTCACCGGCTACATGGTTCCCGACGCCCTGATGGTGCTCGACGCGTTGCCGCTCACCCCGAACGGCAAGCTCGACCGTAAGGCGCTGCCCGCCCCGACCGTCGTCGGCGCGGGGGAGTACCGCGCGCCGGTCACCGAGGCGGAGCGGGCCGTCGCCGAGGTCTTCGCCGGACTGCTCGGGGTGGAACAGGTCGGCCTCGACGACGACTTCTTCACCCTCGGCGGCAACTCGTTGCTGGCCACCAGGGCGGTATCGCGGATCAATGAGGCACTCGGGGCCGATGTCACCGTCCGCGATCTGTTCGAGCGACCCTCGGTGGTGGCACTGGCCGCCGTCGTCGTCGCCGGTGTGGCGGACCGGCGTCCGCCGCTGGTGCCGGTCGAACGGCCCGACCGGGTGCCGCTGTCCTTGGCACAGCAGCGCATGTGGGTGCTCAGCCAGCTCGATCCCGAATCCCCTTCGTACAACATCCCGTTGGCGCTGCGACTGGCAGGCGCACTCGATGTCGACGCCCTGCGCCTGGCCGTCGACGATGTGCTCGAGCGGCACGAGGCGCTGCGCACCAGTTTCCCCGTCGACGGTCCCGGTGGCCTGCCGTTCCAGCACATCGTGTCGGTGGCCGAGGCGCTGCCCGGTGGCCTGACCGTGCGTCCGCTGGCCGATGCCGCCGATCAGGCCGCGCAACTGCTGTCGACCGGATTCGACGCTGCCGCACAGGTTCCCGTGCGGGCGACGCTGTTCACCGACAACACCGATGAGCACTATCTGGTGGTCGTCGTGCATCACATCTCCGCCGACGGTGTCTCCCTCGCACCGCTGGCGCGTGACCTGATCACCGCGTATGCCGCACGCTGCCACGGTGATTCGCCGCAGTGGACTCCGCTGCCCGTGCAGTACGCCGACTTCGCGCTCTGGCAGCACGCGGTGCTGGGCGAGGTCACCGATCCCGAGTCCGCCGCAGCGCGTCAGCTGGGGTTCTGGCGGGAACGGCTGGCAGGTGCGGGGACCGCGACGCTGCCGCTGGATCGGTCGCGACCGGCCGTACGGACCGGCGCCGGTGCCGAGACCGGGCTCGTCGTCCCGGCCGACGTACACGCCGGGCTGCTCCGGATCGCCAAGGCGCACAACGCATCCCTGTTCATGGTGGTGCACGCGGGCCTCGCGGCGCTGCTGAGCCGGATGACCGGCAGCGACGACGTGACGGTCGGTACCGCGATCGCCGGTCGCGGTGAACGGGTGCTCGACGATCTCGTCGGCATGTTCGTCAACACCCTCGCGCTACGCACCCAGGTCGACAAGACCGCCAGCTTCGACGTACTCGTCGATCGGGCGCGCGACACCGATCTGGCCGCTTTCGGCAACGCCGACATCCCGTTCGAGCAGGTGGCCGAGGCCGCCGGAGCCACCGGCGACACTTTGCTGCCGGTCGTGCTGTCCTTCCAGAACACCGAACGGCCCTCGCTGGAGCTGCCAGGTCTCACGGTCTCCGCCATGGAGAACGGACTGGTCACCGCCAAGTTCGACCTGCAGGTGACGGTCGATCCGCGCGAAGGTGACGACGGTGCCCCCGCGGGCCTCGGCGTCGCTTTGACCTATGCCACCGACGTTTTCGACGAGGCCACCGTGGCCGCCTTCGGCCGCAGGCTGCAGCGGGTGCTCGCGGCAGTGGCGGCCGATCCCCTCGTGGCCGTCGGCTCGGTCGACATCCTCGACGACGCCGAACGCGCACAGGCGGTCGCGTCGGCGAGCGTGTCCTCGGCGCTGCGCGGCATCGCGCTGCCGCAGCTGCTGACCGCCGTGGTGGACGAGGATCCCGACGGTCCGGCCCTGGTGTGGGGCGAGGAGGCGCTGTCCTACGCCGAGCTCGACGCGCGTTCGTCGCGGCTGGCGCGGGCGCTGATCGAGCGTGGTTGCGGGCCGGGTGTCGGTGTCGCGGTGGGTTCGGTGCGAGGTGTCGAGGCTGCGGTGGCGGCGTGGGCGGTCCTCAAGGCGGGTGCCGCAGTGGTGCCGCTGGACGAGTCCGGTGCCCTGCCCGCTGGGATCGTGGTCGAGGTCGGCGTCGGTGCGGGCGCACCGGCACTCGACTGGCTCACGCTCGACGATCCGGCGATAGCTGCCAAGTCGCCGGGGCCGGTCACCTACGCGCACCGCGTGAGCGCGCTGCGGGGTGAGGTCCCCGCGTTCGTCGGCGAGGTCGTGGTGACCTTCGATGAACTCGCGGCCTTGGTGAGCGCGGTCGGCGAGGCCACGGACGTGACTTTCGAGTCGCGCACGCTGTCCGCGGACACGAGTCGCTCCCGCGCCGCATTGGTCGAGTTGCTGGTGGCCGGTGCGGCCGGTGCTTCGGTGGTGTTTGCGGACGGTACGCTGTCGCTGCATGACCAGCTGGCCGAGGAATGGGTGACGCACCTGTTCATCGCCGGAGATCGGATGACCGAGCTCGGAGCGCAACCGCTGGAGGATTTGCAGGCGGTCATTGTGGACCGAGCGGTTTCATTCGTGCCGGAATGGGTACCGAACGTGGTGAGGCTCGACGATCTGAGATGACTGTGGCGCCGGGTGTGTCGCAGTGTCGCGCACCCCGGCGATCCGGGTGTTGCCCTCTCGATCGATATCGATGGTGAGATCCGGCGTTCCACCGTGCGCGCCGATGTGATGCGAAGGGTGCGATGGGGACGTGTTGATCGCTGGAGTGGATGCATGACCCGGCCGGTGCGGCAGCGGCCCACCCGGCAGCGGCAACCAAGGGTTGTCACCCTGCCGCAGCTCATGGCCGCCGCGGTCGAAGCCAACCCCGACGGTATCGCCCTCACCTGCACTGACGGGTCAGGAGCGGTGGCGAGCCTCGGCTATGCCGAGCTGGACGCCCGGTCGACCCAGTTGGCCAGACTCCTGATCGACCTGGGCATCGGCCCCGAGAATCTGGTCGCGATCGGCGCCCCCCGATCGATCGAATCGGTCGTCGCGGTGTGGGCCGTCGCCAAGACCGGCGCGGGTTTCGTGCCGGTCGACCCGGAATACCCGGCCGACCGGGTGGCGCACATGGTGTCGGACTCCGGGGTGGTGATCGGCTTGACCACCACCGCCGTGCACGAAGGCCTGCCCGATGATGTGGACTGGCTGGTCCTCGACGACGCGGGGTTCGCGGCCAAACTCGACGAGTATCCGACCGAGCCGGTGACCGGTGCCGAGCGCACCCGGCGGATTCGCGCCGAGAACCCGGCCTATGTGATCTACACCTCCGGCACCACCGGCCTGCCCAAAGGCGTGGTGATCTCGCACGGCGCGGTGGCGGCGTACGTACCGGTGATGGCGACTCGATACCGGGCCGCCGTCGACGCGCGGGTGCTGCACGTGGCTTCGCCCTCGTTCGACATCGCGGTGGCCGAACTGCTGCTGACCGTCGCGGCGGGCTCGACCATGGTCATCGCGCCGGCCGGGGTGTTCGGCGGCGAGGAACTCGGTGAGCTGCTGCGCACCGAGCGGGTGACCCACGTGATCATCACGCCGTCGGCGCTGGCGACCGTCGACCCGGAGGGTCTGGAAGCACTGCGCGTGGTGGTCGTTGGCGGCGAGGCGTGCCCGGCGGAACTGGTCGCGCGGTGGACCGGCGCTGTTGCGGATCTGACCTTCCGCAATGCGTACGGTCCGACCGAGACGACCATCGTCACCAACATCAGCGAACCGCTGCGCGCCGGGGTGCCGGTCACCCTCGGCCCGCCGGTCGAGGGCGCGATGGAACTCGTGCTCGACGATCGGTTGCGCCCGGTACCGGACGGCGTCGTCGGCGAGCTGTATATCGCGGGGCCGCAGCTGGCGCGCGGTTACCACCGTCGCCCCGCGCTGACCTCGGGCCGGTTCGTCACCAATCCCTTCGGTGCGCCCGGCGAGCGCATGTACCGCACCGGCGACACCGTCCGCTGGGTGCGCCGCGATGGTGTCTCGGACCTGGAATACCTGGGGCGCAACGACTTCCAGGTGAAGGTGCGCGGCCTGCGGATCGAGCTCGGCGAGATCGACGCCGTCCTGGCCGCCCACGAAACCATCGATTTCGCGGTCACGGTCGGCCACCAGCTCGACACCGGTGCGACCGTCCTGGCCGCCTATGTCCACGCCGCCACCGGCGCGCAGATCGACGTGGCGGCCGTGACCGCCTTCGTCGAACAGCGCTTGCCCGCGCACATGGTGCCCGCCTCGATCACGGTCCTTGCCACGATTCCGCTGACCCCCGCGGGCAAACTGAACCGTGCCGCGCTGCCGAAACCGCAGCTGCGGGTGACGCAATTCCGCGCGCCGACCGGCCGATACGAGGAACTGGTCGCCACGGTCTTCACCGAGTTGCTCGCACCGCGGGCCCCGATCGGCGCCGACGACAACTTCTTCGAACTCGGCGGCAACTCGCTGATCGCCACCCGGGTCGCCGCGCGGCTCGGTGCCGAGCTCGGCGCCAGGATCCCCGCCCGCATGCTGTTCGGCGCGGCCACGGTCGCCGACCTGGCGACCGCGCTCGCACCGTTGGCGGGCGGCGACACCGCGCGCGCGGCACTGCGGCCGATGCCGCGCCCGCCGCACATCCCGATGTCGCCCGCGCAGCAGCGCATGTGGTTCCTGTCCCAGTTCGACCCCGGCTCGCCTGCCGACAACATTCCGTTCGCGCTGCGCCTGCGCGGCCCGTTGGACCCCGCCGTGCTGCGTGCGGCCGTCGCCGACCTCATCGAACGCCACGAAACCCTGCGCACGGTCTACCCGGCGATCGACGGCACGGGCTACCAGGTGATCCTGCCCGCCGAACAAGCCGTGCCCGAGCTGCGCCCACAACCGCTGCGCGAGGACGAGCTGCCCGGCTGGCTGTCGGTCTCGGCCTCGGCGGGGTTCGATGTCGCCGCCGCGGTCCCGCTGCGGGTGGAGCTGGCCGAACTCGGCCCTGACGATCACGTGCTGGCGGTTGTCGTCCACCACATCGCCGCCGACGGTGCGTCCACGGCTCCGTTCGTGCGCGATCTGCTCACCGCCTACCTGGCCCGCGCGGCGGGAAGCGCACCGCAGTTCTCGCCACTGGCCGCGCAATACGCCGATTACGCGCTGTGGCAGCGGGAGCTGCTCGGCGACAGCAAAGATCCGGAATCACTTGCCGCACAACAACATAAGTACTGGCGCGAGACCCTGGCCGGTATCCCGGACCGGCTCGACTTGCCCGCGGACCGGCAACGGCCGACCGAGGCGACAGGCCGTGGCGCGGTATTCACCTTCGACCTCGGGCAGAGCCTGCACACTCGCCTCGAAGCGCTCGGACAGGCAAGTGGCGCATCGCCTTTCATGGTGGTCCACGCGGCCTTCGCGATGTTGCTCGCGCACCTGTCCGGTACCGAGGACATCGTGATCGGCACCCCGGTCGCCGGTCGTGGCGAGGCCGCGCTCGACGACCTGGTCGGCATGTTCGTCAACACCCTGGTGCTGCGCACACCGGTCGATCCGGCGCGCTCGTTCACCGAGTTCCTCGCCGAGGTGAAAGAGGCTGACCTGGCGGCCTTCTCACATACCGAGTTGCCGTTCGAGCAACTGGTCGAACTGCTCGATCCGGTGCGCACCCAGGCGCATCATCCGCTGTTCCAGGTCGCGTTGTTCTTCAACAACTTCGACACCCCGGCGATCGAACTGCCCGGCCTCGCGGTCGAAGCCGTCGAACCCGTCGGCGCGGTCGCGAAGTTCGACCTGCAGCTGTCCATCACCCCGCAGGGGGCCGGCGGCCTGAGCGCGGCATTCACCTATGCCACCGACCTGTTCGACGAGACCACCATCGCCGATTTCGCGCAGCGCCTGGTCCGGCTGCTCGACGTGGTGACCGCCGAACCGGCTGCGGCCATCGGGTCCGCCGATCTGCTCGCGGACAGTGAACGCGAACGAATCCTGCACGGCTGGAACGACACTCGACACCCCCTGGCGTCGGAACTGCTGCTCGACTCGTATCGGCGAGCCGTCGCCGAGCATCCCGATGCCGTCGCGGTGCACTTCGAGAGCACTGAGCTGTCCTATCGCGAGTTCGATCAGAAGGTGAACCGCCTGGCCCGCTTGCTCATCGAGCGCGGGGTCGGCGCGGAGTCGCTGGTCGGCCTCGCTGTCCGGCGCTCGCTGGATCTGGTGGTCGGCATGTACGCCGTCGTCACCGCCGGTGGTGCGTACGTGCCGCTCGATCCCGACCATCCGGCCGAGCGAATCGCGCACATTCTCGATACCGCCCAGCCGACGTGCGTGCTGACCACGACCGCCGACGCGGTGACCACAACCGCCGACCTGGTGTACCTGGACACGGTCGACCTGGCCGAATTCGATGACAGCCCGGTTCGTGCGACCGAACTCCGCCGCCCGGTGCGGCCGGAGAACCCCGCGTACGTCATCTTCACCTCCGGTTCCACCGGCCGTCCCAAGGGCGTGGCTGTCTCGCACGCCGCGATCCACAACCAGATCTCCTGGATGCTGGCCGAGTACCCCCTCGGACCCGAGGACGTGTACCTACAGAAGACCGCCACCACGTTCGACGTGTCGCTGTGGGGCTATTTCATGCCGCTGCGGGTGGGCGCGAAGTTGGTCGTCGCCACCCACGACGGACACCGCGATCCGGCCTATGTCGCCGAAGTCATTGCCCGCCAACGGGTTACGGTCACCGACTTCGTGCCGTCGATGCTGACGGTGTTCGCCGCGCACACCTGCGCCGAGCTGCTGAAAAGCCTGCGGGAGGTGTTCGTGATCGGAGAGGCGTTGCCGCCGGAGACGGTGGCAACCTTCGCCGAGGTGTCCGATGCGCGCGTCCACAACCTGTACGGCCCGACGGAGGCCGCGGTGTCAGTGACGTATTGGCAGGCGCACGGTGGGGACAAATCCGTGCCGATCGGTGTACCGCAGTGGAATGTCGAAGTGTTCGTGCTGGATTCGCGGTTGCGGCCGGTGCCCGCGGGTGTGCCCGGTGAGTTGTATCTGGCCGGTGACCAGCTCGCGCTCGGCTATGTGGGCCGGGCCGATCTGACCTCGGATCGTTTCGTGGCGAGCCCGTTCGCGCCCGGTGCGCGGATGTATCGCACCGGCGATCTGGTGCGGTGGCTGGCGGATCCGACGCCGCGTCTGGACTACATCGGGCGCACCGACTTCCAGGTGAAGTTCCGTGGCCAGCGGATCGAGCTGGGCGAGATCGAGACGGCGCTGCTCGGGCAGTCCGCCGTGAGCCAGTCCGTCGCGGTGGTGTCCGATTCGCCGACGGGTGAGCAGCTGGTGGCGTATGTGGTGCCGGTGCCGGGGACGGAGATCGACGCCGAGAAGCTGCGTGCCGCGGTGACCGAGGTGCTGCCCGGATACATGGTTCCGTCGACGGTGATGGTCCTGGACGCGCTGCCGCTGAACCCCAGTGGCAAGCTCGACCGCAGGGCGCTGCCCGCCCCGGTGTTCGATGCGCGGGAGTTCCGGGCGCCCTCGACCCCGTCGGAGGAGGCTGTCGCCGAGGTGTTCGGTGCGGTGTTGGGGATCGACCGGGTCGGCGCCGACGACGATTTCTTCGCCCTCGGCGGCAATTCGCTGATCGCCACCAAGGTCGTGCACCGTCTGCGCGAGCGCACGGGTGCCGACGTGACCGTGGCCACGTTTTTCGCCTACCCGGTCGTGGCGGACCTCGCGGCGCGGATCGACGGCGCGGGCACCGACGACCTGGCGGCCACGCTCGGCGTGGTGCTGCCGATCAGTCCGGACGGCGACCGCACCCCGCTGCTGTGTCTGCACCCCGTCTCCGGCTTGGCGTGGGCGTACACGAGCCTGGTGCCCTACCTCCCGGCCGACCAGCCGATCATCGGGATCCAATCGCCCGGCCTGTCCGACCCGGACTTCCGGCCCGACTCGGCGGACGAACTGGTCGACCGCTACCTCGCCGAGATCCGCGCGGTTCAGCCGCACGGCCCCTACCAGCTGCTCGGCTGGTCCCTCGGTGGTGTGTTGGCGCAGGCCGTGGCCACCCGCTTGCAGGCAGCAGGCGAGACGGTCAGCTCGCTCGTCATGCTCGACGCCGTACCCGGTACCGAGCTGACCGGTTTCGCCACCGAACTCCGGCAGTCGATCATCGACCTCGGCGTTCCGGAGCAGCAGCTGCCCGAAGCCGACCGGCTGGCCGAGCTGGGCGACGATGCGGTCGGCGACCTGCACAGGGCGTTGACGGGCGAGCTGGACATACCCCGCGAGCAGTTCGTCGGCATGTACCGCAGTGCGCTGCGCTCGATGGACCTTGTCACCGAGCTGGCGCCGGTCCCCTACGACGGTGACCTCACCTACCTCACCGCGGCGCGCACGAACGGCGGCAGCGCCTCGCAGTGGCGACCCTTCATCAGCGGCGTCATCACCGATCACCCGGTCGACGCGACACATCACGAAATGCTCGGCTCGGCACCATCGGCAACGGTGGGACCGGTGCTGGCAGCTGCCCTCGGAGGTCCTCCGGAGTAGCGCATCGACCTGGCGCATCAGGCGGAGTGCGTCTGCTCACGGCCCGGCGATACGCTGTGGTCGGTTGAGTCGATCGATACGAGAGGGGAGTGGTCTGTGAACATTCTCCGCTGCTCCCGATGTAACGGTACGCGTCGGCTCACCGGTTTACAGACGGTCGCCAGGTGCCGATTCGCGCACCTCGACCGTGTCATCGGCACTGCCGGCGTTATCGGAATTCTCGAGGGAACACAAGCATGACTCGTCCGGCCAGGCAGCGCCCGACTCGCACTCGACGGCCCCATGTCGTGACCCTCCCGCAGCTCATGTCGGCCGCGGTCGAGGCCAACTCGGGCGGCACCGCCGTGGTGTTCGCCGACGGCACCGCCACCGTGGCGAGCCTCGGTTACGCCGAACTCGACGAGCGTTCGACACGGTTGGCCCGGTATCTGATCGACCTCGGCGTCGGCCCGGAGAGCCTGGTCGCGGTCGGAATTCCGCGGTCGATCGAGTCGGTGCTGGCCGTCTGGGCGGTGGCCAAGACCGGCGCGGGGTTCGTCCCGGTCGACCCGAACTACCCGGCCGACCGCGTCGCGCACATGGTCACCGACTCCGGTGCGGTGCTCGGCCTCACCGTCGAGGCGGTGCACGCGGACCTGCCGCTGGCGGTGCAGTGGCTGGTGCTCGACAACCCGGAATTCGCGGCACAGCTCGCCGAGTACCCGGTCGAGACCATCACCGGCGCCGAGCGGACCCGCCCGATCCGCGCCGAGCACCCGGCCTATGTCATCTACACCTCGGGTTCCACCGGCACACCGAAGGGTGTGGTGGTCACCCAGGCCGGGCTGGCCGGATTCTGTGAGGAGCAGCGCGAGCGCTACATGCTCACCCCGCAGGCGCGGACCCTGCACTTCGCCTCGCCCTCGTTCGACGCCTCGGTGCTCGAGTTGCTGCTCGCCCTCGGCGGCGGCGCGACGATGGTCGTCGTCTCGCCAGAGGTGCTCGGTGGCGACGACCTGGTAGCGCTGCTGCGCCGGGAACGGGTGACCCACGGTTTCATCACCCCCGCCGTGCTGGCCTCGATCGACCCGGCCGGACTCGACGACTTCCGGGTCGTCGTCGCGGGCGGCGAGGCCTGCCCGCCGGAATTGGTGCGGCGCTGGGCCATCGACGGCCGCGAGTTCTTCAACGGGTACGGCCCCACCGAGACCACGATCATGACCAACATCAGCGACCCGTTGGTCGCCGGTGAGCGGGTCACCATCGGCGCGCCGACTCGCGGCATCACCGAATTCGTTCTCGACGAACGACTTTCGGCCGTGCCGGACGGCGTGACGGGCGAGCTCTACATCACCGGTGCCCAGCTGGCGCGCGGCTACCACGATCGGTCCGCGCTCACCGCAGTGCGTTTCGTGGCGAACCCCTTCGACTCGGGTTCGCGGCTGTACCGCACCGGCGACCTGGTCCGCAGGTTGGCGAGCGGCGAGCTGGAATATCTGGGGCGCAACGATTTCCAGGTCAAGATCCGCGGTTTCCGGATCGAACTCGGCGAGATCGACGCCGTGCTCGCCGCGCACGACACCGTCGACTTCGCGGTCACCGTGGGCCACACCCTCGACACCGGCGCGACGATGCTGGCTGCCTACGTGCACGCCGCCACCGGCGCGCAGATCGATGTCGACGAACTCACCGCGCATGCCGCGCGCAGCCTGCCCGCGCACATGGTGCCGCAGTCGGTCACCGTCCTCGACCGGGTTCCGCTGACCCCCGTCGGCAAGCTGGACCGCGCGGCGCTGCCCGCACCGCAGTTGCGGGTCAAGGAGTTTCGCGCGCCCGAGGGCCGGTTCGAGAAACTGGTCGCGACGGTCTACGCCGAACTGCTCGAACCCACCGACCCGATCGGCGCCGACGACGACTTCTTCGAGCTCGGTGGCAACTCGCTGATCGCCACCCGGGTCGCGGCGCGCCTCGGCGCCGAGATCGCCGCGCGGGTGCCCGCCCGGTTGCTGTTCACCGCGACGACCGTGGCCGAACTCGCGGCCGAACTCGTCGGGCTGGCGGACCAGGACGCGCCTCGGCTGCCGTTGACGGCGATGCCGCGTCCTGACTACATTCCGCTGTCGCTGGCGCAGCAGCGCATGTGGTTCCTGTCCCAGTTCGACGCGGCCTCGGCGGCCAACAACATTCCGTTCGCGCTGCGGCTGACCGGCCCCCTCGACGTGGCGGCCCTGCGCGCGGCGTTCGCCGACCTGATCGAACGGCACGAGTCGCTGCGCACCGTCTACCCGGTGTTCGACGCGGGCACTGTCGTCGACGCCGCCCACCCGGCCGACGGCAGTGGCTATCAGCTGATCCTGCCCACCGAACAGGCTGTGCCGCAGCTACCTTCGCAGCCGATGACCGCCGACGAGATCCCCGGCTGGCTCGCCGGGCTTGCCTCGACCGGCTTCGACGTGGCGGCGCAGGTTCCGCTGCGGGTCGCACTGGCCGAGCTCGGCCCCGAAGAACACGTGCTGGCCGTGGTGGCCCACCACATCACCGCCGACGGCGCCTCGATCGGGCCGTTCGTGCGGGATCTGCTCACCGCGTTCCTCGCCCGTCGCGTCGGCGCGACACCGGTTTTCGCTCCGCTGGCCGTGCAGTACGCCGACTACACGCTGTGGCAGCGCGCGATGCTCGGTACCGAGCACGATCCGCGATCCTTGGCCACGGCCCAGATCCAGTACTGGCGTGACACTCTCGCAGGCGTACCGGACCGGCTGGATCTGCCCGCGGATCGGGCACGTCCGACCGTCGCCTCCGGGAGCGGCGCGGTGTTCTTCTTCGACGTCGATCCCGCGCTGCAGGCCCGGATCGACCAGCTCGCCCACGCGGGCGGTGCGTCGCCGTTCATGGTGGTGCACAGCGCGTTTGCCGCGTTGCTGGCGCGGCTGGCAGGTCAGGACGACATCGTCATCGGTTCGCCGGTCGCGGGCCGGGGCGAGGCGGCGCTGGACGATCTGGTCGGCATGTTCGTCAACACCCTGGTGCTGCGGACCAGGATCGATCCGTCGGCCTCGTTCGCCGAGCTGCTCGCGCAGGTGAAAGAGACCGACCTGGCAGCCTTTTCGCACAGCGAGCTGCCGTTCGAGCGGCTGGTCGAGGTGCTCGATCCGGTGCGCACGCAGGCGCATCATCCGCTGTTCCAGGTCGCGCTGTTCTTCAACAACTTCGACACGCCTCAGGTCGAGCTGCCGGGGCTGACGGCCGAGGCGGTCGAACTCGACGGCGCGGTGGCGAAATTCGATCTGCAGCTGTCGATCACGCCGAAGGGCGCGGGCAACGACGGTCTGACGGCCACGTTCACCTACGCCACCGAGCTGTTCGACGAAGCCACCGTCGCCGTGTTCGCCGAACGGTTCGTGCGGTTGCTGGAGTCGGTGACCGCCGCCCCCGATGCGGCCGTCGGCACCGTGGAACTGCTCGGTGAGTCCGAGCGGGAACGAATCCTGCGGGGCTGGAACGACACTCGCCAGATGCTGGCGCCGGAACTGCTCCTCGACGGCTACCGACGCGCCGTCCTCGACCATCCCGACGCGATCGCGGTGCACCACGAAGGCACCGAACTCACGTATCGCGAGTTCGATCAGCGGGTCAACCGCCTGGCCCGCCTGCTCATCGAGCGCGGCGTCGGCACGGAATCCCTTGTCGGCCTGGCACTGCGGCGCTCGCTGGACCTGGTCGTCGGCATGTATGCCATCGTCACCGCGGGCGGCGCGTACGTTCCGCTCGATCCCGATCACCCGGCCGAACGCATCGCCCACATCCTCGACACCGCCCAGCCCACCTGCGTGCTCTCCACCGGTGCCGACGCGGTGGCTGTACCCGCCGGAACCGAACTGGTACTGCTGGATTCGGTCGAGCTGAGCGGCTACGCCGACACCGAAGTCCGCCCGGCCGAACTGCTGCGCCCGGTGCGACCGGAGAACCCGGCCTACGTCATCTTCACCTCCGGCTCCACCGGCCGCCCCAAGGGCGTGGCCGTGTCGCACGCCGCCATCCACAATCAGACCGCGTGGATGCTGGCCGAATACCCGCTCGGCCCCGACGACGTGTACCTGCAGAAGACCGCCACCACCTTCGACGTGTCGCTGTGGGGCTATTTCATGCCGCTGCGCACCGGGGCGAAGCTGGTGGTCGCCACCCACGACGGGCACCGCGATCCGGCCTACGTCGCCGAAATGGTTGCCCGGCACGGGGTTACGGTCACCGACTTCGTGCCCTCGATGCTCACCGTCTTCGCCACCCACACCGCACCCGGCCTGCTCGACAGCCTGCGCGAGGTGTTCGTCATCGGCGAGGCGTTGCCGCCGGAGACCGTCGCCGCGTTCGCCGAGGTGTCGGCCGCGCGGGTGCACAACCTCTACGGGCCCACCGAGGCCGCGGTCTCGGTCACCTACTGGCAGGCCCGTGGCGACGAGCGCGGCTCGGTACCGATCGGCCTGCCCGAATGGAATGTCGAGGTCTACGTCCTGGACGGGCGCCTGCGTCCGGTCCCGGCCGGGGTCCCCGGTGAGCTGTATCTGGCCGGCGACCAGCTGGCCCGCGGCTATGTGCGCCGTCCCGATCTGACCTCGGATCGTTTCGTGGCGAGCCCGTTCGGTGACGGCGCCCGGATGTATCGCACCGGTGATCTCGTGCTGTGGCGGGCGGGCGTCGGTGAGCTGCCCGCGCGGCTGGACTACATCGGCCGCACCGACTTCCAGGTGAAGTTCCGTGGCCAGCGCATCGAACTCGGCGAGATCGAAACGGCGCTGCTGGCACAGCCTTCGGTGAGTCAGGTCGTCGCCTTGGTAATGGGTTCCGCGCTGGGTGACCAGCTGGTGGCCTACGCCGTACCGACCCCGGGACACGAGATCGAGCCCGACGCCTTGCGGGCCGCGATCACCGAAGTGCTTCCGGCGTACATGATTCCGTCGGTCATCGTGGCCCTGGAAGCGTTCCCGCTGAACCCCAGTGGCAAACTCGACCGAAAAGCCTTGCCGGAACCGGTATTCGGCGCGGGCGAGTTCCGTGCGCCGGCCACGCCGGTCGAGGAGATCGTGGCCAGTGCGTTCGCCGAGGTGCTCGGGATCGAGCGGGTCGGCGCCGACGACGACTTCTTCGCCCTCGGCGGCAACTCCCTGGTAGCCACCCAGGTGGTGGCCCGCCTCGGCGCCGCCCTCGGCGACCGGGTGCCGGTTCGCGCGCTGTTCGAAACACCCACCGTCACCGCGCTGGCCGCCGCGATCGGGACCGAACGACGCGGCGGTCCGGTCGTGGAGCTGGGCAGTATCGAACGCCCGCAACAACTTCCGCTGTCGCTGGCGCAGCAGCGCATGTGGTTCCTCAACCGCTTCGAAGACGGTGGCGACGGCGCGGCGAGCTCGGGCTCGGCGGCCTACAACCTGCCGTTCGCACTGCGGCTCACCGGCGACCTCGACGTCGCGGCGCTCAGTGCGGCCTTCGACGATGTGGTCGCCAGGCACGAAGTGCTGCGCACGGTCTACCCCGAGACCGCGGCGGGTCCGAGTCAGGTGGTGCTGCCGGTCGGCCCGTCGACCGGGCTGACCGCGACCACGGTGACGGCCGACCAGGTCGCCGCCGAGGTGTACGCCCTGGCGATGACGCCGTTCGACGTCACCCGCGATGTGCCGATCCGGGTTCGGTTGCTGGCGGTCGAACCCGAAGGCTCCCGGGAGTTCGTGCTGGCCGTGGTGGCCCACCACATCGCCGCCGACGGCTCCTCGATGGGCCCGCTGGTCCGCGACATCATGACCGCCTACGCCGCCCGCACCACCGGCGGCGAACCCGGCTGGGCGCCGCTGGCCGTGCAGTACGCCGACTACGCGCTGTGGCAGCGCGCGGTGCTCGGTGACGAGGACGTCGCGGATTCGGTCGCCGCCCGCCAGCTCGACTACTGGCGCACCGAACTCGCCGACCTGCCGGATCTGCTCGAACTGCCCGCCGACCGTCCGCGCCCGGCCGTGGCCTCGCTGGTGGGCGCCCGGCGCACCGTCGACATCAGCCCGGATGTCCACGCCGGGTTGGTGAAGCTGGCCCGCGAGCACAACGCGACGCTGTTCATGGTGGTACACACCGCCTTCGCCGTGCTCATGGCCCGGCTGTCGGGGTCGACCGACATCGCCATCGGTACCCCGGTGGCCGGGCGTGGTGAGCGCGAACTCGACGACTTGATCGGCATGTTCGTCAACACAGTCGTCTTCCGCACCCGCCTGCACGGCGGCGAGAGCTTCGCCGACCTCCTCGCAGCCCAGCGGGAAACCGACCTGGCCGCCTTCTCCCATGCCGACATCCCGTTCGAGCGCCTGGTCGAGGCGCTGAGCCCGCCCCGCACCACCGCGCACCACCCGCTGTTCCAGGTCGGCCTGTCCTTCCAGAACATGGCGCGCAGCGCACTGGAGCTGCCCGGCCTGACGGTGGCGCCGGTGAACGCGGACACCGATGTCTCCCAGTTCGATCTGCACCTGATCGTCTCCGACGGCTACGACGAAACCGGCGCGCCGACGGGCATCGGCGGCTTCCTCACCTACGCCACCGAGCTGTTCGACGAAGCGACCGTGGTGAGTTTCCTCGCTCGGCTCGACCGGCTACTCGCCGCTGTCGTCGCGGACGCCTCCGTGATGGTCGGCGACATCGAGCTGCTGGCACCGGCCGAACGCACCCAGATCCTCGACGCCCGCAACGCCACTACGAACCCGATCGATACCGAGGCCACCCTGGTCTCGCTGCTCGATGCGACGGTGGCCGCCGATCCGAAGGCGACCGCGCTGGTCGCCGACGACGGCCCCCACCCGTCGGCCGACCACGAACCCGCGTCGACGCGCCTCACCGACCCGTCGTCCGACCTGCGTCCCTCATCGACGCGCGGCGCTGTTCTTTCCTACGCCGAACTCGACGCGAAGGTGAATCGCCTTGCGCGGCACCTGATCTCGCTCGGTGTGGGCCCGGAGTCGCGGGTCGCGCTGGCGATGCGCCGCTCGGTGGACCTGGTCGTCGCGATGTACGCGGTCGCCAAGTCCGGTGGTGCGTATGTGCCGGTCGATCCCGATCAAGCGGCCGAGCGCACCGACTACATCCTCGAGACAGCAGCACCGGTCTGCGTGCTGACCAATGCCGAGTTCACCACTGATGCAGCCCCTGTGGTGCGTATCGACGAGCTGGGCTTGGAATCGTTCAGTGCCGCACCGATTTACGACATCGAGCGCACGAAGCCGCTGCGCCCGGAGAACACCGCGTACGTGATCTTCACGTCCGGCTCCACCGGTCGACCGAAGGGTGTGGCGGTTCCGCATGCCGCCGTGGTCAACCAGTTGCTCTGGAAGACAGCGGAATTCGACCTCGGCGCCGACGACGCGGTCCTGCTCAAGACCGCCGCCACCTTCGACCTCTCGGTCTGGGAATTCTGGTCGGCCGCCGTCGCGGGTGCTCGCCTGGTGATCGCCGCGCCCGACGGCCATCGCGATCCCGCCTACCTCGACGAGCTCATGGCCCGCGAGCGGGTCACCACCCTGCACGCCGTCCCCTCGATGCTCGACGCCCTGCTCACCACAGACGCTGCCGGACTCGCCGGCCTGCGCCGGGTGCTCGCCATCGGCGAGGCACTGCCCGCCACCGTGGCGCAACGCCTGCGCACGCGCTGCCCCGAGCTCGCGCTGTACAACCTCTACGGCCCCACCGAAGCCGCGGTATCGATCACCTCGCACCGGGTCACCGCCGCCGACACCGGGTCGGTCTCCATCGGCACCCCCGAATGGAACAGCCGCGTCTACGTGCTGGATTCGCGCCTGAACCCGGTACCTGACGGCGTCTCCGGTGAGCTGTATCTGTCCGGCGCCCAACTGGCCAGGGGCTACCACGGCCTCCCCGCCATGACCGCCGACCGCTTCGTCGCCGACCCCTTCGGCCCCGCAGGTGCTCGCATGTACCGCACCGGCGACCTGGTGGCCTGGCGCTGTATTGACGGCGAACTGGACTACCGCGGCCGCACCGACTTCCAGGTGAAGATCCGCGGCTTCCGTATCGAACTCGGCGAGATCGAGGCCGCACTGCTCGCGCTGCCCGAGATCGCCAAGGCCGCGGTCATCGCCAAGTCCGACCCGCTGACCGGCGACCGACTGGTGGCCTATCTGGTCGGTGCCGCGTCGAAGGGTGCGGCGCAAGGGGGCGGGCAGTCCGTCGGCGCTGGCGCGTCGTCGCTGACCGCTACGAGCGAACTGGATCCGCCCACTCGCGGCCGCGCGCACTCGGTCGCCGATCAGGCTGGTGACGCGAATATAGATGTGACACAGATCAAGTCGGTGCTATCGGCCGGGCTGCCGTCCTACATGGTGCCCGCCGCGTTCGTCGTCATGGACGCGCTGCCGCTGAACGTGAACGGCAAGCTCGACCGAAAGGCGTTGCCGGAGCCGGAGTTCGAGGCCCAGACCTTCCGCGCGCCGTCGACCCCGATCGAGGAGATCGTGGCTGGGGTGTTCGCCGATGTGCTCGGTGCCGACCGTGTCGGTGCCGACGACGACTTCTTCGCCCTCGGCGGTAACTCGCTGCTGGCCACCCAGGTCGCGGCCCGCCTCGGCGCCGCGTTCGACACCCGCGTCCCGGTGCGCGTGCTGTTCGAAGCGAGCACGGTGGCCGCCTTGGCGGTCAAGGTCGAGCGATACCAGGGCGCTGGTGGCAGGGTCGCGCTCACCCCGCGCGAGCGGCCTGCTCGCATTCCGCTGTCGCTGGCCCAGCAGCGCATGTGGTTCGTCAACCAGTTCGATACCGCCGCCGCGGTGTACAACGTGCCCGCCGCAGTACAGCTCACCGGTGCGATCGATGTCGAGGCGCTGCGTGCGGCGGTCGTCGATGTGCTGAGCAGGCACGAAGTGCTGCGCACGGTCTACCCCCAGACCGACGGTGTCCCCGAACAGGTCGTGCTGGCGACCAACGGCGACATTCCGCGGCTCGGGGTCGGGTCGGTGACACGTGCCGAGCTGCGGACGCGGATCACCGCCATCGCGAGCGCCGGGTTCGACGTGACGACCGAGGTGCCGGTGCGCGCGGAGTTGCTGCGGATCACCGACGCCGAGGACGACGAGAACGTGCTGGTCCTGGTCGCCCATCACATCGCGGCCGACGGCTGGTCGATGGCGCCGCTGACCCGCGACCTGATGATCGCCTATGCGGCCCGCTCGGCCGGCGCCGCGCCGGGCTGGGCGCCGCTTCCGGTCCAGTACGCCGACTTCAGTCTGTGGCAGCGGGAATCGCTCGGCGACGAGTCCGATCCGGCCAGTGTGCTCGCCGCGCAGGCGAACTACTGGCGTACCGCACTGTCCGGTGCGCCCGATGAGCTGAACCTGCCCACCGACCGGATGCGACCCGCGCGGGCGACATATCGGGGTGGCCGCGTGGTCTTCGCCATCGATCCCGACCTGGCCGCCGGATTGCACCGGGTCGCCCGCGAACACAACGCGACCTTGTTCATGGTGGCCCACGCCGCCCTCGCGGTGCTGCTGGCACGACTGTGTGGCACCGCCGATGTCGTGATCGGCACGCCGATCGCGGGTCGCGGCGAGGCCGAGCTGGACGAGCTCGTCGGCATGTTCGTCAACACCTTGGTGCTGCGCACCGAAGTCGACGAGCGTGGCGACTTCGCCGCGCTGCTCGAGCAGGTCAGGTCGGTCGACCTGGCGGCCTTCGCGCACGCGGACATGCCGTTCGAGCGGTTGGTGGAATTGGTCGAGCCGCACCGCTCGCCCGCCCGCAACCCACTGTTCCAGGTGGCGCTGGCACTGCAGAACGTACCGGAGAGTTCCTTCGAGCTACCCGGATTGCGGGTCGCCGCAGCCGAATTCGACGCCGACAGCACCAAGTTCGATCTGCAGCTCACCTTGCGCGAGCAGGGCGCCGACAACGGGATCTACGCCGAATTGGGTTTCGCGCGTGATCTTTTCGATGAGCAGACGGTGGCCGGTTTCGCTGCGCGGTACCAGCGGATCCTGACCGCGATCGCGGCGAGTCCGGTACCGGTCATCGGTGACCTCGAGCTGCTCGACACCGCTGAACAGGCCGAATTGCTCACGCGCGGCAGCATTCCCGGCGCGGGGCGCGACACGTTGGCCGACATTCTCACGGCTGCGGTGGCCGCCGACGGCGACCGGATCGCGGTGATCGACGGTGACCGTTCGATCACCTATGCCGAGCTGGATCGGGTGTCCTCGCAGCTGGCTCGAGCGCTCATCGTCGGTGGCGCCGGTCCGGAGAAGACTGTCGCGATCGCGATTCCACGGTCTGCGGACAACATCGTCGCGATCTGGGCGGTCGTCAAAACGGGGGCAGCGTTCCTGCCGGTGGATCCGCGCTATCCCAGCGACCGCTTGCGTCACATGATGTCGGATTCCGGTGCGATTCTGGGGGTTACGGTCGCCGCGGAGGTGGCTGCGCTGCCGCTGCCCGCGTCGGGTGCGTGGTTCGTGCTCGACGATCCGGTCGTCGGTTCGTATTCGTCGGCGCCGCTGCCGGATGCCGAACGGCTCGCGCCGCTGCGCCGGGACAATGCGGCCTACATGATCTACACCTCGGGCTCCACGGGATTGCCCAAGGGCGTGACGGTGACCCATGCCGGTATCGCCGATTTCGCGGACACCGAAACCGCGCTGATGGGTGTCGGCGGTGATTCGCGGGTGCTGACGTTCGCGTCGCCGTCGTTCGACGCGTCGCTGCTGGAATTCCTGCTTGCCTTCCGGGCCGCCGCGACACTGGTGATCAGTCCGCCCGGTGTGGTCGGCGGTGCCGAGCTGGCGCAGGTCGTACGCGCGAATCGAGTGACACACGCGTTCCTGACGCCGCTGGTGGCGGCATCGATCGCGACCGAGTCGATGCCCTCGCTCACCGAGCTCGCGGTGGGTGGGGACAAGGTCCCCGCGGAGCTGGTGTCGGCGTGGTCCGCCGCGGGCAGCCGGACCAGGATCCGCAATATGTACGGGCCGACCGAGGCCACTGTCGCCAGCAATATCTCGGCTCCGCTGCGGCCGGGGCAGGCGGTGCTGCTCGGCGCCGCGATCCCCGGCGCGCGCACGCTGGTGCTGGATTCGCGGTTGCGCCCGGTGCCCGACGGTGTCGCCGGTGAGCTGTACCTGGGTGGGCCCGCGTTGGCTCGCGGCTATCACGCCAGGCCGGATCTGACGGCGAGCCGTTTCGTCGCCGATCCGTTCGGCGAAGCCGGTTCGCGGCTCTATCGCACCGGCGACCTGGTGCGCTGGGTCCGTCCGGCCGACGGTGGCCAACCGCAGTTGGAGTACCTGGGCCGCACCGACTTCCAGGTGAAGGTGCGCGGTTTCCGGATCGAGCTGGGCGAGATCGATACCGTGCTCGAAGACCATGCCGACGTCGAGTTCGTCGTCACGGTCGGCGCCGACACACCCGCGGGCAGTACCGCGCTGGTCTCCTATGTGGTGCCGGTCAAGGGCAGGCAGATCGTGCCCTCGGAGCTCACCGCCCACGCCGCACGCAGGTTGCCCGCGCACATGGTGCCATCGGTGATCATGGCGCTGGATGCGGTGCCGCTGACGCCTGTTGGCAAGCTGGACCGGAATGCGTTGCCCGCGCCGGTGTTCGAACAGGCAGTCTTCCGGCCTGCCCAGACCCCGAATGAGATCGCTGTCGCACAGGCGTTCGCCGACGTGCTCGGACTCGCCGAGGTCGGACTCGACGACGACTTCTTCGCCCTCGGCGGAAACTCGCTGTCGGCCAGCCAGGTTGTCGCCCGGCTGCGGGCCGCGACGGGTGCCGACCTCACCGTTGCCTCGTTCTTCAGCTCCTCCACCGTCGCCCAGCTGGCCGAGCGGACGACGACAGGCGGTAGCGGGAAAGCTGACTTCGAGTCCGCGCTCGGCGTGCTGTTGCCGATCCGCGCGGAGGGCACCGCGCCCCCGCTGATCTGCCTGCACCCGATGTCGGGTCTGGCCTGGGTGTACTCGGGTCTGGCCGAGCATCTGCCCGCGGGCAGACCGATTCTGGGTATCCAGTCCCCGGCGCTGACCGAGCCGGATTTCCGGCCCGCCACCGCGCGTGAACTGGTCGAGCGTTATGTCGCCGAAGTCCGTGCCGCGCAGCCGCACGGGCCGTATCACCTGCTCGGCTGGTCACTCGGCGGCACGCTCGCCCATGCGGTCGCCACCGAGCTGCGGGCCGTCGGCGAACAGGTGGATCTGGTGGCGATGCTCGACAGCGTGCCGGGCGCGGACATGGACGGGTTCCGGGCCGAACTGCGCCAGGCATTCGTCGATATGGGTGTGCCCGACGAACAGCTGCCGCCGACCGATCGCCTGCACGATCTCGATGACGAGGCGATGTCGGCGCTGTCCGCGCTGGTGGCCGGGGATTCGCCGCTGACCGCCGAGCAGTTCGCCGGAATGTACCGTGGCGCACTACATCTGGTGGAGTTGGCGGCCACGGTGGAACCGGCGGTCTTCGACGGTGATCTGACATACTTCACCGCGATGGTCGCCACCGAAGGCGCGCGGCCGCACGGCGGGGCCTCGCTGTGGCGCCACCATGTCGCCGGGGTGATCGCCGACCACGCGGTGGTCGCGACGCACCAGGGGATGACCGCACCCGCGGCGCTGGCGACGATCGCACCGGTCCTCGCGGAGCTGCTCGACTCGTCGCCGATAGCTACTCGGACTCTGTAATTGCGCAGGTCGACGCGGGTATAACCGGATCCTGCGATACCTGTCCGTAATCCACTGCATGGGCACTACGATTCCGAAACGTTGGAGTGGGTGTGTCCTGGCGCACACCTCGGCGACGGTCGGCAACTGCTGTGTAGGTGTGGCTATGCTGTGTCCGACTCGGCTGCCGGACGCGAGAGGTTGATTTGTCTGTGGAAACCCCCCGCCGTACGGACCGTGCCGGTCGCCGACGGGCGGTCGGCGCACCCCTGTTCGGTCAGCTGCTCACGGCCGCCGTGGAATCCGCAGCCGATTCGATCGCGCTTCGCTTTAACCCGACGGGCGAGCCCGGCGCGCAACGACAACTCACCTATCGCGAGCTCGACGAGCAATCCTCGCGCCTGGCACGTGAACTCGTCGACCGTGGCATGGGCGCCGGCGATGTCGTCGCGATCGCGATCGCCCGCTCGATCGAATCTGTGCTCGCGGTCTGGGCGATCGCCAAGACCGGCGCCGCGTTCGTGCCGGTGGACCCCGCCTACCCCGCCGATCGGATCGCCCACATCGTCGCCGATTCCGGCGCGAGCATCGGCCTGACCACCGCCGCGCACCGCGCCCGCCTCGGCACCACCGCGTACTGGATCGAACTCGACGATCCCGTTGTCGCCGAGCGCATCGCCGTGCGACCAGGGCACACGGTCAGTTATGCCGACCGGGTCCGCCCGATCGACGAGGACAACCCCGCCTACGTCATCTACACCTCCGGCTCCACCGGCAAGCCAAAGGGTGTCGTGGTGACCCATGCCGGGCTGGGCACGCTGGTCGCCGCCGAGCGCGAGCACTTCGGCGTGGAACCGGATTCGCGGGTGCTGCATGTTTGCTCGCCGAACTTCGATGTGTCGGTGCTCGAGCTGCTGTTGCCGTTCGGCGTCGGTGCGACACTGGTGATCTCGCCGCCGCGGGTGTTCGGCGGGCACGAACTGTCGGACCTCTTGCGCCGCGAGCGCGCGACCCATCTGCTGATCACCCCGGGCGCACTGGAATCCGTCGATTCGGCCGGGCTGCCGGATCTGACGACGGTGATCGTCGCGGGCGACAGGTTCGGTCCGGAACTGGTCGGGCGCTGGGCCAGGGACGGGAGGGCCTTCTACAACGGGTACGGGCCGACCGAGGCGACCATCCTCGCCACCAGTACCGCGGCGCTGGCGCCGCACGCGCCGATCACCATCGGCACCGCGGTGCCCGGCATGGGGCTCTACGTGCTCGACCCGCGGTTGCGGCCGGTGCCCGCCGGAGTCGTCGGCGAACTGTACCTATCGGGCCCCGCGCTCGCGCAGGGGTATCTGGGCAGGCCGGGGCTGACTTCGCAACGTTTCGTCGCCTCGCCGTTCGGGCCGGGCAGGCTGTACCGCACCGGTGATCTGGTGCGCCGCTACGACCACGACGGCACGCTGGAATACCTGGGCCGCACCGACTTCCAGGTGAAGGTGCGCGGTTTCCGGATCGAGCTCGGCGAGATCGACAACGCGCTCACCGCGCACCCCGACCTCGATTACGCGGTGACTCTCGGCCGGGCGACACCCTCGGGTGCGACGGCCCTGGTCGCCTATGTACTGCCCCGCGTCGGGGCCACGGTGGACACCGGCGAGCTGGCGGAATTCATCGGGGAATCGTTGCCCGCGTACATGATTCCGTCGGTGATCATGGTCCTCGACGAGCTGCCGCTGACCACGGTCGGCAAGCTCGATCGGGCCGCGCTGCCGACGCCGGTGTTCGCGGTGCGCGGTTTCCGTGCGCCCGCCACCCCGGCCGAGCAGGTGGTCGCCGATGTGTTCGCCGCGCTGTTGCTGCGCGACGGTGCGGGCCGGGTCGGCGCCGACGACGACTTCTTCGAACTCGGTGGCGATTCGTTGCTCGCCGCACAGGCCGTGGCCCGCATCGGCGCCGCGCTGGACATGCGGGTGCCGGTGCAGACCGTCTTCGAGGCGCCCACCGTCGCGGCGCTGGCCAATCGCGCCGAGCAGCAACGGCTTTCGGCGCATGCGCTGCCGCTCACGCCGCGTCCGCGCCCCGAGCTGATCCCGCTGTCCTACGCCCAGCAGCGGATGTGGTTCCTCAACCGCTTCGATCCCGCCTCGGCCATGGACAACATCCCGGTCGCGGTGCGCCTGTCCGGACGCCTCGACCTGCCCGCCCTGCGCGGTGCGATCGCCGACCTGATCGCACGCCACGAAGTTCTTCGCACCGTCTACCCGGCGTCGAGTGGGTCCGTGGGCAGCGCCTTCGGTGGCGCCGGGCAGGATTTTTCGGCCGAGGGCGGGGGCGCGGTGCTCGACGGGGAAGGCCACCAGGTGGTGCTCGCCGCGGGCGACCCCGCCGCGATCCCCGACTTCGATGTTGTCGAAGTACCGGAGGACGAGGTGACCGAGGCGATCGGCGCCGTCGCGCTGATCGGCTTCGACGTCACCGCCGGGCCGCCGGTGCGAGTGCGGGTGCTCGCCCTGTCCGAGACCGAGCATGTCGTGGTCTGCGTGGTGCACCACATCGCCGCCGACGGTTTCTCGTTCGCGCCGCTCATCCGCGATCTGCTCACCGCCTACGCCGAGCGGCGCGGCGGCGGCGCACCGCATTGGCCGCCGCTGCCGGTGCAGTACGTGGACTACACGCTGTGGCAGCGCGAACTGCTCGGCGCCGAGACCGACCCGGACTCGCTGCTCGCCGCGCAACTCGCCTTCTGGGATGCGACCCTGTCCGGCTTGCCCGAACAGCTCGAACTGCCCACCGACCGGCCCCGCCCCGCCGTGTCGAGCCGGGCGGGCGGCACGTTGAGCATTCAGGTGCCCGCGTCGGTGCACGCCGGTCTGTCCGCACTGGCCCGGGTGCACAACGCCACCCTGTTCATGGTTGTGCACACCGCGCTGGCCGTGCTGCTGGCCCGGCTCTCCGGCACCCGCGACATCGCGATCGGCACCCCGGTCGCAGGCCGCGGTGAGCAGGCCCTCGACGAGCTGATCGGCATGTTCGTCAACACCCTTGTCCTGCGCACCGAGGTGGATTCCGGGGTCGGCTTCACCGACCTGCTCACCGAGGTCCGCGCCCGCGACCTCGCGGCTTTCGGCCATGCGGATGTCCCGTTCGAACGGCTCGTCGAACTGCTCGAGCCGGTGCGTTCGACCGCGCGCCACCCGCTGTTCCAGGTGATGCTGACCTTCCAGAACCTGGGCCGCACCGAGCTCGCGCTGCCCGGCCTCGCTGTGTCCGCCGCCGATTTCACCGTCCCGTTGGCGAAGTTCGACCTGCAGGTGGAACTCGTCGAACACATCGGCGAAGACGGTGCACCGCAGGGCATGGCGGCCAATTTCGTCTACGCCACAGACCTTTTCGACCGTGGCACCGTCGCCGACTTCGCCGACCGCTGGACCAGGGTCCTCGCCGCGGTCGTCGCGAATCCGTCGCGGCCGGTCGGCGATATCGACGTGCTCGCCCCCGGGGAACGCGAATTCGTGCTCCGCGAAGGGACTTCGGCCGGTGTCCCGGTGCCGGAGGTGACCCTCGCCGATCTGATCAGCGCCCAGGCCCAGCAGCGGCCCGATGCGATCGCGGTCAAGGCGGGGGAGCGGTCCCTCACTTTCGCCGACCTCATCGGCCGCGCCTCGGCACTGGCCCGCGCGCTCATCGCGAACGGCGCCGGACCGGAAACCCTGGTGGCCGTTGCCGTTCCACGCACCGAAGAACTGCCGGTCGCTTTACTGGCCGTGCTGCTGTCGGGCGCCGGGTATCTGCCGATCGACTCCGGATACCCCATGCAGCGCCTGGAATACGTGATCGCCGACGCGAAACCCACTGTGCTGCTTTCGACCTCGGCCGACTACGAACTGCTCGGGGCGCCCGCCGCCGGTGATCCGCTGTCGACGGTGCCGCTGGGAACCGCGCTGGCGAAGCTGCCGGTGGTGCTGCTCGACGACGACCTCGACTTCGCCGCCACACCGCTGCGGTCGTCGGAACGCCACGTCCCCCTGCGTCCCGATCACCTGGCCTACGTCATCTACACCTCGGGCTCCACCGGCCTGCCCAAGGGCGTCGGCGTGACCCATCGCAATGTGCTCGAACTGTTCGCCAACACCCAGCTCCTGTTCGACTTCGACGCCGACGACGTGTGGACGGTGTTCCACTCCTTCGCCTTCGACTTCTCGGTCTGGGAACTGTGGTGCGCGCTGGCGGGCGGTTCGTCGGTGGTCGTGGTGGACCACCTGACCTCGCGCTCGCCGAACGAGTTCCGCCAGCTGCTGGCTCGTGAACAGGTGACGGTGCTGAGCCAGACCCCCACCGCCTTCGCCCAGCTCGACGAGGCCGACCGCGCCGCCCAGGCGGCGGGCGCCACCCCGCTGCCGCTGCGCTATGTGGTCTTCGGCGGCGAGGTGCTCGACCCCCGCAAACTCAACCGCTGGTACGACCGCTACGGAAACGGCTCGGGCGCACCGGAACTCGTCAATATGTACGGCATCACCGAGACCGCCGTTCACGTCTCGCACCAGGTCTTGACCACGCGGGCCACCGAGATCGGGGACGCCGACCACGCCGCCGAACTGCCCGGCAGTCTCATCGGTCGCGCACTGCCCGGCCTGTCGGTGGTCGTCCTCGACGACCGACTGCGCCCGGTCCCGTTCGGGGTGGCGGGCGAGCTCTACATCGCGGGCAAGCAACTCGCGCGCGGCTACCTCGGCAAGCCGGGCCTGACCGCGACGCGCTTCGTCGCCGACCCGTTCGGCGAACCGGGCGCCCGTCGCTACCGCTCCGGTGACCTCGGCCGCTGGATCGGTTTCCGCGGCGCCCCCACCCTCGAATACGGCGGTCGCGGCGATCAGCAGGTCCAGTTGCGTGGCTTTCGGATCGAACCGGGCGAGATCGAGGCGGCCCTGCTGTGCGTGCCCGGCGTCGGACAGGCCGCGGTGATCGTGCGTGCCGACGAACACGCGGGCGACCGCCTGATCGCCTATGTGGTCCCGGCCTCGGAGGTGGTACCCGCTGCCGTTCCGAAGGGTCCGGTGGGGGCTCGTTTCGGCCGCCCCGATGCCGACGCCGAGTCCGCGGACGAACCCACCGCGCTCGACCCCGTGGCAGTGCGCACCGCCGTCGGCGAATTCCTGACCGGTTACATGGTTCCCGACGCCGTGGTGGTGGTCGCGGAACTGCCGATGACCACCAACGGCAAACTCGACCGGGCCGCGCTGCCCGCGCCGGAGTTCACCGCCGCCACCGTCTTCCGCGCCCCGACCACCCCCATCGAACTCAGCGTCGCCGAGGTCTTCGCGACCCTGCTCGGCGTGCCCGAAATCGGCCTGGACGACAACTTCTTCGACCGCGGCGGCAACTCGCTGCTGGCCACCAGGGCCATCGCCCGCATCGACCAGGCGCTGAGCACCGATCTGGTGGTGCGTGACCTGTTCGAGGCGCCGACGGTCGGCTCGCTGGCCGCCCGCGTGCGTCCCGGTTCGGTGGCCGCGCCGCGCCCGCCGCTCACCCCGGCGCCCGAGCGCGGCGTCATCCCGCTCTCGCCCGCGCAGCAGCGGATGTGGTTGCTCAACCGCATCGACCCCGACTCCCCGGCCTACAACATCCCGCTGGTGCTGCGGCTGCGCGGCACCCTCGACACCTCGGCGCTGCGCTACGCCGTCGCCGATGTGCTCGAACGGCACGAGGCACTGCGCACCCGTTTCCCCGCCGACGGCCCGGAAGCTGTTCCCTACCAGGAGATCCTGCCTGTCAGCGCGGTCCTGCCGACCGGCCTGCCGATCGAGGAGTGCGACGATCCGCAGGATCGGGTAACACGTTTGCTCGCAGGCGGATTCGACGTCGCCGAGCGAGTTCCGTTGCGCGCCGGTCTGTTCACGGTCCCCGGCGAGGATCCGCTGGCCGAGGAAGAGCATGTGCTCGCCGTGGTGGTGCAGCACATCATCGCCGACGGCGCCTCGCTCGCACCCCTCGCTCGCGACCTGGCGATCGCCTACCGAGCGCGCGTGGAAGGCCGCTCCCCGAGCTGGGCGCCCCTACCCGTGCAGTACGCCGACTACGCCCTGTGGCAGCGCGCGGTCCTCGGCTCCGAAGACGACGAGACCTCCACCGCCGCACGGCAGTTGGATTTCTGGCGAACCGGACTGGCCGGGTTGTCGGGCACGGTCGAACTGCCCTACGACCACCCGCGCCCACCGCACGCCTCGCTGCGCGGTGCGCAGGTGCTCACCACGCTGCCCGCCGAGATCCACGTCGCACTGGCCGAGATCGCCCGCGAGCACAACGCCTCGCTGTTCATGGTCGTGCACGCGGTACTGGCCGCGCTGCTCGCGCGGATCTCCGGCAGCACCGATATCGCGATCGGCACCCCGATCTCCGGGCGCGGCGAACCCGAACTCGACGACCTCGTCGGCATGTTCGTCAATACCCTCACCCTGCGCACCCAGGTGGACCCGCAGCGCGGATTCGACGAATTGGTCAGCACCGCACGCGAAGTCGGCCTCGCCGCGTTCGCCAACGCCGACCTGCCGTTCGAGCGCATCGTCGAGGAGGTGGCGCCCACCGGCACGACCTCGCACAATCCGCTGTTCCAGGTGGCGCTCTCGTTCCACAACACCGAGACGCCCGCGCTGCGCCTGCCCGGCCTCACGATCGAGGCGATGGACCGCACCGCCCGCTCGGCCAAGGTCGACCTGCAGGTCAACGTGGAGCCACACCTCACCGCGACCGGCGAACCCGATCAGCTCGGCGTCGTGATCACCTATGCCACCGACCTTTTCGAGGAGCCCACGATCGCCACGATCGTGCGCGGGCTCACCGAACTCGTCACCGCCGTGGCCGCCGATCCAGCAGTCCGCATCGGTGACATCGACCTGCGCGACGCCGACGAACGCGAACGCGCGCTGACCGCGGCCGCCTACGCGCCCGCACCGTCGGCCAACGGGGCCGCACTGGCACAGGAACTGGCCGCCGCCGTCGACGAGGACCCGGACGCGCCCGCCATCGACCTCGGCGGCGAGGAACTCACCTATCATCAGTTCGACGCCCGCTCTTCGCAATTGGCGCGGTCGCTGATCGCGCGCGGTGCCGGGCCCGGCACCGGTGTCGCGGTGCGCCTCGATCGCAACGTGCACGCCGCGATCGCCACCTGGGCCGTGCTCAAGGCGGGCGCCGCGCTGGTGCCGCTGATGTCGATGGACGCGTACCTGCCCGACCAGGTCGAGGTGAAGCTGGGCTTGGCCTTCGACATCCTCGACCCGCCGGACGGTCTGGACTGGTACGACCTGTCCGACCCCGCGCTGGTGGCCGAACTGGCCGCCGAATCGCCGCGCCCGATCGGCTACGCCCACCGGACCCGCGCCCTGCGTGGTGACGATGTGGCCTTCGTCGGCGGCGATCGTTGCCTGAGCTACGACGTCCTCGCCGGTGCGGCCGGGCGGGTGGTCGGGCAGGCCGGGCTCACCTACGAATCACGCACCAGAGCAGCCGGACGGCCGGATTCGGTGGCCGGTGTGCTGGAGATCGTCGCGGCGAGCATCGCCGGTGCGACCCTGGTGCTCGCGCCCGAGGACGGCACCGACGAGGTGAGCCATGTGTTCACCGAGTCGGCGGTGGCCGTCGCGGCACCGGGTGACGGTGCAGGCGCGACCATAGTCGCGCTGAGTGAGATGATCGGCAACGCCGGACAGTCGCAACAGCGTCACGCGGCAGTCGGGATGGATAGAACAGGTGGTTAGTGCATGACTGGGCAGCGACTGGTCGGCTCCGTCGTTCGGAGGGGACTGTTGTGACCCGGATGTCTCGGGCATCGCGTGCCGTGCAGCGTGGGAAGTCTCTGCCGCAACTGTTGTCGATCGCCGTGGAGTCCAATCCGGACGGCGTCGCGCTGTCCTGGTCAGACGGTGTTTCCGAGCCCGTGCGGGTGACCTACGCCGAGCTCGACCGGCGCGCCAACCAGCTGGCCCGCTTGCTGATCGCGCGCGGTGTCGGACCCGAAGACGTGGTCGCCATCGGCATTGCGCGTTCGCCGGAGTCGGTGCTCGCCCTGTGGGCGGTGACCAAGACCGGTGCCGCGTTCCTGCCCGTCGACCCGAACTATCCGCCCGCCCGGCTGGCCCACATGCTCGGCGATGCCGATGTGATCCTGGGTGTCGCGGTCGGTGCCGCGATGGACCGGCTCCCCGACACCGTTGACTGGCTGCGCCTCGACGATCCCGCCCTGCACCGGGTCACCGACGAGCTGTCGGGCGACCCGGTGACCCGCGACGACCGGGTCCGTCCGCTGCGCCTAGCCCACCCCGCCTACCTCGTCTACACCTCCGGCTCCACGGGGCTGCCCCGCGGCGTCGTGGTGACCCACGCCGGCCTGTCGAACGTCTACGAGTACCAGCGCGAGCACTACCGGCTCGGTCCTGATTCGCGGATTCTGCAGCTCGCCTCGCCGTCCTTCGACGCCTCGGTGTTCGAGGTGCTGATGGCGCTGTGCGGTGCGGCGACCCTGGTGGTGGCCCCGCCGACCGTCTACGGCGGTGACGACCTGGCTCAGCTGCTGCGCCGGGAACGCGTCACCCACGGTTTCGTCACCCCGTCGGCGCTCGCCTCGGTGGATCCGCACGGTCTCGACGACTTCCGGGTGGTCGTCGTCGGCGGCGAGGCGTGTCCGCCGGAATTGGTGCGGCGCTGGGCGATTCCGCTCGCCGACGGCGGCACCCGTGCGCTGCACAACGGCTACGGCCCCACCGAGGCCACCATGGGCACCAATTTCAGTGCGCCGCTGGTGGCAGGGGAAGCGGTGACGATCGGTCCGCCGATCCGCAATGTCACCGAGTACGTACTCGACGAGCGGCTGGTGCCGGTACCCGACGGCATCGTCGGTGAGCTCTACGTCGCGGGCAACGCACTGGCCCGCGCCTACCACCGGCAACCTGCGGTCACCGCGGCCCGCTTCGTCGCCGACCCCAACGACTCGGCGGGTGGGCGGATGTACCGCACCGGCGACCTCGTGCGCCGACGGGCCGACGGCGCGCTGGAATACCACGGCCGCAACGACTTCCAGGTGAAGGTCCGTGGGTTCCGGATCGAGCTGGGCGAGATCGACGCCGTACTCGCCGCGCACGACAGCGTCGACTTCGCGGTCACTCTCGGATACGAACTTGACAACGGCACAACGATTCTCGCCGCCTATGTGCACGCCGCTCCCGGTGCGAGCATCGACACCGATGAGCTGTTCGCGCACGCCGAATCGGGTCTGCCCGCGCACATGGTGCCCACCGCGCTGACCGTCCTGGAAACGATTCCGTTGACGCCGGTCGGCAAGCTCGACCGCGCCGCGCTGCCCGCACCGACGCTGCGCGCCGCGGAGTTCCGTGCGCCTGCCGGAGCGATGGAAGAGCTGGTGGCGCAGATCTTCACCGAGCTGCTCGCCCCGACGGAGCCGGTCGGCGCGGAGGACGACTTCTTCTCCCTCGGCGGCAATTCGCTGCTCGCCACCCAGGCCGCGGCGCGGCTCGGGTCCGCGCTCTCGGCGCGGGTACCCGCAGGCCATGTCTTCGAAAGTCCTACTGTCGCGGGGCTTGCCGCGCTGCTCGGACCGCTGAAGGGCGCCGGGGGACTCGCGCCGCTCACCCACCGCGAACGGCCCCAGCTGATCCCGCTCTCGCCCGCGCAGCAGCGGATGTGGTTCCTCAACCAGTTCGATCCGAGTTCCACCGCCGAGACGGTCCCGTTCGCCATCCGGCTTTCCGGCCCCTTCGACCCGCGCGCGCTGCACGCGGCACTGTCGGACCTCGTCGGTCGGCACGAATCGCTGCGCACCTGGTATCCGATGGTCGACGGTGTCGGCTATCAGGTGATCCTGCCGTTGGCCGAAGCCGTGCCCGATGTGCTGTTCGATTCGCTCACCGAAGACGAATTGCCCCTGTGGCTGGCCGAATTCGCCGCCACGAGCTTCGATGTCGCCGCCGGTGTGCCGTTGCGGGTGGCGTTGGCCGAGTTGGGTCCCCGCGAACACGTGCTCGCCCTCGCCCTGCATCACATCACCGCCGACGGCGCCTCGGTCAAGCCACTGCTGCGTGACCTGATCGGCGCCTACCTCGCCCGGCGCAATCGCTCGCGACCCAGTTGGCAGCCGCTGCCGGTGCAGTACGCCGACTACACGCTGTGGCATCGGGAACTGCTCGGCGCCGAGGACGATCCCGGTTCTGTCGCGGCCGAACAGATCGCGCACTGGCGCACGGCGCTGGCCGGGCTGCCCGACCGGATCGATCTGCCCACCGATCGCCCGCGTCCGCCGGTATTCACCGGGCGCGGCGCCGAATTCGGCTTCCAGGTCCCGGCGCGGGTGCATACCGGGATCGCCGCCCTCGCCCAGCGCAGCGGTACCTCCGAATTCATGGTCGTGCACGCGGCCTTCGCGGTGCTGCTCGGCCGCCTCGCGCACACCGACGACATCGCCATCGGCACCCCCGTGGCCGGGCGCGGCGCCCGCGAACTCGACGACCTGATCGGCATGTTCGTCAACACCCTCGTACTGCGCTCACACCTGGACCCCCGGTCGAGCTTCACCGAACTGCTGCACGCCACCAAGCGCACCGACCTCGCCGCGTTCGCCCATGCGGATCTGCCGTTCGAACGGCTGGTCGAGCTCATCGACCCGGTCCGCTCGCAGGCCCACCACCCGCTGTTCCAGGTGGCACTGTTCTTCCAGAACCTGGATCTGCCGAACCTTCGACTACCCGGCCTCGACGCCAGACCTGTCGAATTCGACGGTGCCGTAGCGCGTTTCGACCTGCAACTCACAGTCGTGCCCGGCAACGATCCGGCCGAACCGATGGCCGCGTCGTTCACCTACGCCACCGATCTGTTCGATGCCGACACCATCGAGATCCTGGCGGCCCGGTTCACCCGGTTGCTCGACACGGTGGCCACCGACGCCGACCTCGCGATCGCCGATATCGACCTGCTCACCGAGGTCGAGCGCGAACAAACCCTGGTGGCCTGGAACGACACCCGTCATCCGGTGCCGCCGGAGCTTCTGCTCGACGCGTATCGCCGTGCGGTGCAGATACATCCGGATGCGACCGCGTTGGCTTCCGGGGACACCGACCTGACCTATCGGCAGTTCGACGAGCGGGTGAATGCTCTCGCCCGGATGCTGATCGCGGCAGGGGTCGGTCCCGAAACCCTTGTCGGACTGGCTGTCCGGCGCTCGCCAGAGCTGGTGATCGGCATGTACGCGGTGCTCACCGCGGGCGGTGCCTATGTGCCGCTCGACCCCGACCATCCGGCCGAGCGCATCGCCTACATCCTCGACACCGCCCGCCCGGCCTGCGTGCTGAGTACCCGCGCCGATGCCGTCGCGGTCCCGGACGGCACCGCGTTGGTGCTGCTCGACGAACTCGATCCGACTGGCGTCCAACACGATCCGGTTCAGCCGTCGGAGCTGCTCGCGCCACTGCGTCCCGACCACCCGGCCTACGTCATCTTCACCTCGGGTTCCACCGGCAAGCCCAAGGGTGTCGCGATCTCGCATGCCGCCATCGGCAATCAGCTGGTGTGGATGCTGGCGAAATACCCACTGGCACTGGGTGATGTGTACCTGCAGAAGACCGCGACCACCTTCGACGTGTCGCTGTGGGGTTACTTCATGCCGTTGCGCGTCGGCGCGAAACTGGTGCTCGCCGACGCTGACGGCCACCGCGACCCCGCCGCTCTGATCGATCTGATCGCCCGGCACAAGGTCACCGTCACCGACTTCGTCCCGTCGACGCTGGCTCTGTTCGCCGCGCAGGCCGACACGTCGGGCCTGGAATCGCTGCGCGAGGTCTTCGTCATCGGTGAGGCGCTGCCTGCCGAGACCGTCGACGCGATGGCCGCGGTCAGTTCGGCCAGGTTGCACAACCTGTACGGACCTACCGAGGCGGCCGTCTCGGTGACCTACTGGCCCGCTCGACCGGGCGAACGCTCGGTGCCGATCGGTTTGCCGCAGTGGAACTCTCGGGTCTACGTGCTCGACGAGCGACTTCGCCCGGTGCCCCCCGGGGTCGCGGGGGAGCTGTATCTCGCGGGCGATCAGCTCGCCCGCGGGTATGTCGCGCGACCCGGTCTGACGTCCGATCGCTTGGTCGCCGACCCGTTCGCTGCCGCCGGCGCCCGCATGTACCGCACCGGGGACCTCGTGGTGTGGCGTCGGCCCAGCTCGCGCACGCCGCATCGCCTGGACTTCCTGGGGCGCATCGATTTTCAGGTGAAGTTCCGTGGTCAGCGCATCGAGCTCGGGGAGATCGAGACTGCGCTGCTCGCGCACGAAACCGTCAGCCAGGCAGTGGCATCGGTGGCTTCGACCGAGCTCGGCGACCAGCTGGTTGCCTACGTCGTGCCCACCCCTGGCCGTGCCGCCGAGCCGGACCGGCTCCAAGCGACCCTTTCGAAAACCCTTCCGGCCTATATGGTTCCGGCGTCGATCACCGTGCTCGACGAACTGCCGCTCAATCCCAGCGGCAAACTCGACCGCAGGGCGCTGCCCGCACCGAGCTTCACCACCAGGGCCTTCCGCGCACCCACCACCGCGCAGGAGCGGCTCGTCGCCGAGCTGTTCGGGGAAGTGCTCGGCCGCAACGACATCGGTGCCGACGACGACTTCTTCACCCTCGGCGGCAACTCACTGATCGCCACCCGCCTGGTCGCCCGGCTCGGTGCCGCCACGGGTGATCGGGTCGCCGTGCGCACTCTGTTCGAAACGCCCACTGTCGCTGGGCTCGCCGCTGTCCTCGATCCCGATGCGGTGGCCGAGTCGATCTCTGGACTTGGCACCCTGCCCCGACCCGCCGAGCTACCCCTGTCGCCGGCCCAGCGCCGCATGTGGTTCCTCAACCGCTTCGACCAGGGCGTCGACGCGGCCGCCGCCTACAACCTCCCGTTCGCCCTGCGCTTCACCGGCGCCCTCGACGTGGCGGCCCTCACCGCCGCCCTGCGCGATGTGCTGGCCCGCCACGAGGTCCTGCGCACGATCTACCCCGACACTCCCAACGGCCCGATCCAGCAGATACTCCCGGTTGACGAGGTGGGTATCGACCTCGCCGTGCATCGTGTCGGTCCCGGTCGGCCGGTCGACCGGGACGCCGATGCGGACCGCCATTCGGCAGCGCCGCCACTCGACGGACCCCTCGCGGACGGCCATTGGGCAGCGGCGCGGGTCGACGGACCGCTGGCGGGCAGCGAACCGGCGCCGGCGCGCGACGAGTCCTCGGTTTCCGCGACCGGGCTGATCGAGCAGGTGGGCGCGCTCGCGTCGACCGCGTTCGACGTGACGACCGAGGTTCCGCTGCGGGTCCGGCTGTTCGACATCACGGGCAGTGGTCCCGACGCACCGACGGAGTACGTGCTCGCGGTGGTGGTGCACCACATCGCGGCCGATGCCTCCTCGATGGTGCCGCTCGTGCGCGACGTGACTGCCGCATACCTCGCCCGCGCCGCAGGTCACGCCCCCGATCAGGCCGCTCTGCCGGTGCAGTACGCCGACTACACACTGTGGCAGCTGGACCGGCTCGGTGCCGAGGACGACGCCGATTCGGTCGCTGCGCAACAGCTTTCGTTCTGGCGTTCCGAACTGGCCGGTCTGCCGGATCTGCTGGAACTGCCCGCCGACCGCCCCCGTCCCGCCGTCGCCTCGCTCGCAGGTGACCGGGTGCCGGTACGCATCGATGCCGAGACCCACGCCGCGCTGGCGCGGATCGCGCGCGAGCACGGTTCGACCGTATTCATGGTGCTGCACACCGCTTTCGCCGTGCTGCTGGCTCGGCTCTCGGGTGCCGCCGACGTAGCGGTGGGCACGCCCGTCGCCGGGCGGGGTGAGCGCGAACTCGACGATCTGATCGGCATGTTCGTCAACACCGTCGTCCTGCGCACGCGCTATGACGGTGGCGCCACGTTCGCCGACCTGCTCGCCGCCCAGCGCGCCAGCGATCTGGCCGCGTTCGCCGCCGCCGATGTTCCGTTCGAGCGACTCGTGGAGGTGCTCGATCCGCCGCGCTCCACCGCACGTCATCCGCTGTTCCAGGTGGGGCTGTCCTTCCAGAACGTCGATCGTGCGGCACTGGAACTTCCCGGGCTGCGGATCGCGCCGATCGCCGCGGAACTCGCTGTGTCGCAATTCGATCTGCACCTCATCGTCGGCGACAGCTATGCCGCGGACGGGACGCCGACAGGCATCGAGGGGTTCTTCACCTACGCCACCGACCTCTTCGACGCCGCGACCGTGACGGCTTTCGCTGACCGGTTGAATGTGCTGCTCGACGCGGTCGCGAGCGAGCCGTCCGTGGTGGTCGGCGATGTCGACCTGCGTACCCCCGCTGAGCTGGCCTCCGAGATCGTCAGCGGTGCGGCAGATCTCGCTGTGCCGGGTGGCACGCTGGCCGAGCTACCGCTGGTCGCTCGTCCTGAAGCCGTCGCGCTCGTCGCGGATCTGCCGGAGGGGCGACTGGAACTCACCTACGCCGAGTTCGATTCGCGAGTGAACAAGCTTGCGCGCCACCTGATCTCGATCGGTGTGGGGCCGGAATCGCTGGTCGCGCTGGCGCTGCCGCGTGGGATCGATCTCGTGGTCGCCATGTTCGCGGTCACCAGGTCCGGTGGCGCTTACGTGCCCATCGACCCCGACCAGCCCGCCGATCGCACTGACTACATCCTGCACACCGCAGCACCGATCTGCGTGCTCACCAACGGTTTCCGCACCGACGCCGCGCCCGTGGTGCGCGTCGACCACCCGGTGATCGCCTCGGCCGATCCCCGCCCGATCACCGACGCCGACCGCCGTGCACCGCTGCGCCCGGAGAACACCGCCTACGTCATCTTCACCTCCGGCTCCACCGGCCGCCCGAAGGGTGTCGCGGTGCCGCACGCGGCAGTGGTCAACCAGTTGCAGTGGCTGCGTGGCGAATTCGGCACCGACGCCGCCGATATCTTCCTGCTGAAGACCCCCGCCACCTTCGACTTGTCGGTCTGGGAATTCTGGTCCGCCGCTGTCTGCGGTGGGCGCCTGGTGATCGTCGCCCCCGACGGCCACCGCGATCCCGCCTACCTGGACGACCTCATCGCCGACACCGGTGTCACCACGCTCACCGCGGTGCCGTCCCTGCTCGACGCGCTCTCTGGCTACTGGGAGTCACGCTCGCGCGGAATGTCGGCTGCCGACGACCCGACCCGGACCGGTTCGCGTTCGCCTGCCGCGGTTCGCCACGAGCCGGTCGGCGCACGCGGCGCGACCGGCCTGACCAGGATCCTCGCGATCGGTGAGGTGTTGTCGGCGCCATTGGCCCAGCGTCTGCTGAAAGCATTGCCCGACACCAGGATCGACAATCTGTACGGCCCGACCGAGGCCGCCGTGTCGATCACCGATCACCGCGTCACCGCCGCCGACGTACTGACCGTCCCGATCGGTGCCCCCGTGTGGAACAGCCGCGTCTACGTCCTCGACGAACGCCTGCGCCCCGTCGCCCCCGGCATCACCGGTGAGCTGTACCTCGGTGGCATTCAGCTCGCGCGCGGATACCTGCGCAAAGCCGCCCTCACCGCCGAGCGTTTCATCGCCGACCCGTTCGAGCCCGGTGCGCGCATGTACCGCACCGGAGACCTGGTTGCTCGCACCCCGGTAGCCGATGCGCGTTCGGCCCGTACGGACCCGTTCGCATCCGTGGATCGAGGTTCGGGCGCTGCCTGCCGCGGGACGGGTGGTGGCCTTATCTACTTGGGCCGCAGTGATTTTCAGGTGAAGATCCGTGGCTTCCGGGTGGAGCCGGGTGAGATCGAGGCGGTCCTGCTCGGCGTGCCCGGCGTGACCGCGGCCGCTGTGGTCGCGCGCACCGACGCGCACCTCGGCGATCGTCTGGTCGGCTATGTGGTCGGCGCCGATCTCGATGTCGCCCAGGTGCAATCGGCGCTGGCGGGCAAGCTGCCGACCTACCTCGTGCCGGATGTGTTCGTCGTGCTCGACGAACTGCCCTACACCGCCAACGGCAAACTGGACCGAAAGGCGTTGCCCGCGCCGGGTTTCGAGCCCGCGACCTTCCGGGCGCCCGCGACCCCGGCCGAGCAAGTGGTTGCCGATGTCTATGCCGAGATCCTCGGCGTCACCACTGTCGGTGCCGAGGACGACTTCTTCGCCCTCGGCGGGAATTCGCTGCTCGCCACCAGGGCCGCGGCCCGGATCGGGGCGGCGCTCGATCGCACGGTCGGCGTCCGATTGCTGTTCGAAGCCCCGACGGTGGCCGATCTCGCGCTGCGCGTGAACCGCTCCGACGAGGCCACCGCCCCGGCGATGCTCGCGGGTCCGCGCCCGCAGCGGGTGCCGCTCTCGCTCGCTCAGCAGCGGATGTGGTTGCTCAACCGACTCGACCCCGAGGCGACCGTCTACAACATCCCCGCCGCGATCCGCCTCACCGGCGCCCTCGACGTGCCCGCCCTCAGCCTCGCGGTAGCCGACGTGTTCGCCCGCCACGAGATCCTGCGCACCCGCTACCCGGTGGCCAGCGGTGCCGCACCTACCCGGCCACGCCCCGGACCTGCGGGTTCTGGTGCCGCCGCCGATAGTGCGTCCGCGGCCCACGGTGTCTCCGCTGTTCCCGCCGGCCAAGCCGGTGACTTCGGTCGGAGCGGATCCGCGCTTCCCGACAGCCGCGAAGCGCGTGTCGACGTGCCGTTCCAGGACGTGCTCGCACCCGACGCGATGCAGGTCGACCTGACGCCGGTGCCGGTCACGGCCGACGATCTCGCCGACGAGGTGCGACTGACCGTCGCCACCGGATTCGACGTCACCGCGCAACCGCCGGTCCGCCTGCGTCTGCTGCGCCTCGGCACCGACGACCACGTCCTCGTCTTCGTCGCCCACCACATCAGCGCCGACGGTTTCTCCATGGGACCGCTCGTCCGCGACCTCGTCCTCGCCTACACCGCGCGCACCGCGGGCGCACCGCCCGCCTGGTCGCCGCTCCCACTGCAGTACGCCGATTACGCAGTGTGGCAACGGGACTCACTCGGCGACGAAGCCGACCCCACATCCACCGCGGCTGTCCAGCTGGCCTACTGGCGCGATGAGCTCGCCGGGCTGACCGAGGAAATCCCACTGCCCGCCGACCGCCCGCGACCGGCGATGCAGTCCTTCGCCGGTGGCACCACCACCTTCGAGATCGACGCCGACCTGCACGCCGAGTTGGCCGGACTGGCCCGTGCGCAGGGCATCACCGTGTTCATGGTCGTGCAGGCTGCGCTCGCGGTGCTGCTGGCCCGGCTCAGCGGCACCGACGACGTCGCCATCGGCACCCCGATCGCCGGCCGTGGCGCCCGCGAACTCGACGATCTGGTCGGCATGTTCGTCAACACCCTGGTCCTGCGCAGCCGGATCGCCGAGAACGAACCGTTCACCGCGCTCTTGGCCCGGACCCGCGATACCGATCTGCGTGCCTTCGCCAACGCCGACATCCCGTTCGAGCGGGTGGTCGAGGCCGTCCAGCCCGCGAGGTCGGCAGGCAGGCATCCGCTGTTCCAGGTGGCGCTGTCATTCGAGAACCTCGCGCCGATCGCCTTCGAATTGCCCGAAATCACGGTGGGCGCCTTGGACTCCCGCATCGCCGAGGCCAAATTCGACCTGCTGCTCACCGTGCGCGAGCAGCCGCACAACGGCGGCATGCACGCCGAATTCACCTACGCGACAGACCTGTTCGATGCGAAGACGGTGCGCAGTTTCGGCGAGCGGTTCACCCGCCTACTCGCCGCGGTGGCCGCCGACCCCGACCTCGCCGTCGGCGATATCGCCCTGCTCGACGCCGCCGAATTCGCCGCGCACACCACCTTCGCGGGGCCGGTGGCCGAACCGGCACGCACCCTGTCGCAGTTGATGGACGACGCGGTGCGCGCCGATCCGACCGGCATCGCCCTGCGCGGCGACGGTCGCGGATTCTCCTACACCGAACTCGACGCGGCCGCCAACCAGCTCGCACGCGGTCTCATCGCTCGTGGTGCCGGCCCGGAAACCGCTGTTGCCGTGGCTATTCGACGTTCGGTCGAATCGGTGCTCGCGGTCTGGGCGATCGCCCGCACTGGCGCGATGATCGTGCCGATCGACCCCGGTTACCCCGCCGAGCGGATCAGTCACATGGTCACCGACTCGGACGCGGTCTTCGGTATCACCCTCGCCGCCGAACTCGCCGGTCTGCCCGCATTGCCCGGCGATCGCAGTTGGATCGCGCTCGACGATCGGACGTTCACCGCCGAGGTGGCCGGTTGCGCGACGGTGAGCCTGCGCGAAATCGAACTCCTGAGACCGCCGAACACCGGCAACGGCGCGTACATGATCTACACCTCCGGCTCGACGGGGCTGCCCAAGGGTGTTGTCGTCACCCACGCCGGACTCGCCAACTTCAGCGCCGAGCAGAAAAAGCGCTATCGCCTCGACTCCGATACGCGCGCACTGGCTTTCGCATCACCGTCGTTCGACGCGTCCATGCTGGAACTGCTGCTCGCCATCGGTGGCGCGGGCACCCTGGTGATGGCGCCCGCCGGATTCGTCGGCGGCACCCAACTCGCCGAACTGATCCGCACCGAGGGCGTCACCCACACCTTCCTCACCCCGTCGGTCCTGGCCACCCTCGACCCCGACGGCGTCCCCGGCCTGCGCACCCTGATCGTCGGCGGCGAACCCGTCCCCGACGACCTGGCCGCGCGCTGGAACACGCTGCCCCAGCGCCACTTCCACAATGGTTACGGACCCACCGAAACCACCATCATGGCCACCATCAGCGACGCACTGCGCCCCGGCGACCCCGTCCACATGGGCGGCCCGATCCGCGGCACCCGCGCCCTGATCCTCGACGAACGCCTGCGCCCCGTCCCCGAAGGCGTCACCGGCGAGCTCTACCTCGGCGGCATCCAACTCGCTCGCGGCTACCACCGGCGACCGGCCCTCACCGCATCACGCTTCATCGCCGACCCCTTCGGCGTCGCGGCGTTGTCCAGCTCATCTGTGGGTGATGCCACGAGTTCGGTGGCCATCTCGGAGAACGCGGTGGCGTCCGGCGCCGCTGCGAGTGGCACCGTGAGACCGACAACCGAACCGGGCCGGGCGGACAATGTTGCTTCAGGTGCGGTCGGCTCCGTGGGGGGCCGCTTGTACCGCACCGGTGACCTCGTTCGCCGTCGCGGCGATGTCCTGGAGTTCGTGGGCCGCAACGACTTCCAGGTCAAGATCCGCGGCCTGCGGATCGAACTCGGTGAGATCGACGCCGTGCTCGCCGCCGCACCCGGCGTCGCCTGGGCCACCACGCTCGGCCGCGACAACGGCACCGGTTCGACGATGCTGGTCTCCTACGTCAAGGGCGAGCGCATCGACACCGCCGAGCTCACCGCCCTCGCCGCCAGGGTCCTGCCCGATCACATGGTGCCCGCCGCGATCGTCGTCCTCGACGAGGTTCCGCTGACCCCCGTCGGCAAACTGGACCGCCGCGCGCTGCCGGACCCGGTCGCCGTCCGCGCCGAACACCGCCCACCGCGCACCGCCGCCGAGAAGACCATCGCGCGGGTGATGGCCGAGGTCATCGGCCGCGACCGGGTCGGTCTCGACGACGACTTCTTCGCCATCGGCGGCGACAGCATCACCGCCATCCAGGTGGTGTCACGGGCCGCCTCCGCCGGTGTGGTGCTGCGACCGCGCGACCTGTTCGACGCGCGCACCGTCGCCGCCCTCGCCGAACGCGCCGACCTCACCGCCGAACCGGGCGCCCCGTCCACCTCGCTCCCGCTCACCGCGACCGCCGCCCAGCTCATCGAAGCGGGAGAGACGGCGGTCGAACCACGCGCGGTGCTCCTGGAAGTGCCCGCCGACTGCCCGGACGAGTCCGTCGCCGCCGCGGCGGCCGCGGTGATGAACCAGCACCCGATGCTGTGGGCCCTGCTCGACCGCACCGGCGACACCCCGGTGCTGCGCATCCCGCTGCCAGAGGAACGCACCGGCGGCGCCTTCCGCAGGCTCGACACCGAAGACGGCGAATCGTCGCTGCCCGTCGACGATGTCGTCGCCGCGGCCGCCGCGGCACTCGACCCGGACGAGGGTCGCAACATCCACTTCATCCTCACCGGTGAGGCCGAAGGCTCGGCGACCCTGATCGTGGTCGCGAATGCCCTTGTCCTGGACGAGAGTTCGTGGCGCTCGGTGGTCGACCAGCTGACCACGGCATGGAGCCGCGGCCGCCACGCCGCACCCGCCGCCCCCGACGCCGGGCTCGGCGACCTGATGCGCAAACTCGCCGACTACCCCGCCACCGGCGCCGCGCGTGCCGAGCGTGCGTACTGGCACCGCGCGATCCGTTCCAGGGCAGGCGAATCCGCGGATCTGCGCCAGCGCAACCGGGTCTCGCTGAGCATCACCGGCGAGGGCACCACCGCCGTCGGCACCGTCGCCGAGGCCTACCGCGCCACCGTCGACGAGGTGCTGCTCACCGCCGCCGCGCTGGCCCTGCACACCGCGGCCGACACCGCCGCGGCCCGGGTGATCGGCACCGTGGTTCGCCTGCGCGCCGACCAGCGCCTGCTCGGCCGGGCCGACGCCGAGAACGTGGTCGGCGGGTTCACCACCGACTACCCGCTGGCCCTGCGCCTGGACGGGATCGACGTCGCCGACGCGCTCGTCGGTGGACCCGCCGCGGGCGTGGCCCTGGCCCAGATCAAGGAACTGCGCCGCGCGGTCCCCGCCCACGGCGCCGGCTTCGGCCTGCTGCGCTACCTCGACACCGAGACCTCCGACAGCGTCCGCACCCTGGACCGCGGCCGGTTCGCGGTGCGCGTGCGGGACCTGCGCCCGGCCCGAGTGCACACCGACGTCGCCGCCGACGACCTGGCGCTGGTGCTCACCGTCGACGCCACCGACGACGGCATGATGGCCCGATTCGACTACGCCACCGCCGTACTCACCGCCGACGCGGTCAAAATCTTCGCCGAACACTGGATCCGCGCCCTCGGTGGACTCGCCGAACACGGATTGCAGCCCAGCGCAGGCGGATTCACCCCGTCGGACTTCCCGCTGGTCCGCCTGGGCCAGACCGAACTGAACCGTCTGGTCCGCCGCTACCCACTGGTCAGCGACGTGTGGCCGGTGACCCCGTTGCAATCGGGCATGCTGTTCCACGCCCTGCTCGCGGAGAACTCGGTCGACCCCTACATCACCCAGTTCGTCCTCGACCTCGACCCGTCGGTGGACGACGAGCGACTCCACGACGCCGCCCAGGCCGTGCTCGACCGGCACGACAACCTGCGCGTCGCCTTCGCCACCGACGCCGCGGGCACCCCGCTACAGGTGGTCCTCGACGACCTCGACGTGCCGTGGCGGGTCATCGACACAGTGCCCGATCGCGCCCCTTCCGAAGGGCCCGCGCGGTCACCCTCCGTGCCCACCGGTCGGGGCGCGCAAGACACCGCCTACCAGCGCATCCGCGCCGCCGACCTGGCCGCGCACTTCGACATGGCCGCCGCTCCGCTGCTGCGGTTCACCCTGGTACGCACGGCAGACACCGCGCATCTGCTCGTCACCAGCCATCACATTCTGATCGACGGCTGGTCGATGCCGCTGCTGCTGCAGGAGTTGCTGTCCGCCTACGTGGTCGGCTCGCGGAGCAGGCGCCTGGCGAAGGTCGCGCCCTACCGCGACTACCTGGCCTGGCTGGTCGACCAGGATCCCGAAGCCGCGCGAACAGCCTGGCGGGCGGCCCTCACCGGCCTGGCCGAGCCGACGCCGCTCGCCCCCGTCGACCAGGGCCGCGAGATCGCCACCGGCACCGGCGAAACCGGTTTCGCCCTCTCACCGGCCGACACCGCCGCGCTGAGCGAGCTAGCCGCGAGCCTCGGCGTCACGGTGAACACCGTGGTCCAGGCGGCGTGGGCGCTGCTCATCGCCCGGCTCGTGGATCGCGACGACGTGGTGTTCGGCGCCACCGTCTCCGGGCGCCCCGCCGAGCTCGCCGGGGTGGAGCGGATGGTCGGGCTCTTCCTCAACGCCATTCCGGTTCGGGTGCGGTTGCGGCCCGGCGACACCGTCGCCGAGCTGCTACGCACGCTGCAGGACGAGCAGGCCGCGCTGTTCGATCACCACTACCTCGGCCTCGGCGAGATCCAGGACATCGCGGGCATCGACGCCCTGTTCGATTCGCTGGTCGTGTTCGAGTCGTTCCCGGTCGACCGCGCGGCGCTGGCGCAGGCCGCGTCCGGATCGGCCACCGTCACCGGGATGGACTCCGCCAACGGCACCCACTACCCGCTGACCGTGCAGGTGGTCGCCGACGAGCAGTTGCGCGTCTCGGTGAAGTACCTGCGCGATGTGTTCGGTGAGGACGCTGCGAGCACACTGGCGCAACGCTTTTCGATGCTGCTGGCGCGATTCGCCGCAGACCCGCGGGCTCGGATCGCCGAGATCGATGTGCTCCTCGCGGAGGAGCGCGCGACCCTGGCGGCGATCAATGCCACCGACGCCCCCGAACTGCTCGACGAGGCGACCCTGCTGACGCTGTTCGACGACCAGGTCAAGCGCACACCGCACGCCACCGCACTCGTCGACGGCGAAACCACCTACACCTACGCGGAATTCGATGCACGCGTGCGCAAGCTCGCCGGTGCCCTTCGCGCGCGGGGTGCCCGGCCGGAAACGCTCGTCGCGGTCGCGATGCGGCGCGGCATCGACCTGGTGACCGCGATCCACGCGGTGCTGCGGACCGGGGCGGCCTACGTACCGCTCGACCCGGACCATCCGGCCGAACGAACCGAACGAGTGCTGGCCGCGGCCGCGCCGATCTGCGTGCTCACCACCGACGGATTCACGACCACCTCGGATATTCCGGTCCTCGAAATAGGCGCTCTCGGTGAGGAAGTAGCGGACCTGGGGATGCCGAAGGCGGACAATCTCGCCTACGTCATCCATACCTCCGGGTCCACCGGAATGCCGAAGGGCGTCATGCTCACCCACCGTCAGCTGGTCAACCAGTTCCGCTGGGCGCAGCGCACCTACCCGCACGGACCCGGCGACGTGGTCCTGCACAAGACGCCGGTCACCTTCGACATCGCCGCCTGGGAATTGTTGTGGCCGTTGCACACCGGCGCCACCGTGGTGATCGCCGCGCCCGACGGTCACCACGATCCGGACTATCTGGCCGAGCTGATCGCCGAACGTGCCGTCACCACAGTGCATTTCGTGCCATCGATGCTGGATGCCTTCCTCTCCGAGCGCGACGGCGGCGAATTCCCCACGCTGCGACGGGTGTTCGCCGCGGGAGAGGCACTGTCGTCGGCGACCGCGCGCCGGTTCGCTCAGCTGGTACCTACGGCCACGTTGGTGAACTGGTACGGGCCCGCCGAAGCCACGGTGGTCACCGCTGAGGAAGTCGAAGCCGTTGCCGCCGTGGGTGTCCCGATCGGCACACCGGTCGCCAACACGCGCGTTCACGTGCTCGACCGTCAACTGCGACCCGTCCCGCCCGGCACCGCGGGGGAGCTGTACCTGGAAGGTGTGCAGCTGGCTCGCGGCTACCTCGGTGCCCCCACCCTCACGGCCGAACGCTTCGTCGCCCATCCCGGCGGCGGCAGGCTCTACCGCACCGGCGACATCGGGCGCTGGACCGCCGACGAGAGCCTGGAATACCTGGGCCGCAGCGACTTCCAGGTGAAACTGCGCGGTCAGCGCATCGAACTCGGTGAAGTCGAAGCCGTGCTGCGCGATCATCACAGTGTTCGCCACGCGGCCGTCGCGCTCGTCCACGGACCGACGGGCGATCGCCTTGTCGGCTACGTGGTGCCTGCCGAAGCTCAGACCGAGGCAGCTCGACCGGCATCCCGTCCCGAGGGGTACTCGATCGAAAGTGGCGCTGCTACCACTGGTTTCGATCCGGTGGTCCTGCTCGCCCACGCCAAATCGACACTCCCCCCGTACATGGTTCCGGCCACCCTGGTGATGCTGAAGTCTTTGCCGCTCAACGCCAGCGGCAAACTCGACCGCACCGCCCTGCCCGTCCCGGCCTTCACCACCCGCGCCTACCGCCCGCCGTCCACGCCGTTGCAGCGCGCCGTCGCCGAGGTCTACGCGGAGGTGCTCGGCGCGGGCAAGGTCGGCCTCGACGACGACTTCTTCGAACTCGGCGGCAACTCCCTGATCGCCACCAAGGCGATCAGCCGCCTGCGCACCAGAGTCGGCGCCGAGGTACGGGTGCAGTGGTTCTTCACCGATGCCACCGTCGCCGCGCTGGCCGAGCGCATCGACGCCTCCCAGTCCGCCGCGGGCGGGGGCGACCTCAGCTCCGACCTCGAATCCGACGACGACGCCCTCGGCGTGCTGCTGACCATCCGCAACCGGGTACCGCACGGCACCGAGGCGGGCGGGACCCTGTTCTGTATCCACCCCATGTACGGGCTGTCCTGGTGCTATGCCGGTCTGGCGCAATATATTCCGGCGCGCAGGCCGATCTTCGGCCTGCAGTCACCCGCGCTCACCGAGGCCGCCTACCTGCCGGGCACGCTCGCCGAGATGGCGCGGCGCTATGTCGCCGAGATCAGGGCCGAGCAACCGCACGGCCCGTACCGGCTGCTCGGCTGGTCGCTCGGCGGCGTGCTCGCCCACTCCGTCGCCACCGAACTGCAGGCGGCGGGCGAGCAGGTGTCGCTGCTGGCCATGCTGGACTCGCACCCCGATATCGACGTCCCCGATTTCCACACCGCGGTCCGCGACGGGCTCGCCGAACTCGGCGTCGACGTCCATGCGGCGCTGCCCGCCGCGGGCGTGCGCGAACTCAGCGACGAGGCGCTGGCCGCCCTGCACGCGATCGTCCCCGCCAACATGGCCGTGCTCACCCCGGTCCGGTTGCGGCGGATCTATCGCAGCGCGGTGCGCTCGGCCGAGCTGATCGCCGAGCACCGGCCCGCGGTGTTCCGGGGCACGGTCGAATACTTCAGCGCGCTCGGACACGATGCGGCCGCGGCGAATTGGGCCCGGTATGTCGACGGCAAGGTCAATGATCGACCGGTCGCGGTGGTGCATGATCAGATGACCTCGCCGCAGGCACTGGCCGAAATCGGGCCACGGCTGGCGGAACTGCTCGACGCCGGTGATCGTGCGGCGGGGCGCGGTGATTCGGCGCCGGGCCGCGATGACACGAGCGTCGGGCCGCGATGACACGAGCGCCGGGGCGCGATGACATCAGTGATACCCGTGAGGCATGATGTGACCGCGCTGTTGTAACGATTACCCCTGTTGTAACTACCGGATAACCCGTAGGGTCTGGCGTGTTGCAACTTCGTGCCCTGTTGGGGTGCACGGACCGAGTCGGAATTCGAGACGAAGCGAAGGTGCGAAATTGATGCGTCGGCCCACCCGGCTCGCTAGGTTCAGTGGCCTCAGGGCCGCGGCGATGATCGCGGCAACGGCAGTGGCGGCGGGACTGATGTCGGGCATCGGCACCAGCCCGGCATCCGCTGACCCGATCATCGACTCCAAGAGCCTGCTCGCCAACCCGGTCTCCGACAACGGCTCCAAGATCGTCAAGGCCGAAGTGAAGGACGCGCGCAGTCTGCGACTGCACGTGTACTCCGCGTCCATGGCCTCCAACATCATCGTCGATGTACAGCGCCCCGCCGACGCCTCGGTTCCGCGCCCCACCCTGTACCTGCTCAATGGTGCGGGCGGCGGCGAGGATTCGGCGTCGTGGGTGGCCAAGACCGATGCGCTCGCCTTCCTCGGCGACAAGAACGTCAACGTCATCCAGCCGATCGGTGGCGCCTGGAGCTACTACACCGACTGGATCGCCGACGACCCGGTCGTCGGGCGCAACAAGTGGAAGACCTTCTTCACCGAGGAGCTGCCCCCGCTGGTCGACGGCGCCCTCGGCACCAACGGTGTGAACGCCATCGCGGGCCTTTCCACCTCGGGCACCACCGTGCTCGCGCTGCCGATCGCCAAGCCCGGCCTGTACAAGGCCGCCGCGGCGTACAGCGGTTGCGCGCAGACCTCCGACCCGGTCGGTTCGGAGTTCGTGAAGCTCACGGTCGAGACCTGGGGCGGCGGCGACACCATGAACATGTGGGGTCCGCAGGGCTCCGAGGAATGGGCCAAGAACGACCCGTACGTGAATGCCGAGGGTTTGCGCGGCGTGGATCTGTACGTGTCCACCGGCAACGGCCTGCCCGGTCCGTACGACACCCTCGACGGCCCCTACGCGCTGCCAGGCGCCTACGGCCTCGCCAACCAGATCGTCATCGGCGGCGTGATCGAGGCGGGCACCAACTACTGCACGCACAACCTGGCCAACCGGCTCAACGAGCTCGGCATTCCGGCCACCTTCAACTTCCGGCCGAGCGGCACCCACTCGTGGGGCTACTGGAAGGACGAGCTGAAGCTGTCGTGGCCGACCCTGGCTCGCGGGCTCGGCCTGTAGAACCCCAGTTCTCGTCGGCACCGCCTCGGTAGCGAGCACGTCGCTGCCGGGGCGGTTCCATTTCCTCGACCTGCCCTCGACGTTTGCGAATTGTGGTTAACTTAGGTTGACTGGACCAACCCGATTCGCGCAACGGAAAGTGAGTGCATGGTCGCCGATCGCAGTGAGGCCGAACAGGCCGGCGAGCCGACGACCGCACCTGCCCGCGTCGTGCGCCGCAGGCCCAAAGACCGCAAGATGCAGATCATGCGGGCCGCCGCCCGTGCGTTCAGCGCGCGCGGCTATTACCCCGTCGGCGTGGACGAGATCGCCGCCGAGGTCGGCATCTCGGGACCCGCGCTCTACCGCCATTTCGCCAACAAGTACGCCCTGCTCGTAGCCGCCGCGGAAGAGGGCGCTCGGAGTTTGCGCGATGTCGCCGCCGCGGCCGACGACCCGGCGCTGAGCCCGGAAGCCAGGCTGAACGCGGTGCTCACCGCCGTCGCCGAACGCAATATCGACATCCGCCGCGAGGCCGGGCTCTACCGCTGGGAACGCCGCTACCTCGAGCGCGAGGACCGGGTGCGCATTCGCGCGTTCTACCGCGAACTCGAAGCCAACGTGGCAGCCCGGATTGCCGAGGTCCGACCGGAGGCGAGCGCCGACGACGTCATCCTGCTCGCGGTCGGCGCGCTGAGTTCGCTGGCCAGTATCGCCGCGCACCGCACCACCCTCTCGCACCCTCGGTTGCTCGCCGTGCAGCTCGAGATGGCCTGGGCGATCGTGCGCGCCGAACTGCCGCCGACCCCCGCCGCGGCCGAACCCGACAAGCAGACCCGTGGCCTGCCGGTCACCTCGAAACGCGAACAGCTGCTCACCGAGGCGATCCGGATCTTCGGCCGCAACGGCTATCACGAATCGGGCATCGAGGAGATCGGCGCCGCAGTCGGCATCAACGCCTCCAGCGTGTACCGCCACTTCGACAGCAAGGCCGACCTGCTCGCCGCCGCCTTCCACCGCACCGCCGACCGGCTCGCGGTCGCGATCGGCGAGGCACTGGCCGAGGGCACCGACCGTGCCGACGCCGCCCGCCGCATCGCCGACCAGCACGCGCGCCTCACCTTCGCGACGCCCGAGATCATGCCGGTCTACTACGCGGAATTCAGCAATCTTCCGCAGGCCGAGCAACACCGCCTGCGCGCCATCCAGCGCCAGAACATCCTCGAATGGGCCAACCTGCTAGACGGCGACCCGATCGAAGCCCGTTTCCGGGTGCACGCCGCCGTCGGCCAGATCATCGATGTCGGCCGGCTGCTTCGGTTCGACTCGCGCCCCGAACAGCTCGCCCGCCTCGCCGCCCTCACCGACGCGGTGCTGCTCGGCAGCGGCTCGGCCGACAAAAACCCCTAGGCCCGTCGGCGATCCAGGCGGCAGTAGGGCCGAGAACTCGCGTCGCTGAGTGCAGGTGGGTGTCGAGGACCACCGTGCGCTCGGCCGTGTCGCGCGGGTGCAGCGGGTCAGCCGCGGCGTAAGCGGAACAGGGCTTTCGCCGTCTGTAAATGCCCTGGTCGCCGGTCGAAGGTCGACAGCCGGACCGGGGCACGGTAGCGCCTGCGGGCGATCGACATCGTCCGGCTGTACTCGCGCAGACCTTGCTGACCGTGACTGTGTCCCTGGCCGTACTCGCCGACGCCGCCGAACGGCAGCGCCGGAATGCCGGTGAACGCGGTCGACGAATTCACCGTCACCACACCGACTTTCAACTGTTCGGCGACGAACTCCGCGCTGGGGATGTCGAGGGTGAAGATCGTGACGGCGATGCCGTTGCCCGCCGCGTTGACCCGGGTGACCGCGTCGGCCAGGTCGGCGACACGGTTCACCACGAGTACCGGGCCGATTCCCTCGCCGGTGATCGCGATGCTCTCCTCCGGCACCTCGGCCAGCACGATCGGCTCCACATACGGGTCGCGGAACGAATCGAGCCCGCCGAGCACCGCGTGCCCGCCGTGGGCGAGCGCGTCGCGGACCTGTTTGCGCACCACGTCGACCTGGGTGGCATTGATCATCGGGCCGTAGGAGGCGCGGTTGTCGGCGCCGGGCCGCAGCTTCGCCGCCCGCTCCGCAACCTTCGCGAGGAAGTCGTCGAAAACAGAATCGGCGACATAACAGCGCTGAATCCCGGAGGCGTTCTGGCCCGCGTTGGCCATCGCGCCGAACACCGCGGCCTCCGCGGCCGCGTCGAGTACCGCGTCGACGTGCACGATCATGGAGCCCTTGCCGCTGTGTTCCACCACCACCGGCGTCAGCGTCTGTGCGCAGAGCGCGATCACCTCGCGTCCGCCCGCCTCCGGCCCGGCGTAGGCGATCTTGTCCACCTCGGCTTTGCACAGGGCGGTCGCGGTCCGCGAATTGCCGGTAACCGCTTGCAGCACAGGCTGTTCGGGCGAGACCGCGGCCCAGCTGTCGGCCAGCCAGCTGCCGACCCCGGTACTGAGTTCGTGCGGGTTGAACACCACCGCGTTACCGGCGGCCATGGCATAGGCGATCGAACCCATCGGGGTGAACACCGGGTTGTTCCACGCGCCGAGCACCCCGATCACCCCCAGCGGCAGATAGCCGACCGAAGCGTGCTGATTGCGGGTGAACCAGCCGGTGGACAAGCGCTTTCGACCAAGAGTGCGCTCGGCGTTGCGGGCGGCCCAGTCCAGATTCTCGACCGCGAGCATCACTTCGAGGGTGGCGTCGGCCTCCGGCTTGCCGGTCTCGCTGCGCAGGATCTCCACCAATTCGCCTGCGTTGCGGGCGATCTGGCGCCGCCAGTCGAGTAAGAGGTGTTTGCGCTCACCGAAATCCAGTTCGCCCCACCAGTTCTGGGCAGCGCGTGCGGTGCGCACCGCACGCGCGACCTCGGCACTGCCCTGCACGGGATACTGCGCGAGCTGTTCTCCGGTGCGCGGGTCGTATGACGTGAGCACATCGGACCGACCTGTCGGTACGGCTGCAGCGGCCGACTCGAGCATGGTCACCTCCCCACAAGATCGAACTCACCCGCATGCGGGCCGGTTGACGTGTGTTTCCCCGAAGGTCAGCGTATGGGTGCGCAGCCGTGCCGACAAGACCAGCGCACTGCCCTTGCACTGCCCACGTGAGGAACACAACACCGCGACCCTCGTGCGCCAGGACCGGCAAACCGGGCGCATCGACGCCAGACCGGGTCGGGAAAACCACCGGACCGGTAACATCGCGCCGAACGGTATGGATCACTTACCGGGAAGTATTTGTTCCGCGTGCGCTCGTCTCGTAAAACAGCCGTGCGCACCCGGCCGATGGTGGAGAGTTGATGCCGAGTTCGATCTCAGTGGATTCGCCCGCAGGTGGCGTCGCGTCGAGCGACAGTGAACCCGCGGTGCTGGTGTCCGACGTGCGCAAGTCGTTCGGCGATGTGCACGCTTTGCAGGGCATCAGTTTCCAGGCGAACAAGGCCAGTGTGCTCGGCATTCTCGGGCCCAACGGCGCGGGCAAGACCACCATGGTCAAGATCCTGTCGACGCTGCTGCGCCCCGACTCCGGCACCGCCGTGGTCGCCGGACACGACGTGCTCACCGATGCCGCGGGCGTGCGCCGGTCGATCATGATGACCGGCCAGTACGCCGCGCTCGACGAGAACCTGACCGGCCGGGAGAACCTCGAGCTGTTCGGTCGCCTGATGGGTCTGCCCAAGTCGGCCGCCCGCAAGCGCGCCGAGGTGCTCCTCGAGGAGTTCGACTTGGTCAGTGCGGGTAAGCGCGCCGTGCGCAACTACTCCGGTGGCATGCGCCGTCGTGTCGACATCGCCTGCGGGCTGGTCGTGCGGCCCGAGGTGGTGTTCCTCGACGAGCCGACCACCGGTCTCGACCCGCGCAGCAGGCAGGGCGTGTGGGACCTGGTCACCGCGCTCAAGAACCAGGGCATCACGGTGCTGCTCACCACGCAGTACCTCGAAGAAGCCGACGTGCTCAGCGACAACATCATCGTGATCGACAAGGGCACCGTCATCGCCGAGGGCACCGCCGACGAGCTCAAGGCCAAGACCGGCGGCAGCTTCTGCGAGATCGTCCCCCTCGACCTGAGCCGCATCCCGCAAACCGTGAAAGCCCTCGGCGACCTGGTCCCGGCCGCCGTCGCCGCCGAGATCGAGGGCGCCGACAAACTGTCCATCCCCGCCCCCGACGGCGCCGCCACCCTCGCCGAGGCACTGCGCAGGCTCGACAACGCCGGCATCGACCTGGCCGACATCGCCCTGCGCCGCCCCTCGCTCGACGACGTGTTCCTGTCGATCACCGGCCACTCGGGCGGCCACTAGTGAGCGTCTCCACCCCCGCGGCGAACACCTTGTTCGCAGAGCTTCCCGCTGTGCACCCGAGCAGTTTCGCGCAGTGGCGCGCGCTGACCGGGCGCATCGTGTTCACCATGGCCACCAAGGGTGAGCTGATCGTCGCGGTGCTCACCCCGCTCGTGGTGACCGTGGCCTTCTACCTGCCGCTGCGGTACGTGATGAAGGTCCAGGGCATCGACTACGCGCAGTACGTGATGCCGATCGTCATTCTGCAGACGATGGCCATGACGATGATGTCGAACGCGCAGCTCGCCGCGTTCGAGGCGCTCACCGGGTTGAGCACTCGACTGCAGACCATGCCGATCGGTTCGCTGGTTCCGTTGCTGTCGCGCATCTGCGCGGGTCTGGTTCGGTCGATCGTCTCGCTGATCGCGACTGTCGGCTACGGCTATCTGATCGGGTTCCGGTTCACCGGCGGCTGGGTGCAGGCGCTCGCGTTCTGCGGCTTCGCGCTGACCGTCGGCCTGGTACTCACCCTCGGCGCCGACGCGCTCGGCAGCCTCACCAAGAACCCCGAGGCGCTGAGCCAGGCCCTCACGCTGCCGATTCTGATCTTCGGCATGATGTCGACCGGGTTCGTGCCCGAAGCCAGCTTCCCGACCTGGGTGCGGCCCTTCGCACGCAATCAGCCGATCTCCCAGTTCGCCCAGACCCTCAGCGATATGGCCGAAGGCCACCTGAGCTGGGCCGGGACCTGGGTATCGCTGGCGTGGCTCGGCGGACTCGCTGTTTTCTTCCTCCCACTGGCTGTGTGGGCGAGTGTGAGGCGATCATGACAACAATCGAGAAGGCACAGGTCGAGGAGGCCGCGGCCGACCTGCCGGTGGTGCACGCCAAGCCGGAGGGTTCGGTGTCGGTGTGGTTCACCCACAGCCTGATCCAGACCAAGCGGCTGCTGATGGTGTGGTTGCGCGATCCGTCGACGACCATCCAGACCATCGCCTACCCCGCGGTGACGCTGCTGATGTTTCGCATCGTGCTCGGTGACTCGATCACCGCGGCTACCGGAGCCCCCAGCATCTACGGCCAGGCCGCGCTGCTCACCCTGGTCGCGGCCATGACCGGCGCGGTGGTGAGTGCCCTCGGGTTCAAACGCGAGAAGGCATCGGGGCTGCTCAGCCGGTTCTACACGATGCCGCTGAACAAGGCATCGCTGCTGACCGGTCGACTGCTGGCCGAGATGCTGCGCATCCTGATCACCACGCTGATCGTGCTGCTCGTCGCGGTGCCGCTGGGGTTCCTGTTCATGGAGGACCCGTTCGCCAATATCGCGCTGGTGCTGGTGCCGGTGCTGTTCGGTGTCGGGTTCGCGGTGATGGTGACCGCGCTGGCCACGATCACCGAGGGCGTGATGCTGATCAGCCTCATCGGCATCCTCAACACGCTGCTGATGTTCTTCAACACCGGCTTCGTCCCGGTCTTCGCCTACCCCACCTGGTTGCAGGATGTGGTCGCTAACCAGCCGATGAGCTGTGCGATCGATGCGATGAAGGGGCTGTCCTACGGCGGGCCGGTCGCTGAACCGCTGCTCAAGACGGTCGCGTGGACGGTCGGGCTGGTCGCGGTGTTCGCCTATCCCGCGATCGTCGGGTACAAGAAGGCGGCCGAGTCCGCGTAGGACCGCGCTCAGTGTTCACAGATCGCCTCTCCTGTCGAAATCTCGACGGGGGAGGCGATTTGTGTGTGATCAGCGCGGTTGCTCGTCGAGTTCCGATGCGTGATCGAAGGGGTAGTCGAGCCACCGGTTGCGGTTGGTCCAGCCGACGAGGTCGTAGCGCCAGCGGAACGGCCAGGTGTGGGCGACGGTGTTGAACAGGGCCGCGCCCAGCGCGGTGTAGTCGTCGTGGGCCGACAGCAGTGCGCGCTGGCGGCGGTCGGACTCGGTGAAGAAGGCGTCGAACATGGCGATCGACTGGTCGGTGGTGAGCCGGCCCAGACCCCACAGGCCGCGCATCCGCATCCAGTACACGGCACGCGCCTTCAACGGCCAGAGCGCGTCGATCGGGTTCTCGCCCCGTTGCACGGCGGCGACTGCGGTGTCTGCCAGCGCGAGTGAATCGGCCACGCTGTAGCCGGTGCAGGGGTGCATCATGCCGCCACGCGAGCCGAACGGGACGGCGATCGCGGCGCCTTTCTTCGGGGGCGGCTGATCGAGGGGATAGTGGGCGGCTTCGTGCGGTTCGTCGCCGGTAAGCGTGATCCCGTGTGCCGCGAGCCGGTTCAGCGTGCGTTTGCGTAATTCGTGTTGTGGCATGCCGCCGCGTAAGCCGAGGCTGGTCTCCTCGAAGATCACCGTGCCGTCCCCGAGCGGGACCGCGTAGAGGAACGACGGCGGCTCGTCCGGGCCGGCGCCGTTCTCCGGACGCCAATCCAGCAGCAACCCTTCACCTTCCGCGACCATCGGCGCCGCGGTTTCGGCATCGACGAAGATCCCGTGCGCCGATGCGGCCCTGCGCTGTCCCAGCGTCGGCAGTCCGCGCGTATCGAACACCGTGGCTGCCGAGATCACCGTGCCGTCCGCGAGCTCCACCTCGTGCGCGTCGACCCGCCGCGCCCGATCCGCGAAAACCGTGGCGTCGTCCAAGGCCAGCGCCGCATGCAGCCCGGCCTTCGAGAGCACGCAGTAGGGCCGCTCGATCCGATGCTCACCCTTGGTCCACACTGTCGGGGCCGCGATCCGCTGCGCGATCGCACTCTCGGGCAACCACTCCGGCAGTTCGTCGATCCAGCAGGAGAAGGTCGGCGGAAACAGCCGCTCGGGTCGAGGATCCACGGCCGCTACCCGCAACCCGGCAACGGCCGCGCGATGCGCCAACCCCCGCCCGGCCGGACCGAGCCCGACCACACAGATATCGAATTCCCGCGCAACGCTCACGCCCGCATTCAATCCGCAGCACCCGTCACCACGCAAGCGCCGGTGACCGGGTCGTCACGTCTGCCTCGAAGCCGCACGCTCGGTTCCGCCTAGTCCTCCAAGGCCAAGGCCTGGCGCATGGTCAGGCGGCCCTGGGTCTGCATCAGGGACCGTCGGTAGATCTTCTCGGCGACAACGACGATGCCGTAGGTGGTCACGGCCATCAGCGCCAGCGCGATGAACGGCTCCCACCAGGCCGCGGTGCCGTCGGCCAGTCGGCCTGGCATGGCGACGATGGACATGATCGGGACGTAGGAGTCGATCACCCGGGCGGTGCCGGTGAGGAAGATGCCCGCGAACAGCACGATCATGATCAGCATCGACAGGGGAGTGGCGGTGGACTGGAGATCCTCGCTGCGCGTGGCCAGCGAACCGGCGACCGCCCACAGACTCGCCAGGGCGAGGAACCCGACGACGAAGAAGACGATGAACCAACCAGCGGCCCCGGCCACCTGGCCGAGCTGAGCACCCCGGTCGGTCACCGCCAACCCGACCAGCCCGGCGCCGACGAACAGCACCAGCTGCCCGAACGCCAGCGCCGCGTTGCCCGCGACCTTGCCGATCAGCAACTGCCGCAACGGCATCGCGCTGGCGAGGATTTCCACGATCCGGTTCTGTTTCTCCTCGACCACGCTCTGTGCGATGGACATGCCGAACAGAATCGACGCCAGATAGAACAAGAACGCGAAGACGAACGCGACGATCTTGGCCAGTCCCGGGTCGATCGAGCCCTGCTCGAGCAGGTCGTAGGACACCGTCGCGCCCCGACTCAACTCCTCGAGTGAGACGCCCGCGGCGGCGGCATTGCGCTGCAACGCCACCTGCTGGGCGGCGGCGGTGATGTAGGTGGTGGCGTTGTCGTCCTGCGCGGTCTTGCCGATCAGTTGCCAGCCGCTGGGTTCGGCGGGGACCAGACCGACCTCGACCTCGTCGGCGCGCACCAGCCGCTCGACTTCGGCCCGGTCGGTCACCGGGCGTGCGGTGAACGTGGTGTTCTCACTCGCGGCCAGGCTGTTGGCCGTGTCGAGCACGACCGAGGTGTCCGTGCCCGTGATCGCGACGTCGACCTTGTCGGGCCTGCTGCTGAGGAACCCGGAGAGCAACAGCGACGCGACGATCACCACGAGCGTCACCGCCGTCGAGATGACGAAGTTGCGGTCACGCAGTTTCACCGCGACCTCCCGCGCGGCAACGATCCGCCACACGCCGTTCATGCCGTATCTCCTCGGTGTGATCGGGCGCCTTCGGTGGCCACGCGCGTTACCGCCCCTGGGTGACCTTTCACTTCGTCGCCTCCCGGTAGATCTCGGCGACAGTCGGCCGCACCTCGGTGAACTCGCGCACCGATCCCCGCGACAGCGCCTCCTGCAACACGGCGTCGGTGCCCGCGCCGTCGATCTCGAACAGCACGCCCGGTCCGGCACTGTCGACCACCTGAAGCCCCGGGTACTCTCGCAGCCAGCCCGGATCTCCGTCGACCACGAGCCGATACCGCGCCGCGCCACTCGACCGCAGCTCGTCGACCGAACCTTGCCCGACGACCCGCCCCGAGGCGAGCACGACCAGCTGATCGCACAGCCGCTCCACCAGGTCCAGCTGATGCGAGGAGAACAGCACCGGCACACCCTGATCGGCATACTCACGCAGCAACTCCACCATCGAATCCACGGCCAGTGGATCGAGCCCGGAGAACGGTTCGTCCAGGATCAGCGCGGTCGGCTGCGCGATCACGGCCGCCGCGATCTGCACGCGTTGCTGATTGCCCAGTGACAACGATTCGAGCTTGTCCTTGCCGCGCGCACCGAGATCGAACCGTTCCAGCAGGCTCGTGGTGCGCGCCTTCGCTTCCTCGGCGGACAATCCGCGCAACCGCGCCAGGTACACGAGCTGGTCGAACACCGGCTGCTTGGGATAGAGGCCACGCTCCTCGGGCATGTACCCGAACGAGCGCCGATCCAGCTCGGTCACCGGCAGCCCGTCCCACCGGATCTCACCGGCCTGAATTGCCAAGACGCCCATAATCATTCGCATTGTGGTGGTCTTGCCCGCGCCGTTGCCGCCGACGAACCCGGTGAGCGCGCCGGGCGGCACCGCGAACGACACGTCGTGGACCGCCAAGTTCTCCCCGAATCGGCGCGTCACATGAGCGACTTCCAACATCGAACTCCCCGTCCTTTGTTGCCTCGGCCCACAACCGTACCGGTGCGACGGTTCACATGGCGGGGGTCAGCGGGGCGAGACCCAGGTGGTGATGTCGGCGTGCACGACCTCGACGCCGTCCTTGTCGTAGATCGAGACGGGGACGGTCAGTTCCTGGCCCTTGGTGATCGCGGCGAAGTCGGGGATCTCGGCCAGTTTCGCGACCGCGCGCAGGCTGGATTCGGCCTTGGCCAGGTATTGCACGTTCATCGACTTGGGGATCCAGCGGTGGGTGGTTGGGACGGTGGCCTCGCTGAGCATGCCCATCGCCACCTCGGCGAGGTTGCACGCGGCGATGGCGTGGAAGGTGCCTAGATGGTTGTGGATGCCGAACCACTTCGGGGAGGTGACCTCGCAGATACCGGGTTCCAGGCGGACCACCTGGGGCAGCACGGTGCCGAAGTAGGGGACCCGGGCGACCATGCCGAGCGAGAACAGCGCGTGCCCGATGCGGTTGTCGGGCAGCTTCTTCCAGCCGCGGTAGGTCGCGGTTTCCTGTGTCATGGCCTCTATCTTACTCAAAAGTAAGTTAAGTGGAAGGCCTCCGCTGGTCGGGGTCGGCGACGAGCCAGCTACCATTCATCGGTACAGCCCAGCCGGCGGTGCGGTCGAGGTGGAAGCCCCTGTGTGGGCGTGATCGATACCTCATGACCCCCGATTTGAAGGACGTCGTCGGCATGGTGCATACTGTTCGGGTTGCCTTGCGCAGGATTGTTCGACTCTCCGGAGCGGATACCTGAACAAGGGGAGCAGTAGTTTGTATCTCGCCGGTTCGCCGGTGTGGATACGTTCGGAACCACGCACTTCCGTCCCATGGTGAGCAATCGACCGGGGTCGGAGATTAAGAGTTAGGGCGACACGCCCGACCGCGTGGACCGGAGAACCATGACAGATGAACAGCGGCGAGGACTAGGTAGTGCCTTTTGGTGCGCCCTGGTTGCGGGTCTTTAGTGGGAAACCACGCTGAGGCGTCTTTCTTGTGTTCGGGCTGTGCAAATTGAGGGTGGTGCGGGAGCTAGCTCCTGTGACCACGAAGGAAAGCGGAGAAAAGGACACTTAGCGTGGCGGGACAAAAGATCCGCATCAGGCTCAAGGCCTATGACCACGAGGCGATCGACGCGTCAGCGCGCAAGATCGTGGAAACGGTGACCCGCACCGGCGCCCGTGTGGTCGGGCCTGTGCCGTTGCCGACCGAGAAGAACATCTACTGCGTCATCCGTTCGCCGCACAAGTACAAGGACTCGCGCGAACACTTCGAGATGCGCACGCACAAACGCCTCATCGACATCCTCGACCCGACGCCGAAGACGGTTGACGCGCTCATGCGCATCGACCTCCCGGCCAGCGTCGACGTCAACATTCAGTGACGGGGACTCGAGACATGACTGACAACAAGAACCGGCCCGCAGCCGGCATCCTGGGCACCAAGCTCGGCATGACCCAGGTCTTCGACGAGAAGAACCGCGTCGTCCCGGTCACCGTCATCAAGGCGGGCCCGAACGTGGTCACCCAGATTCGTACCGTGGAGCGCGACGGCTATTCGGCCGTTCAGATCGCTTTCGGCGCCATCGACCCGCGCAAGGTGAACAAGCCGGTTTCCGGCCAGTTCGCCAAGGCCGGCGTCACGCCGCGTCGCCACGTCACCGAGATCCGCGTCGCGGATGCCTCCACCTTCGAGATCGGCCAGGAACTCTCGGCTGATGTCTTCGAAGAGGGCACCTACGTCGACGTGACCGGAATCAGCAAGGGCAAGGGCTTCGCAGGCACCATGAAGCGTCACGGCTTCAAGGGCCAGGGCGCCTCGCACGGTGCGCAGGCTGTGCACCGTCGCCCGGGTTCCATCGGTGGCTGTGCCACTCCCGGCCGCGTGTTCAAGGGCATGCGCATGTCGGGCCGTATGGGTAACGACCGCGTCACCACGCAGAACCTCTCGGTTCACAAGGTGGATGCCGAGAACGGTTTGCTCCTGGTCAAGGGTGCTATCCCGGGCCGCAAGGGCAACATCGTGATCGTCAAGAGCGCCGTGAAGGGTGGTGCGCACGCATGACCAGCCTCGATAAGAAGGCCAACCTGACGCTGACCGTCAAGGCCGCAGGCGGCAAGACCGAAGGCACCGTCGAACTCCCCTCGGAGATCTTCGACGTGACCGCCAACGTCGCGCTGATGCACCAGGTCGTCATCGCTCAGCTGGCCGCCGCTCGCCAGGGCACCCACTCCACGAAGACTCGTGGCGAGGTGCGCGGTGGTGGCAAGAAGCCGTACCGCCAGAAGGGCACCGGCCGCGCCCGTCAGGGCTCGACCCGTGCACCGCAGTTCGCCGGCGGTGGCACCGTCCACGGCCCGCAGCCGCGTGACTACAGCCAGCGGACCCCCAAGAAGATGAAGGCTGCCGCCCTGCGCGGTGCCCTGTCCGACCGGGCCCGCAACGAGCGCATCCACGTGATCACCGAACTGGTCTCGGGTCAGAACCCGTCGACCAAGGTGGCCAAGGACTTCCTGGCCGAGCTCTCGGGTCGCAAGAAGTTCCTGGTCGTCGTCGGCCGCGAGGACGTCGCCGCGTGGAAGAGCGTGGCGAACCTGCAGAACGTGCTGCCGATCGCCCCGGATCAGCTCAACACCTACGACGTGCTCAACAGCGACGACGTGGTGTTCAGCGTCGAGGCCCTGAACGCGTTCGTTCACGGTCCCGCCGAGGCGGCCCAGGAGGAGAGCAAGTGAGCACCATCGCCGACCCCCGCGACATCCTGCTCGCACCGGTCATCTCGGAGAAGTCCTACGGACTCATCGAGGAAGGCACTTACACCTTCCTGGTGCACCCGGACTCGAACAAGACGCAGATCAAGATCGCCGTCGAGAAGGTTTTCGGCGTCAAGGTCACCAGCGTCAATACCGCCAACCGTCAGGGCAAGCGCAAGCGGACCAAATTCGGTTACGGAAAGCGCAAGGACACCAAGCGCGCACTCGTGACCCTCTCGGCCGATAGCAAGCCCATCGAGATCTTCGGAGGACCGGTCGCGTAAGCGCCTGGGACTCCAGAAAGCGAGAAGAACTCATGGCAATCCGTAAGTACAAGCCGACAACGCCGGGCCGTCGTGGTTCCAGCGTCTCGGACTTCGCCGAGATCACCCGGTCGACGCCGGAGAAGTCGCTGCTGCGCCCGCTCACCAAGTCCGGTGGTCGTAACGCGCACGGTCGCATCACCACGCGTCACCGCGGTGGCGGTCACAAGCGGGCCTACCGTGTCATCGACTTCCGTCGACTGGACAAGGACGGCATCCCGGCCAAGGTCGCTCACATCGAGTACGACCCCAACCGCACCGCCAACATCGCACTGCTGCACTTTGCCGACGGCGAGAAGCGCTACATCATCGCGCCGAAGGGCATCAAGCAGGGCAGCCCGATCGAGTCCGGCCCCACGGCCGACATCAAGCCGGGTAACAACCTGCCGCTGCGCAACATCCCGACCGGTACCACGATTCACAACGTGGAGCTGCGTCCGGGCGGCGGCGCCAAGATGGCTCGTTCCGCTGGAATGAGCATTCAGCTGCTGGGCAAGGAAGGGCCGTACGCGACCCTTCGTATGCCCTCGGGTGAAATCCGCCGTGTCGACGTGCGCTGCCGCGCCACCGTCGGCGAGGTCGGCAACGCCGAGCAGTCGAACATCAACTGGGGCAAGGCCGGCCGTATGCGCTGGAAGGGCCGTCGTCCCACCGTCCGTGGTGTCGTCATGAACCCGGTCGACCACCCGCACGGTGGTGGTGAGGGTAAGACCTCCGGTGGTCGCCACCCGGTCTCCCCGTGGGGTCAGCCTGAGGGCCGCACCCGCAAGCCCAACCGCCCGAGCGACAAGCTCATCGTCCGCCGCCGTAAAACCGGCAAGAAGCGCTAAGGAGGAGGTAAGAAATGCCACGCAGCCTCAAGAAGGGCCCGTTCGTCGACGACCACCTCCTCGCGAAGGTGGACGTCCAGAACGAAAAGGGCACGAAGCAGGTCATCAAGACCTGGTCGCGTCGCTCGACCATCATCCCCGATTTCATCGGCCACACTTTCGCCGTCCACGACGGTCGCAAGCATGTCCCGGTGTTCATTTCGGACAACATGGTCGGACACAAGCTCGGTGAGTTCGCGCCGACCAGGACGTTCAAGAGCCACGTCAAGGACGACCGGAAGAGCAAGCGGCGATGACTGAAACCAATACCGAAACGGTTCAGAACCCGACTGCACGCGCTACCGCCAAGCACGTTCGGGTCACCCCGATGAAGGCCCGTCGCGTCGTGGACCTGGTCCGCGGCAAGAGCGTCGAGGACGCGCTGGCCATCCTGCGGTTCGCACCGCAGGCTGCCAGCGAGCCCGTGGCCAAGGTCGTGGCTTCGGCCGCGGCGAACGCCGAGAACAACCTCGGCCTCAACCCGGCCACCTTGGTCGTTTCGACTGCATTTGTCGACGAGGGTGCCACCATGAAGCGTTTCCAGCCGCGGGCCCAGGGTCGTGCGTTCCGGATTCGTAAGCGCACCAGCCACATCACCATCGAGGTCGAGAGCGTGCCCACCACCGGCGCTGCCACTCGTAGCCGCCGGAAGGGAGGGGCAAAGTAAATGGGACAGAAAATTAACCCCCATGGCTTCCGCCTCGGTATCACCACCGACTGGAAGTCGCGTTGGTACGCGGACAAGCAGTACGCGGAATACGTGAAGGAAGACGTTCAGATCCGCAAGCTCCTGGCCACTGGCATGGAGCGTGCAGGTATCTCGAAGGTCGAGATCGAGCGCACCCGTGATCGTGTCCGTGTGGATATCTTCACCGCGCGTCCCGGCATCGTGATCGGTCGCCGTGGAGCGGAAGCCGATCGCATCCGTTCCGAGCTGGAGAAGCTCACCAAGAAGCAGGTTCAGCTCAACATCCTCGAGGTCAAGAACCCCGAATCGGATGCGCAGCTGGTTGCTCAGGGTGTTGCCGAGCAGCTGTCCAACCGTGTGGCGTTCCGTCGTGCGATGCGTAAGGCCATTCAGTCGGCCATGCGTTCGCCGAACGTCAAGGGCATCCGCGTGCAGTGCTCGGGCCGCCTCGGTGGCGCCGAAATGTCGCGCTCGGAGTTCTACCGTGAAGGTCGCGTTCCGCTGCACACGCTGCGTGCGGACATCGACTACGGCCTCTACGAGGCCAAGACCACCTTCGGTCGCATCGGTGTGAAGGTCTGGATCTACAAGGGTGACATCGTCGGTGGTCGTCGTGAGGTGACCGCTGCCGCTGCTGCTGCTCCGGATCGCCAGCGTCGCGAGCGTCCGAGCCGCCCCCGTCGGTCCGGCGCCACTGGCACCACCGCGACCAGCACCGAGGTCGGTCGCGCCGCCACTGCAGTGGCGGAGGCTCCGGCAGAGAACAAGGAGGGCTGACGCATGCTGATGCCCCGTCGCGTCAAGCACCGCAAGCAGCACCACCCCGGTCGCTCGGGTATGGCCAAGGGCGGCACCGCGGTGGCCTTCGGTGAGTACGGCATCCAGGCTCTCGAGCCCGCCTACGTCACCAACCGTCAGATCGAGTCGGCACGTATTGCGATGACCCGCCACATCAAGCGTGGCGGCAAGATCTGGATCAACATCTACCCCGATCGTCCGCTCACGAAGAAGCCGGCCGAAACCCGCATGGGTTCCGGTAAGGGTTCGCCGGAGTGGTGGGTCGCGAACGTGAAGCCCGGTCGGGTCATGTTCGAGATGTCTTACCCCAACGAGGAGACCGCTCGTGAGGCCCTGCGCCGCGCGATGCACAAGCTCCCGATGAAATGCAGGATCGTGACCAGGGAGGAGCAGTTCTGATGGCTACAGAAACACCGGCCGCAGAGCTCCGTGAGCTCAACGAAGAAGAGCTCGTGGCCAAACTGCGCGAGTCGAAGGAAGAGCTGTTCAACCTGCGCTTCCAGATGGCGACGGGTCAGCTCGACAACAACCGTCGACTGCGCGTCGTCCGCCACGAGATCGCGCGCATTTACACGGTCATGCGTGAGCGCGAGCTCGGCCTGGCCACGGCGCCCGCTGGCAAGGGAGATGCGGCATGAGCGAGAACACCACAGAGCGCAACAGCCGCAAGGTTCGCAGCGGCTACGTTGTCTCGGACAAGATGAACAAGACGATCGTCGTCGAGCTGGAAGACCGTCACCGGCACAAGCTCTACGGCAAGATCATTCGCACCACCTCCAAGGTGAAGGCGCATGACGAGAACGAGATCGCCCACGTCGGCGACCACGTTCAGCTGATGGAGACTCGTCCGCTGTCGGCCACCAAGCGCTGGCGTCTGGTCGAGGTCCTGGAGAAGGCCAAGTAAGGTCCCTCCTCGATCCATCGAGATCGTTTTCTGCGAAGGCCCGTTTCCCCCTGTGGGAGACGGGCCTTCGTCGTTGGGTTACGAGGTAGGTCTCGCGGTCTGGCACCTACGACGGTCTCGTCGGCATACATGAAGGCCCGCCTCCCCGTGTTTCGAGGGCGGCGGGCCTTTGCTGTGTGAGGCTCGGTCAGCCGGTGAAGGCGTAGGGCTGGCGGATCTTGTGGGCGAATTCGACGATATTGGTGACGGTGCTGCTGGGGACGCCGACTTCGCTGCCGATGCTGTGGGTCGGCCAGGATTGATCGGTGAGTTCGAGGATCTCTTCGATCTGGCTGAGGGTCAGGCGCAGCGGGCTGCGGTGGGCGATCTGGCGGGCCAGGGCGCGGACCTCGGTGTCTTCGTCGAAGTCGAAGTCGGGGGCCGGGAAATCGTCCTCGTCTTCCTCGGGGGCATCAGCGTCGACGGGGTCGGCTATTGCGGAGGGCTTGTCGAAGGCGGCAGCGGGGGCAGAGCCGGACGTTGTCGGCTGCGTGGTGGCCAGTGTCGGCTCAGGTGACGGGGTTTCGATGGGGTGATCGACCCGGCTGGCGGCGGTCGGGTCGACCCGGCTGCGGGTCGGGGCTGTGACGGTGGGTGCGGTCCGCTCGGGCGCTGGGGCTGCGACGGCGGAGTCAGTCCGCTCGGGGGCTGGGGCTGTGACGGTGGTGGCGGTACGTTCGGGGGCAGAAGCCGGGCCGGTGAGGTCGGGGCGCTCGGTGGGTGCAGGCTCCGGTTGTAGGACCAGTTGCTCGGCGGGTTCGGCGGTGAGTGTCAGCTGCTCCGGTTCCGCGGCGGGAGGCTGTGGATCATTGTGTACCGCGACCGGATCGGTGCTCGTTGAGGTTTCGCCATCAGGGTCACGGGCGACGGTGCCGGCGTGCATCGTCGCCTCGGGAACCGGGTCGGTACCGGTCGCTTCGCCGGCGGGGGAGTGCGCGGCGGTGGTGACCGGTATTCGCCGCAAGATCGAGGCGGCCCCGTTGGTCCGGGTGGCGTGCTCGGTGCCGTTGCGACGATGGTCGGCCGCCGCCTTGTGGATGAGTTCGAGAGTGCCGGGCGCGCTCGGCTTGTCGGCGGAGGGGCGGCGCAGGGTGTGCGGGTAGGCGCGCTCGGCCGCCGACGCTGCTAGCCCGTCGGCTGCTGCGACCAGCGGCGCCACGCTCGGTGCCGAGGCATCGCGAACTACCGGCTCCGAGACGATCGACAGGTCGAGCGATTCGGCAGGCTCGCGTTCGGCGGAGTTCGGCTGCGCATCGGCCTTGCGATCGGCGGCGTTTTTCTGAGCAGAAGCGGCGACGGTCTCGGACACCATTTCGGCTGCGGGGACACTCGATTCGTTGCCGCCTGCATCAGACTCCGTGTTTGCGGCGGCGGATGCCAGGGTCTCGCGCGGGATGTGTGCCGGAGCGGTGGGGCCGACCGTAGCGAGCTCGGTCAGCGGCGATCGGAGTTCGGGGGCAATGCCGTTCATCACCGTGTGGGCGTGCGCTTGCCTATCGTCGCCGAGCGAATCGGCCTGCCTCTGCGAGAAGGCAGGGACCCGTTCGGCGGTGGAATAGGCGGTGTCGCCGGGCAATTCGACCGATGCACTTTCGATCAACATTGCGTACCGGGCCGACACCCAGGCGTGCAGCCAGATGACCACACCGACCATTACCGGAGCGATGGCGAATTCGGCTGCGCGGCCGAAGGATCCGGCGGCGAGGTGGGGGCCTGCGTTGAGGGCGATGGTCGTGCCGAGGAGGGCGAGTTCGAACACGATCACTTTGCCGCGCTCGAGTTCGCGGCCCCAGCGGGCAGCGGTGGTGGCGGTGACCATGATGACGATGATCGGGATCGAGATCATCGCCTCGATGCCGTAGCTGAGCCAGTAGAGCGGATCGCTCATGTCCCCACTGGGGACAAGATTGCGCTGCACGTTCACACCGGCCCACACCATGCCGAGGACGACGACACCGATCAGCGCCCGCGAGGACCATTCCGACCGCCGGTACAACTGGGCCAGGCGCGCATCGGCGCTCGATACCCGACGCCGCGCGGCCAAGGCTTTGCGATGCCAGCGCGCGTCGGCTTCGTCGGTGCGGCGGATCAGGGCGTTGGTGCGACGGTCGCGTTGCTCGGCGGCGAGTTCATCGCCAACCGCACGGCGGCGTTGTTTGCGCCGCTGCGTGCGAATCCATTCGGCCAGTTCCCGTTCGGCGCGGATCTCGTTGTCGGAGAGCGCGTCGTAGAGGGCGGTGTCGTGCTGCAGGGGCAGCTTGTCGCGGGCCGTCGCGACCTGCTGGGCAAGCGCCGTGATCTCGGTGTTCGGCGCGATGGCGGCATTCTCGCTCAACCGATCGTCGGACATACCGCGCCTTCCGCCACTCGAACATATGGACTATCGAACATATGTGTGATTGCCAGAGAGCGTAAACGGCGACTCCGCCCGGGTCAATGATTTGGCGGCCGGCGCCGCGATCGCGGCCCTTCGGGCCCTGATTCTTCGCTCCCGGCGGGTGCCCCCTTCGTCACAGGAATGACGGGTCAGCTCCAACCCCGGGACCCTCCGGTCAGTCCAGAATCGGGCGGGCCGCGAGAACTGGATCCCGGGTGCGGCAGGCGGTTCAGCTATCGGGCTCGCCGTCGACAAGCCGCTTTTCGTAAGCCGCGCGCCTCGACGAGTTGGAAACCGCTGCAACCTGATTCGGTACGGTGCGCCGCAACACGATGTCGCGCAACCACTGTGGCAGTGCTCCGGCCAGACCGACAAGTGGTCCGAGATGCGCGGGCAAGGTCACCTCGAATCGTGGTCGTGCAACCGCATCGAGCACCGCCGCGGCGACATCGCGAGGTTGCAGCAATTGTGCTGCACCCGTGGAGGTTCCGGCCGCGAGCTCGGTATCGACCACGCCCGGCATGATCGCGGTCAACTGCACACCACTGCCACGCAATTCCTCACGCACCGCGGTCAGATAACCCAGCACGCCGTGTTTGGTCGCGGCATAGGTCGCTTCGCCGGCGGGGGAGAGCTTGGACGCGATCGAGGCGATGGTGACGATGTGCCCACGCCCGCGTGTCCGCATCGTGGGCGCCGCCAGGCGCACCCCGCGAATCACCCCGTGCAGATTCACCGCGAGCATCCGCGCCGTCGCACTGTCGGGTTCGGCGTCGAACGCCCCGACCCACATCACTCCGGCATTGTTGACGAGCACATCGACCGGCCCGAGGATCGCCTCGGCGACAGCGAGAAAATCGTGAAACGACCGCTCATCGGTGACATCGAGCTCGCACCCGTGCACGGTTCCCGGCAGCCGGGCCGCGGCATCGCGCGCCGCGTTCCCCGACAGGTCCCCGAGGCATACCCGGGCCCCCGCCTCCGCGAACTGCCGCGCGATCTCCAGCCCGATCCCAGCGGCCCCGCCGGTCACCGCGACGACCCGTCCAGTATGCGTTCGCGTCATGCGGAAATGCCCCCTCGAGAGACCGCTATGTCTGACTTACCGTCCAGTCACAAATTGCCCGCCAGTATTCCACGCAACCACACCCCACGATAGGCGAGCAGGCACCGTTTCTGGACAAATGATCACCATGCCGTGGTGGCGTTCTGTGAGTCTGAATCCCTGCCTGAGGGCATGGTGATCGACTGACCAGCGCGGGTCGGTCAGCGCAGGGCAGTGTGCCAGACGAGGGCGGCGGCGAGGGCGCCTGCTCCGTTGAGCGACCAGTGCAGGGCGATGGGGGCGAGCAGGCTGCCGCTGCGGCGGCGCAGCCAGGTGAAGACGACGCCCGCCGCGGCGGTGGCTGCGACGGCGAGGGTGATGCCGATGATCTGGCCGAGTAGGCCGCCGCCGACAATGCTGGACAGGCCCTTGTTGCCGGAAGTGAGGCCGAACGAGGACGCGATGTGCCAGAGGCCGAACATCAACGACCCGGCCGCGAACAGTCCGCGGACGCCGAGGACTCGATCCAAAGTCCCGTGCAGCACGCCACGGAACGCGAGCTCTTCGGGGATCACGGTCTGCAGCGGGATGACGATCATCGACGCGATCAGCGCGCCGGAAATCGTCGCGTAGCGGTCGGCGAGGAAGAACGGCCTGGTCAGCGGCAACAACGCGCCGATCGCAACCGCGGTCACCACGATCCCGACAGCGCCGAGTGCATATACCGTCCCGCGCTTCCAGTGCCTGGGTGACAGCCCGAGTTCGGCCCAGCCGAGGCCACGCTGACGCATCAGCGCCAAGAGCGCGATCGCCGCGACGGGCACGACAACGATATTGGCCCAGGCCGTAGTGAAGTGCGCGATCAGATTGGTCCCGGCCAGCACAACGACAACCACCGCGATATCGATGTAGGCATGCAGCTTCGGCCGGGATTCGGCAAGGGCGACGGACACCCGACCGAGTGTACGGAATTATCACGAAAAGGAAACGGTCCGGTGAATGCGGGACAATCGGCCGACCCCAGTGTTGAGCGGCCAGGAATCACCCCATCAAGATCGATAGGCGCAAACAGGCTGTGAGCTACTCGACAGCCGATCCGGACCATCCGGCCATATCGGTCCACGCCTGCAACGTGCGCCGCGTCTCGAATCGCCTCGGCTCCCCGCTGATCGGGTCGGTGAATTCGAGCGACGCCGCCAGCAATTGCAACGGCCGCGTGTAATCGTCGACCGATTTGTCGGTGATCTCCGGATAGAAATCGTCGCCGAGAATCGGCACGCCGAGCCCGTTCATGTGCAGACGCAGCTGATGGGTTCGTCCCGTGTGCGGGCGCAGCAGGTAGCGTCCGAGCCCGTCGCGGTGCTCGACCAACTCCACCTCGGTCTCGGCATTGGGCTCGCCGTCCACCTCGAAAGCGGCGAGCACCTGCTTCTCCTTGATGATCCGGCTGCGCACCGTCCGCGGCAGCTCGAGCGCGGGATCGTAGGGCGCGATGGCCTCGTACTCCTTGCGCACGGTCTTGCGATGGAACATCGTCTGGTAGGCACCGCGCCGCGCCGGATTCACCACGAACAGCAGCAGGCCCGCGGTGGCCCGGTCCAGTCGGTGGGCCGGGATCAAGTCGGGCAGTTCGAGGTCGTTGCGCAGCCGCACCAGCGCGGTTTGGAGGATGTGCTGACCGCGCGGGATGGTCGCGAGGAAGTGCGGCTTGTCGATCACGAGGATGTCGTCGTCGCGGTGCACGATGCCGATCTCGAACGGCACCTCGGCCTCGACGGGCAGGTCGCGGTGGAACCACACGGCCCCGCCCGGCACGTACGGCGCGTCCGGTGTGAGGGGACCTTCCAGATCTACGATCTCGCCCGCCACCAGCATCGCGTCGATCCGGGACGGGTCCACCCGGGGCAGCCGCTCGACGAGGTGGTCGCGCACGGTCGCCCACTGCCCGTCTTCGGGGAGTCGGAGTCGAGCGGGATCCAGGCCGTGCCGTTTCGGCAGCGGCGGCTGCTGCCTACGTCGCATAGGAGCAGTGTTGTCGGCCGTCGGGGGCCAGGTGTTCGCGGCCCCCTCCTGGCCCATCGCCGGGCTCGTCGGAGGCAGCTGGTTCAGGCCCGCGAGTGGGTTCGTCGCCGGGCTTTTCGGAGGCTGCAGGTTCAGGCCGCGCGTGTGGCCAGTCCGGGATAGTCGATGATCAGACCCGACTCGTCGTAGTCCAGGGTGGCGCGGAAGTCGAAGTCGGGCGCGCGGTAGTCGTAGCGCTGCCCGGTCCCGTCGACGACCCGGCGATAGTGCTGCGGTAATCGGGCTGCTGCGAGATCGGCGGCCCGTACATACACCGCGGGCGCGTCGGCGGCATCCCCGACAGCGAGCCCGAGGCGATGCACCGGCAGCGCATTGGTGAACGCCGACGCCTCGAGGTCGATATCGAGACACCCGTCGAGCTCGGGCGCGGGCGTCCCGTCGACCTGCCAGCGCCCCAACCCGTCCGACTGCAGTGTCACCGCCCGCCTGCCCGCGGGATAGCGCCCGACGATGTGCGCCGACCGCGTATGCCAACTCCCGTCGAGCCGCAGCCGATAGTCGATCGCCCAGACTTCGGCGTCCTCGACCGCTGTCACGCATCCTTCGATGAGAACTCCGCGTGCGTCGTCGCGGAAATATGTCACTTCGAATCCGGTACGGGCGTCCCGATGTAACCAGGCGGCCGAAGATGGCAGGGGAGTGAACATGGCAAACGCATTCCCTGAATTCGACTTCTCAATCGTTACCCGGCGCGCTGATCGAGCACCATCAGTTTCGCTTCGACGAGAACCTGACGCGCGCGCCGCCGCACCCGGCAGAGATCCACACTGCATTCCAGATGTATCTGCATCGCCCGATGTGCCTGTTCGGGCGAGAGCTTTCCCGGATCGGAATGACAGTCGGCAATGGCTGAAATGATTGACGTGACAAACATTTTCGTTCTCCCACCGCTAAAAGAGATCAAGAGGTACGGAGGAAATTACGCGGAGGAATTACGAATTGCCGACGGGTTGACTGGTAGTTCACACAACCTTCCCCGACAGGCCACAACCGTTCAACTTAGGCTAACCTATCCTTGCGGATTTGCCGCGGACAGGTTCGAGAGGCGAGAACGATATGACGGTGCAGTTAGCGCCGCCGCCGGGGGCGGAGTCGGGGAACCGGCTGCCCAAGGCAGCAGCGAAAGCGCAGAAGCAGCGGGAAGCGCTGGCGCGCAAGGAGATTCTGGCACCGGTATCGGGGATGCTCACGGTGGCGAGCCTGCTCGTGGCCCTCGCGTCGGTCTGCTCGGTGGTCCCGTTCCTGTTGATCGTGGCGGCCTGCCGTGAACTGCTGAACACCCCGGTCGACACCGACCGCGTGTGGTGGCTGTTCGGCGCGGCCGTGATCGTGCTGGTGGCGCGAGCGCTACTGCAGGCCGTCGCGCTGACGTGGTCGCACGCGGTCGACGCCGGCTACCAGCTCACCCTGCGCCGACTGCTCGCCGACAAGCTCACCCGCGTACCGCTCGGCTGGTTCGGCGAGCGCAGTTCCGGCGAAGTCAAGAACTACCTGCGCGACGATGTCGAGGCCCTGCACTACCTGGTCGCGCACGCCCGCCTCGAATTCGTCGGCGCACTGGTGGTTCCGGTGGTCACCATCGGCTATCTGGTCACCGTCGACTGGCGGCTCAGTCTGGTGCTGCTGGTTCCGCTGATCGCCTACTTCGTGCTGTTCGGCAAGATCATGGACCGCGACGGTCGCGACCGGCTCGCGGTCTACACCCGCTGGGAGCGTCGCACCGCCGAGGCGACCATCGAGTTCGTCGACGGCATCCAGGTGGTGCGCGCGTTCGGGCAGGCGGGCAAGGCGCACAAGGAGTTCCAGGATTCGGTCGACGGCCAGGTCAACGCCGCGCATCGGATGAAGATGCCGATCATTCGCGTGCAGTCGGCCTCCGACATCGTGGTGATGCCGGTGTTCGTCATGTTGGTGGTGGTGCTCGGCGGGCTCGCCGGTGTCGGCCTCGGCTGGGTGGATCCCCTCGATATGTTGCCGTTCCTGCTGGTGGGACTGGGTATCGGCAGCTCGCTGCTCGGCCTCGGTTACGGTTCACAGGCCCTGCGTGCCGGAGGTGCCGCCGCACTGCGTCTGCACGAACTGATGCAGACACCGGAACTGGAAACCGCCTCCTCCGAGGCGACCGCCAAGACCGGGATCGTCCGATTCGAGGGCGTCGAATTCGCTTACCGCACCGGCCATGACGTGCTGCGCGGCATCGACCTCGAACTCAACCCCGGCACGATCACCGCGCTGGTCGGCCCGAGCGGTTCCGGCAAGTCGACCCTGGCAAAACTGCTGCCCCGCTTCTACGACGTCGGCGCGGGCCGAATCACCATCGACGGCCGCGATATTCGCGCGTTCTCCAGCGAAGAGCTGTACCGCAGTGTCGGATTCGTCTTCCAGGATGTTCGCCTCATCCGTGGTTCGATGCGCGAAAACCTCCTGCTCGCGCGCCCAGGCGCGGATGACGACGCCATCGAGCGCGCGGCCGTAGCGGCCCAGATCCACGACCGGATCCTGGCCCTGCCCCGCGGCTACGACTCCGAGATCGGCGTCGACGCGACCCTGTCCGGCGGTGAAGCACAGCGTCTTTCGATCGCCAGGGCACTGCTGGCCGACACCCCGGTCCTCGTCCTCGACGAGGCCACCGCCTTCGCCGATCCCGAATCCGAGGCCGCGGTCCAGGACGCATTGGCCGCCCTGGTGGCCGGGCGCACGGTCCTGGTGATCGCGCACCGGCTGCACACCATCACCGGTGTCGACCGAATCCTGGTGCTGGACAACGGCACCATCGTCGAACAGGGCACGCACCCCGAGTTGCGCGGCGCGGGCGGGCTGTACCAGCAGCTGTGGGAGATCAACGAAGCCGCGCTCGGCACGCTCGCCCTGGTGGAGGAAACACGATGATTCGCAAGGTTTTCCGCCTCGTCCCCGACGAGTTCGCCCCGCTGATCCCGCGCCTGCTCACGGTGATCGTGCTGCAGGCGGTGTTCCAGGCCATCGCCTACCTGCTGCTGGTCCCCGTGCTGGAAGCGCTGTTCGACAACAACCTGAGCGGCGCCTGGCTGTGGGCGCTCGGCATGACCGCCGCCGTGGCGGGCGTGGTCGTCTTCGGTTACCTGCAGGCCGTGATCGGACTGCGCATCGGCCTCGGCATGCAGCGCGGTTTGCAGACCCGCCTCGGTGATCAGCTGAACGCGTTGCCGCTCGGCTGGTTCGAAGATCGCGACGCGGGCCCGCTCTCGCGCGTGATGGTCGAGCACGTGCGCGAGATGCAGGGTCTCATCGCCTACCTGCTCACCAAGGTGCTCACCGGCATCATCGTGCCGCTGGTCGTCGCGATCGGCATGCTGTTCATCGACTGGCGGATCGGGGTGGCGATGTTGCTCGCCGCGCCGGTGCTCTACCTGGTCAACAATCTCGCGAACCGCGCCTACACCGGTGCTGACGCGCGCCTGCACGCCGCCGCGGCCGAAGCCGATTCGCGGGTCGTCGAATTCGCGCAGGCGCAGCCCGTGCTGCGGGCCTTCGGTGCCGTCGGTACCGGCAACAAGAAGCTGGAATCAGCACTGGTGCAGCAACGTTCGGCCGTACTGAAGATGATGGTCGCGACGGTCCCGGGCCTGATCGTGTTCGCACTGTTCGTGCAGGCCGTGTTCCTGGTGCTGGCCTACATCGCGGTCGTGCAGGTGACCGACGGCTCCGTCTCGGCCGCCGCCGCGATCGCGCTGATCGCGGTGAGCGCGCGCTTCATCGAACCGGTGAACCAGGCCGCCCAACTGGGCACCGCCCTGCGCTCGGCCGCCTCGGCCGCGGATCGCATCACCGACCTGCTCGCCGAGCAGCCGCTGCCCAGCCCCACCGAGCCGGTCGCGCCCGGTGCGCCCGCGGTGGTCTTCGAGGACGTGAGCTTCGGCTACCGCCCCGGCGAATCAGTCCTGTCCGACCTCACCTTCACCGTCCCGGCGGGCACCACCACCGCCATCGTCGGACCGAGCGGCTCGGGCAAGACGACCCTGCTCCGCCTGGCCGCCCGCTTCTACGATGTGGACTCCGGCGTGGTCTCGGTCGGCGAACACGATGTGCGCCAACAACCTTCGGACACCCTCCTGGACCAGCTCGCCCTGGTCTTCCAGAATGTCTACCTGTTCAACCGCTCGGTCGCCGACAACATCCGCATCGGCAAGCCTGACGCCACCGACGCCGACCTGCACCGCGCAGCCGAAGCGGCCAGGGTCGACGAGATCGTCGAACGCTTGCCCGACGGTTTCGACACCACCGTCGGTGAAGGCGGCACCTCGCTGTCCGGCGGTGAACGTCAACGGGTTTCGATCGCCCGCGCCCTGCTCAAGGACGCCCCCATCGTCCTGCTCGACGAGGCGACCAGCGCCCTCGACCCGCACAGCGAAGCCGTGGTGGTCCGCGGCATTCACGAACTGACCAGGGACAAAACGGTTCTCGTCGTGGCGCACCGTCTCTCGACGATCGCCCACGCCGACCAGATCCTGTTCCTGGACTCGGGCCGCATCACCGAACGCGGCACGCACGCAGAGCTTCTCGCCCTCGACGGCCGCTACGCCGCCTTCTGGAACGAGCGTGAACGGGCTTCCGGCTGGCGCTTGCAGCCTGCGTGAAACCGAGGCCTCGGCGGTGCCACAACACCGCCGAGGCCTTGCTCACTGCTGGTAGGTGGACAGGAATTCGCCGATCCTGCCGATGATCTGGTCGAGATCATCGGCCTGCGGCAACGTCACGATGCGGAAGTGGTCAGGCGTCGGCCAGTTGAACCCCGTGCCCTGCACCACGTGAATCTTGGTGGCCAGCAACAGATCCAGCACGAACTTCTCGTCGTTGTCGATCCGGTACGTAGCCCGATCCAGCTTGGGGAACGCGTACAGCGCCCCCTTGGGCTTCACGCACGACACCCCGGGAATCGCGTTCAAAGCAGTCCACGCCCGATCGCGCTGTTCGAGTAGTCGCCCGCCGGGCAGCGTGAGTTCGTGAATACTCTGATGCCCACCCAGGGCCGCCTGAACAGCCTGCTGCGCAGGCACATTCGCGCACAGCCGCAACCCGGCCAGCATCGTCAAGCCTTCGAGGTAGCTCTCGGCATGCCGGGTCGGACCGGAAACGGCAAGCCAACCGGAGCGGAAACCGGCCAGCCGATACGCCTTCGACAACCCGTTGAACGTCAAACACAGCAGGTCGGGCGCGAGCGAGGCCGTGGCGGTGTGGGTCACGTCGTCGTAGAGGATCTTGTCGTAGATCTCGTCGGAGCAGACGATCAGATTGTGCTGGCGAGCCAGCTCCAGCATCTGCTCGAGCACCTCGTTCGGATACACCGCGCCCGTCGGATTGTTCGGATTGATGATCACGATGGCCCGGGTGCGGTCGGTGATCTTGGCGGCGATATCGGCGATGTCGGGATACCAGTCGGCGCTCTCGTCGCACCGGTAGTGCACCGCCCTGCCCCCGTTGAGGTGCACCGCGGCGGTCCACAGCGGGAAATCCGGTGCGGGAACAAGGACTTCGTCACCGTTCTCGATCAGCGCGGTCATCGCCATCATGATCAGCTCGGACGCGCCGTTGCCGAGGAAGACGTTCTCGACATCGAGACCGTCCACCCCGCGCCCCTCGTAGTACTGCACCACCGCGCGCCGAGCGGGCAGCAACCCCTTCGACGTCACATACCCCGACGACATCGGCAGATTGGCGATCACATCGCGCAACAGCTCCGACGGCGCGTCGAAGCCGAACGGTAGCGGGTTACCGGTGTTGAGCTTGATCACTCGGTGACCCTCGGCCTCCAGCCGAGCGGCGTGCTCGGATATCGGGCCGCGGATCTCATAGGAAACATTCGCGAGCTTGCTCGACTGTTTGAACTGCATGTCGGCTCCCACCGTGATACGGACGGAGCTCGCCACAGTACTCGCCGGGAGCGCGCCCCCGCACGCGAGTTTCAGAAGCCGCGCAAGCGGTGCGGGGCGATCCGGATCGGCACCGAGTACGCCTCGAAGAATTCCGACTCGGTCATTTTGATATCGACGAAGCCTTTGGTGTATTTCCGTGCGTAGTGGGCGATTTCGTCCTTGGTGGGCGGTTCGTCCACGCGTGCGGTGCCGGTGAAGACCGCCACCTCGTCGCCGGTCTCGGTGGCGTTGAAGTTCAGCGAGACCCGCGGGTTGTTCGCGATGTGGCGCAGCTTCTTCGCCTTGGGCATGGTGAAGATGAGGAACTCGTCGTTCTCCCAGTGGAACCACACCGGGTTCGGCTGCGGGGTGGTGTCCGCGCCGACGGTGGTCAACCAGATCACGGTTTCGGAGGCCAGGCGCTTACCGACTTCTTCGCCGAAGGGGGTGGCGGCATCGAGAATGGACACTGTGTACTCCTCGCAGGTAGGGGACACTTCCGCCCTCTACCTTTGCCGAAAACAGGCCGCCGCGCCACCCGCGCTCACTTCCAGTAGGCCTGCGCCTTGATCGCGGTCTTGGGCAGGGTGTGCTGGGCTTTGAGCGTTTTCACGATCGAGCGGGTGGTGTGGCCGCAGCAGGCCACCCACGCGAAAGCGTCTGCGGGGCAGGTGATTTCCTGCGCGGCCTCGCGCAGTAGGCGGCCGTCGTCGACGCGCTGGAGCCAGGTGACCTGGTGGTGAGGCTTGTTGTTGACCGGGATGGTCTGGTCGGACTCGTGCTGCCATTCCAGCCAGACGCGCGCGGGAGTGTCGCCGATGGAGTCGAGCAGCGAGTTGATCGCGGGCAGGGAGGCGGTGTCGCCGAAGACCACGTACTCGCTCGGCGACTGCTCGGGGAGCTGGAAGTCCGAGCCGAGCACGGTGGCATCGAGGGGGTCGCCCGGCTTGGCGGAGCGGGCCCAGTCGGCGGCGGGGCCGTCGTGCAGGGCGAAGTCGATGGCCACGGTGTCTTCGGCCGGGTTCTGGGCGACCAGGGTGAAGCCGCGGTGGTGCAGCTTGTCGCTGTTCGCCTCCGGGATCCACAGCCGGACCCACTGGGTCGGATGCACCGGGTGGTCGGCGAGCAAGCCGCCCGCGGTGAAACCGATGCGTACGAATTTGTCGGTGATCTGCTCGGAAGACGTGACCGTCAGCCGGTAGTCAGCACCACCCCACGCCTTGCAGATGAGTCCGTTGAATCCTTTGCCCATGGCGTTAGGTTAGCCTAACGCAACCCGCCTGTCTGCAGCGGTGGCAAATTAAGGTAAGCCTGTGCAAATATTAGCGCGTGCGTGGAAGAGTGGAGCAAGAACCGGTGCAAACCCTCCTGGTAGTCGGGGCCGGGCCGAAAGCCCTTGCGGTAGCGGCTAAATCGCACGTTCTGCGCTCGCTCGGCCTGCCCGCGCCCCGTGTTGTCGTGGTCGAGGCGCACGCCGTCGGCGGAAACTGGCTGCCCACCGGCGGCTGGACCGACGGACAGCACCGCCTCGGCACCAGTCCCGAGAAGGACATCGGCTTCCCGTACCACTCCACCTGGGCGCGCGGACGCAACCGCGACATCGACCACGCGATGGCCGCCTTCAGTTGGACCACCTTCCTGATCGAACACGGCACCTACGCCGAGTGGATCGACCGCGGCAGGCCGAGCCCGCAGCACCACGTGTGGGCCAAGTACCTGCAGTGGGTCGCGAAATCCATCGAGCTCGAGTTGGTCCTCGGCCGCGTGGAGCGGATCAGCCACAGCGACCAGTGGCAGGTCGAGGTGGTCGACGCCGACGGCGCACGCACCGAACTCACCGCCGACGGCCTGATGATCACCGGCCCCGGCCGCAGCAGTCGCGCCCTCGCCGACCATCCGCGCGTGCTCAGCATCGCCGACTTCTGGGACCTCGCGGGAAAGCGCGCCCTGCCCGCCGCCTCGCGCGCCGCGGTGATCGGCGGCGGCGAGACCGGCGGCTCAGCGCTCGACGAACTGGTACGCCACGAGATGCTCACCATCTCGGTGATCTCCCCCCTGGCGACCCTCTACACCCGTGGCGAAAGCTTCTTCGAGAACTCGCTGTTCAGCGATCCGGTGAAGTGGGCGGCACTGAGCGTGCAGGAACGTCGTGACGTGATCCGGCGCACCGACCGCGGGGTGTTCTCGGTGCGCGTGCAGGAAAGTCTGTTGGGCGACAACCGCGTTCACCACCTGCAGGGCCGGGTCACCAAGATCGTCCCGCAGGGCGAATCGCTGGCCCTGACATTGAGCAACGAGCTGCGCGCGGACCAGGTGCACAATTTCGACCTGGTGGTGGACGCGACCGGCGGTCAGCCGCTGTGGTTCCTGGACCTGTTCGACCAGCGGACCGCCGACCAGCTCGAACTCGCCGTCGGCGGGGCGCTCACGCAGCCACGGATCGAATCGTCGATCGGCTACGACCTGGCCGTCACCGGGCTTGCGGGCAAGCTCTACCTGCCCAATATGGCCGCGATGGCGCAGGGGCCCGGGTTCCCGAATCTCAGTTGCCTCGGCGAACTCTCGGATCGGGTGTTGCAGACGGTGCCCGCCAGGGCGCGGGCCGCCGCACTCGCCCGCTGAGTCCGGCGTAATCGTACAAACGCGCCGAAATAATCAGAAAACTGATTCTGTGAAGGCGAATTGGGCGATTACGCCAGTCGGTCAGACGACCGGGAGATCGGCGGGAGTGCGGGGGAACGCGTGCAGCGCGATCCGGCGGTCGGGCCGAACGTCGATCTCGGCGAGCCGATGGAACCCGATCTTGGCCAGGCTGCGCTCGATCGCCTTGTTGCGGTAGTCCGGGTCGCCCATCACGCGGCGGCAACTGGGGTCGGCGGCGAAGACGGCGGCGTTCAACGTCGACATCCACGCGGTGATGATGCCCTTGCCGATCACCGCGGTCTCGGCGGTAGCGATGTGGTAGCCGATGTCGCCGGGGTCGCTGTCGTAGAAGGCGCCGATCTCGTCCTTGGCGGCGCGGTAGAACTCGAGGTAGGCGATTTCGCGCACACCCAGTTCCGGCTGACCGAGGACGGCGAAGTCCATGCTGAGAAAGCAAGGGCGGGAATAGTTTCCGGCGAGCTGGGCGCGGAAGTTCTCGCGACGACGTTCGGCGTCCCAGTCCTGCTCCCAGGCCTCGAGCAGGTGCGGGCGGGCCATCCATTCGGCCATGAGTTCGGGGTCGGTGCCGTCGGGGTCGGCCACACGTAGCGAGAAAGGTGCCGCGAAAACTGGCAGTATGGGTGCGGGTGCGGCAGCTACCTCGGCGGGCAGGTCGGTCCGCTCGCGGGGCAGTGCGCTGGGGGTCCCGGCGGGATTCATCTGCTCGGTGCTCCGTTCAATAAACCTTGGTTCAATCGTAACCTTGGTCACCTCGACTGGTAAGGCTAGCCTATACTAATGGGTTGGTGTTACTGTTGCCCGACCGATCGCCCGGTAATAGCCGGGCTACCCGAAGGACCGGGTCGGATTCGGATGCAACAGGATTCGCCCAGGTCCCGGCCGTTTGTGCCGGGCGGGCCCGTGCGTGAGCGCGGTGTTGGACAAGTGCGAAACGGTAGCGCAGCTGTGTGCGGCCGGTGAGGGAGAGCGTCATGGCAAGAGAACTCGGCTGGATCAGGCAATTCCAAGCTCCCAGGACCGATTCCCTACCGCCCCTGATCGTCTTCCCGCACGCGGGCGCGGGCGCGTCGGCCTACCGGGTGTTCGCCAAGCGGATGGCAGCCGATTTCGACACCACCATCGTGCAGTACCCCGGCCGCCAGGACCGCGCGCGCGAAGCCGCCGCCGAGACGCTGCCCGAGCTGGCCGCAGGCGCTTTCGAAGCCTTCCGTACTTCGGCTCACCACACCGGCGCCCCGCTGACCGTCTTCGGCCACAGCATGGGCTCCATCGTCGCGTTCGAATTCGCCCGGCTGGCAGAGGCTGCCGGGTTGACTGTGCGTTTGCTGGTGGTGTCGGCGGCGGCCGCGCCACAGCGGATCGCCGAGCTCCCCGGTCATCCCACCGAGGACGACGAATTGCTCGACCACATGGCCGCGCTCAACGGCACCGGCAGCGATGTGATGGCCAGCCGCGAGGTGATGCGAATGGCGCTGCCCGTACTCAAGGCCGACTACCGCGCCTTCGACGCCTACTCGTGCGGCACCGAGGTGCGGATCTCCGCGCCCGTGCTGGTGCTCGGTGGCGACGACGACCCGTTCGTCGGCCCGCGTGATCTCCACAGCTGGGAGCAGAGCACCACCGCCGAGATCGAGGTCAACCTGTTCGACGGCGGCCACTTCTACATCGACGACAACATCGACGGCATCGCCGAGGCGCTCGTGGGCCAGGCGCTCGCTCGATGAGCATTGATCCCATTGTGATCGTCGGGATGGGCATCGAAGCCCCCGGCGGTATCGAGAACCTGCCCGATTTCTGGTCCGCGCTGGTCTCCGGCCGCGAGCTGATCGGGCCGTTCCCGCGCGACCGTGACTGGCCGCTCGACGAGCTGTTCGCGCTCGGCAGACTCGACGGGTGGGCCACGGTCCGTGACCGAGGTGGCTTCCTCGACGGCGCCGCCGAGTTCGACGCGCAGTTCTTCGGCATCACCCCGCGTGAAGCCGTGGCGATGGATCCCCAGCAGCGGGTCGCCATGCGGGTGGCCTGGCGGGCACTCGAGCATGCCGGTCTGAATCCTGGTGCGCTGGACGGTGATTCGGCCGGGGTCTGGATGGGCGTCTCGATGATCGAGTACGGGCCGCGAGCCGGTTCGGTGCACGAGCACAGCGGTTATCGCGCCACCGGCACCGCGCTCGGTGCGGTGGCAGGCCGGATCTCGCACGGGCTCGGCCTGACCGGGCCGTCGATCAGCGTGGATACCGCGTGCGCGTCGTCGCTGACCGCCGTGCACCAGGCCGCCTCGGCGATCCGTGCGGGGGAGTGCGACTGGGCGTTGGCCGGCGGCGTGTGCGTGATGGGTTCGCCGGGTGCGTTCTACGAGTTCTCCAAGAACAATGCACTCGCCACCGACGGCCACTGCCGTTCCTACGCTGCCGACCCGACCGGCACCCTCTGGGGTGAAGGTGCGGGAGTCATTGTGCTGGAACGGGAATCGCGGGCGAAGGCGCTCGGCCACCGAATCTACGGGCAGCTGCTCGGCTCGCGGGTCAACCACAACGGTGCGGGTGCGCCGCTGGCGGTGCCGAGTTCGGCCGCCCAGCAGCGGCTGATCGAATCCACCGTCGCAGCCGCGGGCGTCAGTGCCGACGACATCGGTCTGATCGAAGGGCACGGCACTGGTACCGCAGTCGGCGATCCGCTCGAATTGGCCGCACTGGCAGCGATTTACGGCCATCCCGACCGGGCTGACGGCCCGCTGCTCGGTTCGGTGAAGTCCAATATCGGTCACGCCCAGGCGGCCTCGGGGATGCTCGGGCTGATCAAGGTACTGCTGTGCGGTGCGCACGGTGTGGTCGCACCGAGCCTGTGGGCCGACCAGCCGACCACCGAGATCGACTGGGACGCAACCAGTCTGCGGCTCGCCGCCGAACTGACCGACTGGGCACCGCGCGCGGACGGCCTGCGCTACGCCGCGGTCTCGTCGTTCGGTGTCGCGGGAACCAATGCGCACGCCATCGTCGGCCTGCCGGTGCTGGAGGAAATCGATCATGGCTGAGTACCGCTTACCGGACGGCAGTGTTCCCGTCCTGCTGTCCTCCGACAGTGTCGATGGGTTGCGTGCCGAGGCCGCCGCGCTGCGCGACTACCTCACCGCGTACCCTTCCGTGACATCGGAACGCTTGGCGGACATGCTGTTCCGCACGCGCACACCCCGCCGTCGCCGCGCGCTGATCTTGGCGCCACCGACATACGCCCGCGGCGCCGCTGACCTGAGTACCGCAACTGCCGACGCGGTGAACGGGGTGCCGGCCGATCTGTCCACAGTCGCAGCGGCTGGCACCGCCGGCCGTACACCGACTCGACTGAGCTCGGCTGGCACCGGACAGCATCGCGAACCTGCTGTCGCCGGTGCGGGTTTCGGGTCGAAGCCTGATCCTGCGGCTGCCGCGCCGATCACCAATTCGGGTGGGAGCGCGAACGAGCTGTGGTCCGCGCTCGACGCGGTCGCCAACGGTGTCGAGCACGCCCTGGTCGTGCACGGGGATACTCCGGCGAGCGCTCGCCGCATCGGCTTCGTTTTCCCCGGTCAGGGCAGTCAGCGGCCAGGGATGGGCGCGCTGTTCTACGCGCAGTCGCAGGCCTACCGCGATGTCGTCGACGAATGCGCCGCTCTGCACCTGGAGCGTTTCGGCCACTCGCAGCCGCTGCACTATCTGCTCGGCAATGAAGGCCAGTTCGAGGACACGGTGTGGGAAGTGCAGCCCGCGTTGATGTTTCACATGACCGGCCTGGCCGCGCTGTGGCGGGCCGCCGGCGTCGACCCGCACGCGACGATCGGCCACAGCCAGGGTGAGCTCGCCGCCAGCGTGGTCGCGGGCGTCATGACCGTGCGCGATGCGATGCTCGCGGTGACCCACCGTGCCCGCATGGTCGAGCGCATTTCCCCCCGCGGCTACTCGATGGCCGTGCTCGGGATGGACCGCGACACTGTCGAGGCACTGCTGGCCCGCCACTCCGGGTGGGCCGAGCTGTCGGTGATCAATTCCCCGCACATCCTGGCTATTTCCGGCGACCGCGAGACCATCGTCGACCTCGTCGACACCGCGACCGCACGCGGCCAGTTCGCACGCGAGATCCGCGTCGCCTACCCCGCGCACACCTCGATCGTGGCCGAATTGCGTTCCGATTTCATCGAGATGCTCGGTGACGAGATGAGCCGGAAGAACTTCGTCGAGTCCGAGATCACCTGCTACGGAGCGACTCTCGGCGTCCCGATCACCTCCGACCTCACCCACCGGGACTACTGGTACTTGAACCTGCGCAACCGCGTGCGCTTCGACCGCGCGGTCGTCGGCGCGGGCACTGACGGCGTCGACCTGCTCATCGAGATCGCCGAGCACCCGGTGCTGCAACTGGCCCTCCAGGAAAACCTCGGCCTCGTCCCGACCCGTCCCGGCATGCCCGCACGCGACTTCCGCGTCCTCGGCACCTCGCTGCGCACCGCGAACGACCTGTCCGAGTTCACCCGCAATCTCGCCCAGGTCGCCGTCCTCGACAGCGACTACCGCTGGGACGCACTGCGAGTCGACGACACCGTCACCCTCCCGCTGCGCGACTTCCCGCACACGATCACCAACCCGAAGCGCCTCTGGGCACCGATGGGCGCCAACGAAACTCCGGCAGAGCTCGCTGTCACCACACCGAAACCCCAACGGCTGGTGGAACAGTGGACCCCGCTGCAGCGCCGTTCGCTCACCGCACCCCGCAGCCTGCTCATCGTCGACCACACCGGCGAATGTGGCGACCTTGCCGCCGCTCTCGTCACCGCAGCCGACCGGCACGGCGCCGAAGCGCGGGTAGTCGGTCCACGGGACTTCGGTGCCGAGACCTCCGCACCTCACCTGCGCATCGTCGGCGAGCAGGTGTCCGGAACAGATATCGCCGACAGTGACAGCGGAAGCAGAACGGGAGCCGACCAACTCTCCGCTGACGCCGTGGTCATCCTGCTCCCCTCGGGCATCGACGACGACAGCGCCTCAGCGATAGCGTCGCTGAGCTCGTTCTATGCCGAACGTGCATGGGCCCCCGCGCTTTCCGCGCTGTCTCCCGGTGGTGAGTGCTGGTTGTTGACCACCGGCGGCGAGTCCGTGCACGACAGCGATCCGATCCTCGGGCTGTTCCAGGCGGGTGTCGCCGCTGGATTCCGCAGTGTCGGTATCGAACATCCCGGCATCCTGTTCCGGCATCTCGACCTGGCCGCGAACGAATCCGCTCCCGCGCAGGCCGCCAAGATCGTCGGTGCGGTGCATTCCAGCGGTGAGGCCGAGCTCGCGCTGCGGTCGGGCAAGCTCTTCGTCAAGCGCCTGGTCGTCGATGCGACCAGTGAAACCGGTTCGCTCGGAACAGATCTCGATCACGTGGTGATCGTGGGCGGCACCGGTCAGCTGGGTCTGCGGTTCGCCGACCACCTGGCGCGCACGGGCGCGGGCCGGGTCACGCTGCTGAGCCGCAGTGGTGAGACCGAGGCGCTGGCGCCGGAACTGGCGCGGCTGCGTGGCCTCGGTGCGACCGAGATCGTGGTGCGGTCCTGTGATGTGAGCGAGATCGAGGGCGCGAAGGCCTTCGGTACCGAGATCGCCGATCGCCCAGTGGATCTGGTGATTCATGCTGCGGTCAACTACGTCGACGCCGAACTCGATCAGATCACCGCCGACGCCGTGAACACCGCCGCCGCCGCGAAACTGCGCGGTCTCGACAACCTGATCGACACCGTCCCGCTGACCGTCGACTGCCGGGTCCTGCTGTGCTCCTCGATCGCGGCGACGCTCGGCGGACGCGGACAGATCCTGTACGCGGTGACCAACCGCATGCTGGATGTGGCGGCCCGCAGGATGCGCGCCCGTGGCATCGCCGCCGCCAGCCTGCAGTGGGGGCTGTGGAGCGTGGCCGGTCCGCTCGATGACGCCGGGTTCGCCCGGGTCGAAGAGGCAGGCGTGTTCCCGATGGTGCCCGCCGACGCGATCGAGGCCGGGCTCGCCGCGCCGGTCCGCGACGGCATGATCGTCGCCGCCGACTGGGACTTCCTGCGCGAGGTGCTCGGGGCGTTCGGCCAGGGCGGTGTGCTCACGGGGCTCGAATCCGCCACGCCGCGGAACCCCGGCGGTTCCGGTGTCACTACCGGCGTGCGCTCCGGACCAGGAGTCGGCGCCTCTGACACATCGGGCCTCCATATGTCGGCTTCGGGCGGGACGAATCCTGGCGCGAGCGGCACACGATCGGGCGCCGACGTGCCGGCGTCGGACGGGGCGAACTGCGGGACGAGCAGTACGCGATCGAACTCCGGCGCGATGGGATCGACCGCTGGGCAAGCGGGGGGCGCGCTCCAAGGCCACCCGACCGGTGGCGAGGACAGCATCTCGCTCGACTTGCGCGTGCGTACCGAACTGCTCAAAGTGATCGGCGGCGACAGTGCCGAATCCATCGACGCCACCATGCCTTTGGTCGCACTCGGCCTGGATTCCTTGCAGGCCTTGGACTTCCGCAAGCGCGTGAAGGCCGAACTGGATCGCGATCTCCCGGTCGCGGCGATTCTCGGCGGCGCATCGCTCGACGATGTCGTGCTGCTCATGGCACGCAACACCAACCAGGGCTGAGGGGCCGAAGAACATGTCTGACACCGAAGCCACCCTGTCCGTCGCGGAACGCCGCAAACTGCTGCTGCAGCAGAAGCTGCGCGAACGCGGCATGGCCGTCGCGACCGCCGAACCTGTTGCCGTACCGCGTATTACGGCGGGGGAACGCCGTCCGCTGACCCCCGGCCAGCTGCGCATGTGGTTCCTGCAGACCCGCGACACCGAGGACACGGCCCTCAACATCTGCGTCGCCTACCGCCTCACCGGCCCCCTCGACGCCGACGGCCTGCACGCCGCATTCGACACCGTGGTGGCTCGCCACGACATCCTGCGCACCACCTACGGCGCGGATGCCGAGGGCACCCCGTTCCAGGTATTCGCCACCGATACCCGTGCCGCCTGGTCGACCCATGATCTCACCGACCTCCCGGAATCCGGTCGCGATCTGCGCGTCGAGGTGCTGGCCCAACGCGACTTCGCCCGCCCCTTCGCCCTCGCCACCGAACTCCCGTTGCGCGCCACCCTGATCCGCACCGGCCCCGACGAGCACGTCGTGCTCTTCACCATCCACCACATCTGCTGGGACGACGACTCCTGGGCGGTGTTCTTCACCGAACTCAACGCCGCCTACCGCGGGGGAGTACCTGCTGCCGATCAGAGCGGAGCCGGGGTGGTCGACCCAGCGAGCGGCCCGGCTTCGACGAACACCGCGCCTTCGTCGGGCGAGGTGAACGCCAGCACTTCAGCGAACACCGCGCCTTCGTCGGGCGAGATGAACGCCAGCATTTCAGCGAATGCCGCGCCCTCCCCGGACGAGGTGAACGCCGCCGGGCGTGCACCAGACGCCGCTGGCGAAACGGTCCAATTCGCCGCGCTCGCCCCCATCGCCGAGCCCGCCGAGGCCGATGTCGCGTATTGGCGCGAAGCCATGCGCCCGCTGCCCGAACCCCTCGAACTTCCCGGCGCCGCCTCGGCAAGCCCGAGCAGGACCGCCAAGCGTCGCACCCATCGCCTGCCCGCCGACCTCGTCACCCGCACCGAACAGTTCGCGCGCGAGCACTCCGCGACCCCGTTCATGGTGCTGCTGGCCGGTTTCGACGCCCTCGTCCACCGCTACACCGCCGCCGCCGACTTCCTCGTCTCCATCCCGGTGACCGACCGCCCCGCAGGCACCGAACAGCTCATCGGCTACTTCGGCAACACCCTGCTGCTGCGTGCGGGCATCGGCGCCCGCGACGACTTCGCCACCCTGGTCGCCGGTGTGCGCGACACCTGCACCGGTGCGTTCGCCCGCCGTGGCGTCGGCATCGATCGTGTTGTCCGCGAAGCGAACCCGGGCCGCGTCGCCGGACGCGACGGCCTCGACCAGCTGGTCCGCCTCGGCTTCAGTGTGCGCAAGAGCGCCGACGGTTTCGCCATCGACGGCGTCACGTCCACCCAGCTCGAGCTGGGTGCGGCGAGCGCGCAGGTGCCCTTGGCCTTCGCCGTGGTCCTGGACGCCGACGGCACCGCGGTCGTGGAAGCCGAATACCAGACCGACGTGCTCGCCGACACCCTCATCGACCAGCTGCTCGCCCACTTCGGCCGCCTCCTCGACAGCGCCCTGCGCGACCCGAACCGCAGGCTCGCCGATCTCGACATGCTCGGCGCCGCCGACCGCGCCGCGCTGCTCGACCGCTCGCACGGCGTGCTCGTCGACCAGCCCGCGACAACCCTTGTCGCCCTGCTGGAATCGGCCGCCACCGCCACTCCCGACGCGCTCGCCCTCGTCTCCGACGACGTAGAACTCACCTACGCCGCGCTGCACACCCGCGCGAATCGCTTGGCGCACTGGCTGATCGAGCAGGGCATCGGCACCGAGGACATCGTCGGCCTTCGCCTCGGCACGTCGGTGGAGTTCATCGTCGCCGTGCTCGCGGTACTGAAGGCCGGTGGCGCGTACCTGCCCATCGACCCCTCCTATCCGGACGACCGCATCGAGTACCTGATCGAGGACGCGAAGCCCCGATTATTACTCGGCGCAGTCGAATTGGCTGCTGCGGAGGAGATCGCGGCCGACCTGTCCGTCGCCGCACCCACCGACGCCGACCGGCTGCGTCCGCTGCGTCCGTCGAACCTCGCCTACGTCATCTACACCTCGGGTTCCACCGGCAAGCCCAAGGGTGTTCCGGTGCCGCACAACGCGATTGCCGAACACATCGTCTGCTTCTCCGCCGACTGGGACATGGTCCCCACCGACCGCCTGATGCAGTCCGCGTCCGTGAGCTTCGATGCCTCGCTGGCCGACATCGCGCTCACCCTCACCGTCGGCGCACAGCTGATCGTGCCGAAACCTCAGGCGTTCCGCGACATTCGCTACGTCGCCGACCTCATCACCCGGCGCGAGGTGACGGTGCTGCAGATGGTGCCCTCGATGCTGAGCACCTTCCTGCTGCTGCCCGAGATCAGCGAGTGGCAGTCGCTGCGCCAGATCCCCGTCGGCGGCGAAGCGCTGCCCGGCGAGGTCGCCGACCGCCTCGCCAACACCCTCGACGCCGAACTGCGCAACCACTACGGCCCGACGGAAGCCGTCGTCTGCTCGACCTACATGGCGGTCGAGGGCCCGCAGGGCACCGGCATCGTGCCGATCGGCATCCCCAACCGAAACGTCTACACCTATGTCCTGGACGAGGCGCTGCAACTGGTGCCCGACGGCGTGATCGGTGAGCTCTACCTCGGTGGCGACCAGCTGGCCCGTGGCTACCTCGAGCGCGCCGGGCTCAGTGCCGAGCGCTTTGTCGCGGATCCGTTCGCGGTCATGGCGAGTGCGGTGCGCGGGTCGACCCTCGAAGAGTCGGCCGCCGTCGTTGCAGGCACGCCCGCTGCTACCGGCGCTACCAGAACTAACGCCGCTATAGCTAGCGAGGATATTGATTCTAGCGACGCTACAGCCAGTGTCGGAACCGTGGTGGGTGCGCGTATGTACCGATCCGGTGATCTGGTGCGCCGCAACAGTTTCGGCGAACTCGAGTTCATCGGCCGCGCCGACGAGCAGGTGAAGGTGCGCGGGTTCCGCATCGAACTCGGCGAGGTCGAAGCCGCGATCGCCGCCCATCCCGCCGTCGCCCACTGCGTCGTCGTGGTGACCGAGAACCCCGCCCTCGGCGCGATGCTGGCCGCTTACGTCGTGCCCGCCGAGGCGACCATCGACCTCGCACAGATCCAGGCTTTCGCGTCGTCCGGCCTGCCGGAATTCATGGTGCCCAGCGCCTTCGCGGTGATCCCGGAAATCCCGCTCACCGTCAACGGCAAGCTAGACAAGCGCGCCCTGCCCACCGCGACCCCCGCCGTCGCGCGCACCCACCGCGCCCCGGCCACCGCCACCGAACGCAAGGTCTGCGCCCTGTTCGGCGCCCTGTTCGACCAAGACGAGGTGAGCGCCGAGGACTCCTTCTTCGAACTCGGCGGCCACTCGCTGCTGGCTGCCCGCCTGGTAGCCCAGATCCGCGCGGAATTCGGCATCGAACTCGACGTCCGCGTCGTCTTCGACAGCCCGACCCCAGCCGCCCTGGCCGCGAACCTCGTCGCCCGATTCCTCGCTGAATTCGATATCGACCTCGATGCGGTCGACAACGACTTCGACGAAGCGCCCGCCACAGATGACAGCGCGGCATCGGTCGCGTCTGCCACAGGCGATTCGGCTGCGGGCTCGGCCGGCTCCGCCGTTGGCGCGGCTGATCGGGGCGTCACGGCCACCGTTCCCACCGGATCAGGTGCAGCCGGAACGGCAGACGTCCCCGAATCGAGCGGTGCGGACACCGATTCCGGCCTGCCCGGCGCCCCCGAATCGAGCGGCGCCGACACCGATTCCGGCCGGCCCGGCGTCCCCGATCGGATCTCCGCCGTGGGATCGGTGCGGTCCAACCGCCCCGAGATCGCCGCTCGCCCGCGTCCGGAACGCATCCCACTGTCGTACTCGCAGCTGGCGATGTGGTTCCAGTACCGGATGGAGGGCGCCGGTTCGGTCGGGAACCTGCCGCTGGCCGTGCGTTTCGACGGCCCGCTCGACATCGCGGCGCTGCGTGCGGCGCTGGACGATGTCGTGGCCCGCCACGAGTCCCTGCGCAGCACCTTCCCCGAGCACGCAGGCTCGCCCTACCAGGTCGTCCACCCCGCCGCGCCGGTCCCGCTTCCGGTCCGCGAGGTCGCCGCCGAGCAGCTCTCCGCCGCCCTGGCCGAGATCGCCGACTACCACTTCACCCTCGACGGCGAGCCGCTGATCCGGGCCGAACTGCTGGTCCTCGACGCGAACACCCACGTGCTCTCGCTGCTCGTGCACCACATCGTCGCCGACCACGCCTCCTTCGGCGTGCTGCTCGACGACCTCACCACCGCCTACCGCGCCCGCAGCGAAACCGGCGGGGCACCCGGGTGGGCGCCGCTGCCGCTCCAGTTCGCCGATTACGCCCTGTGGCAGCAGGAACTGTTCGACCGTTCCGTGCCCAGCGAGTTCGCCCAGGCCCAGATCGACTACTGGCGTACGGCTTTGGACGGCGTGCCCGACGAGATCTCGGTCGCCCACGACCGCGCCCGTCCGCGCGAACTCGGCAAGCGCGGCGAAGTGGTCACTTTCGCCCTGCCCGCCTCGGTCCGCTCCGGCCTCGAGCAGCTGGCGATGCGCAGTGGCGCAACAGAATTCATGGTCTGCGAAGCCGCCGTCGCGACTCTGCTGCACGCCCTCGGCGGTGGTGACGACATCACCCTCGGCACCCCGGTGGCCGCCCGCACCGACCAGGCGACCACGAACATGATCGGCCTGTTCGCCAACATGGTGGTGCTGCGCAACGACCTGTCGAACGCACCGACCCTGCGCGACACCGTGATTCGCGCACGCAACGTCGTGCTGGACGCCAACGCCCATCAGGACCTGCCGATCGAGCGTCTGGTGGAAACCCTCAACCCGCGCCGCTCCCGCTCACGGAACCCCCTGTTCCAGAGCATGATCCACTTCCGCGGCGCCGACTGGGCACCCACCACCGTGCCCTTCTCGACCTCGGGCGAGAGCACCGTCACGGTGCTGCCCGCCGACTTCGACGTCTCGTTCCTGGATCTGAACCTGAGCCTGAACGTGACCGCCGAGGGCGGCATGGACGTGCGCGTCGTCGTGAACGCCGACCTCTACGAACCCGCCACCGCCGCCCTGATCGCCGACGCGCTCGCCGCCACACTGCGCGCCTTCGCCGAGACCCCCGACCTGCCCGTCGCCGACCTACGCGTGCTGCCTGCCGCTGACCTGGAGCGACTGCTGGCAGTACCGGCCCCGGCCGCCGCGAACGTCGTCGCCGCGGGGCCGGCCGACTCCGATACCGAGCGCACGCTCATCACGCTGATCGAGGAACTCCTCGATACCGAGGACGTCACCGGTGAGGACAACTTCTTCGCCATCGGCGGCGACAGCGTCATCTCCATCCAGTGGTCGGCCCGCGCCGCCGAACTCGGCCTGGCGTTGACCCCGCAGCTGGTCTTCGAGTGCGCCACCATCACCGAACTCGCGGCCGCCGTCGATGCGGCCGCGCCGGAAACCGAAGAGCCCGAACAGGTGTCGCACGCTCCGATGAGTGCTTCCGGCCTGGAGGCCGATGCGTTGTCGGCGCTGACCGCGGCTTGGTCAGCCCAGGGATGAGTGTGCGGCGATGGCGGGGTGGGGTGGTGTGCTGCCGTAATCGCACACCACTGCCGTCATCGGTGCAGATTTCGACCGAACGCCGAGAAAGTGTGCGGCCAGCGCATTCGCGCAGCAACAACCAGCAGCTAGGAGAGGACGCAGCATGAGTGCGCCGAAGATCGAAGACGTACTCGCGCTGAGCCCGCTGCAGGAGGGCCTGTTCTCCCTGTCGCGGCTGACCGGCACCGAGATCGACCTCTACACGATGCAATTCGTCGTCGATATCGGCGGACCGCTCGACGCTGACCTGCTGCACCGCAGCGCCCAGGCCATGCTGGATCGTCACCCGAACCTGCGTGCCGCCTTCTGGGACACCGACGTGCCCAAGCCGGTGCAGATCATTCCGTCGCACGCCGAACTGCCGTGGACCGAACGAGACGCGCGATCAACGGAATTCGACTCGATCGCCGAATCCGAACGCCGCGTGCCGTTCGTGCTGAGCCGTGGGCCCGCGCTGCGCGTGCTGTTGCTCAACGTCACCGACGCGCCCGAGCCGCGCAGGCGGATGATCCTCACCGCGCACCACATCCTGATGGACGGCTGGGCGGTCGCGGTCTTCTTCCGAGAACTGCTCGCCGTGTATCAGGCCGGCGGCACCCTCGACGGCCTGCCCGCCCCGCGCCCCTACCGTGACTACATCGGCTGGCTCGGCGCCCAGGACCACGACGACGCCGCCCGCCGCTGGGCCGAGTACCTGCAGCAGGTCAGCGCCCCGCTGGTGCTGGCCGACGGCACCGGGGGCGCGGGTGTTCCGCAGACGACACGACTTCGGTTGTCCACCAACGAAACCGAGCAATTGCAGCAGTGGGCACGCGCCAACGGCATGACGCTCAACACCGCCGTGCAGTTCGCGTGGACGCTGTTGCTCGGCCGCATCACCGACCGCCGCGACGTCGTCTACGGCACCACCATCTCCGGCCGCCCGGAGAAGCTCACCGGTGTCGAAGGCATGGTTGGGCTGTTCATCAACACCGTCCCGGTGGTGCACCGCCTCGACCCCGCCGAGCCGGTAGTCGCGCAATGCGCACGCCTGCAACGTGATTCGGCCGCCATGCGCGACATCGGCTACCTCAGCCTGTCGACCCTGCAGCGCGCGGCCGGTCACGGCGCCCTGTTCGACACCCTGTTCGTGTTCGAGAACGCCCCCATCGACGACGCCATCAAGACCGTCACCGCCCCCGACGGAGCGCAGTTCCGCCCGATCGAGATGGAAAGCCTCGCCCACTACCCGCTCACGGTCGTCTCCCACCTGAGCGACGGCGAACTCCTCGTCCTGGTCGAAGCGATCCCCGCCCTGCTCGGCCACCTCGACCCCGCTGACCTCGGCGCCCGCATGCTCACCATCCTGCGCACCTTGCCGACTCTCGACATCACCGCGACCATCGAGGCGATCGACCTGCTCACACCCGCTGAGCACGCTGAACTCCGCAGCGCGGCAACGGATATCACCCCGGCTCCGACGGCCACCCCCTGGGAACTGTTCGAGCAGCAGACCATCGCCACTCCCGACGCTGTCGCCCTCACCACCACTGCCGGCGAGGTCTTCACGTACCGCGCCCTGCGCGACGAGGCCTGCCGAATGGCGGGCGAGTTCGCCGCCCACGGCGTCGAACCGGAAACCGTTGTCGCCCTGATGCTCCCGCGCGGCCCGCGCTCGATCATCGCCATCCTGGCCACCTTCGCCGCAGGCGCCGCCTATGTTCCGGTGGACATCTCACTTCCCGCCAGCCGCATCGAATCGATTCTGCGCCAGTCGAACCCGACGCTTGCGGTGCTGCTCGGTTCGGACCGTGCCCTGCTGGACGAAGCCACGGTGTCTGTCGACGGCGGTCTCAGCGACGCTCGTGTCGCCACGGTCGATCGACAGCCGATCCAGGTGCTGGCGCTCGACGAGCCCGCCGTCGTGGACCGGATCGCCGTCCGACCCGCACACGCCCCCTCCGTGCATCGCGAACTCGACCACGCCGCCTACATCATCTTCACCTCGGGCTCCACCGGCGAACCCAAGGGCGTCGTCGGCACCAACGCGGCACTGAGCGGCTACTTCGCCGATCACCTCGAGCGCTTCTACCGCCCCGCCATGGCGAAACTCGGCCGCCCCTTGCGCATCGCCCACGCCTGGTCGCTCGGCTTCGACGCCTCCTGGCAGCCCATGGTCGGCTTCTTCGCCGGCCAGGCCCTGCACCTGTTCGACGCCGACGAAATGCGCGACGCGCACCGAATCGTCTCGGGGATGGCCGAATTCGACATCGACATGATCGACACCACCCCCTCGATGCTCGCCCAACTGGCGGCGGCAGGCCTGCTCGATCGCGAACTGTCGGTCCTCGCCCTCGGTGGCGAGGCCATCGACACCGCCCTGTGGACGCGACTGCGCGCCCTGCCCGACACTGCTGTGTACAACTGCTACGGCCCCACCGAGACGACCGTCGAAGCCGTGGTCGCCCCCGTCGCCACCTCGGAAATCCCCACGATCGGCACCGCCAACGGCGGCATGGTCGGCTACGTCCTCGACTCCCGGCTGCGCCCGGTCCCGCAGGGCATCGTCGGCGAGCTCTACCTGTCCGGTATGCAGCTCGCCCGCGGCTACCTCGGCAAGCCCGCCATCACCGCGGACCGCTTCGTCGCCGACCCCACTCGCCCCGGCCAGCGCATGTACCGCACCGGCGACCTCGTGCGCCGACTGCCCGGCGGCCGCTTCGGCTACCTCGGCCGCGCCGACGCCCAGGTCAAGGTACGCGGCTATCGCATCGAGGTCGGTGAGATCGAGACCGCGCTGCGCCGCTCCGCCGACATCGACACTGCCGCAGTCACTGTGGTGCGTCGCGCCGGTGGTGCGTCGCTGGTCGGCTTCGTCGTCGGCAAGGCAGGACGTGCGGTGATCGTCAGCCGGGTCCGCGCCGATCTCGCACAACGCTTGCCCGCGTACATGATTCCCGCGCGCATCATCGTCATGGAACAGCTGCCGGTGAACGTCAACGGCAAGCTCGACACCCATGCCCTCAACGAGCTTGCCGAACAGTCGCTTTCGGCTGCCGACAGCAACGCCGCCGCCGAGACCCCCACTGAGATCGCGCTGAGCGAACTCTTCGCCGAACTCTTCGACGGCCGCGCCCCCGGCATCGACGCCGACTTCTACGAACTCGGCGTCGACAGCATCGTCGCGATCTCCCTCGTCAACAAGGCCCGCCGCCGCGGCCTGGCCCTCAACCCGCGAATGGTGCTGGCCTGCCCGACCATTCGCGAACTGGCCGCCGCCGTCGACGACGCCCCTGCCGCCGCCGCACAATCCGGAGAAGACGCCTACGGCGTGGTCCCGCCGCTGCCGGTCGTCTCCTGGATGTACGAATACGGCAACTACCGCCGCTTCACCCAAACCGCGCTCCTGCGCCTGCCCGCCGGAATCGACCGCGCGGCAATCGAAGCCACGCTCCAATCACTGCTCGACGCGCACGACACCCTGCGCGCGATCCTCACCGACACCACCGACGGGCCGCGCATGGTCACCCGCGCACCCGGCGTGGTGAACGCCGCCGACGTGGTGATCGAAGCGCCTCGGAACCTTTCCGGTGCCGAACTCCACACAGCCATCGGGGAATTCGCGCGCACCGCCAACGATGCGATCGATCCGCGTTCCGGTGAGATGATGCGTGCCGTCTGGTTCCCGGCCACGAAATCCGGAGTGCACTCCGGGCCGAGAACAAGCGCGGATTCGTCGACGGCCGGTCTCGAACCGGTGGTCGGTGGCGTCGACGTCGATGAGACCGGTCCGATGGCAGATGGCGAGTCCGGCGACATCCTGCTGCTCGCCGTGCACCACCTCGCGGTCGACGTCGTCTCCTGGCACATCATGCTCGACGCCCTCGCCGCCGCCTGGCAGCAGATCCAGTCCGGCGTGACCCCGAAGATGCTGCCCGAGTTCACTTCCTACCGTCAGTGGTCCGAAGCCATGTGGCAGCGCGCCTCCGAACCGGAAGTCCTCGCCCAGCGCGACTACTGGGCCGCCCAGGTGCGCGAACCCGACGCCCCCCTCGGCTCCCGTCACCCCGCACCGACCACCGACACCTGGTCGAGCCTGCGCGTCAGCACAGTAGCCACTCCGGTAGCCGTCACCGACCGCCTGCTCAACCGCATCGGCAAGGACGAGGGCGTCCGCGAATTCCTCCTCACGGCACTCACCATCACCATGGCGTCGCTGCATGCCGACAACGGAAACGACCTCGCCGCAGGCGCATTGATCGCCATGGAAGGCCACGGCCGAGCCGACACCACCCTCGGCACCGACACCGCCAACACCCTCGGCTGGTTCACCAGCGTCTTCCCCGTCCGCCTCGGCGTCGGCGACAACGCCGTGGACATCGCACGCGCACAAGCGAACCCAGCCGCCGCCTGCACCCTGCTCGACTCGGTCTCCACCCACCTACGCGAAATCCCCAACCAGGGCCTCGATTACGGACTCCTCCGCTACGTCACCCGCGCCGCAGAACTCTGCACCGCCGCCGAACCCCAGGTCGAATTCAACTACATCGGCCGAATCGACCTGAGCGGCAACGAATCCGACTCCTGGTCCCTCCTCGTAGGCGAACACGACCACGCCCTCCCCCTCGACCCCGAACCCGACCTCCCCTTGCGCTACGCGATCGACGTCATCGCAGGCATCGGCACCACCCCCGAAGGCCCAGCCCTCACCACCAACTTCCGCTGGAGCACAGCCCTTTTCACCGAACCCGAGGCGACCCGCTTCGCCGAACTCTGGGAGTTGGCGATCACCACCCTCGCCGACGCGTTGGACAACTGACACTGAGCGCCCACATCTGGTCGACTATCGCGGTTTCCACGCCGCGATCAGGTCGGCGGGGCTGAAGGAGGCGGCAAGATGGTCGGTGGAGACACCTGAGCGACTGACGGCGATCAAAGGGATGTGGGCGTCGGTCAACCGGAAGCGGTGATTCTGTAGCTCGGTGAGGTCATGGATGTCGAAGGGTGAGTTCTCGAGCCACTTGATAGAACCGAGAAAGGTCAGTTCCTTCGCGACGGGTTCCCGGTCGGCGCCCACGATGTCGATCTCTACGTCGTTGGTGCGAGTCCAGTATCCGCCGATGGCGGGCGCAGCGGGGATGCCTTCGGCCGGGAGCAGCCGGGCGAGCGAGTCGCGGATCAGGGGTTCCACCGCACGCCCACGCCAACTCGTCCAACCGCGGCGAATCCGATCCACCGTCAGGTCGCTGCGGAGGCGATCCAGTTCAGAGAGGTAGGGGCCGAGAAAGGTGAGCCAAAACCGCAGGTAGGAGTCAGTGATCCGGTAGCGGCGTTCCTTCGACGGGGTGAGACCGATCGGCAGTTCCCCAGCCACGATTCCCTTGTCCACCAACAGGTTCAGCGCACGCGTGAGGCTCGTACCGGCCAGACCGCCTGCAGCACGGGCAATATTGGTGAACGTTCGTTCGCCGCTGCCGATCGCGGAGAGGACCTGTCGCGCCAAGGTGTGATCGGGGAATTCGGCGGCCAGAGACAGCTGCGCGGAGACGATCAGCGGGCTGACCGGGTCGGCCAGTTCTCTGTTCAAGAACGCCCACACGTCCTCGCCCGCGCGCCATCGCGCGCAGATGATCGGCAATCCGCCGGTGATGAGAGTGGCATCGAAGGCCTCCGCGGCACCGGAATCGGTCATGGCCGCGACATCGGCCGGGTTGAGCGGTCCCAAGCGCATCTCGGTACCACGCTGATGAAACGGGCGCCCATACGACGTGAGCGCCGCCATCATGGCGAGATCGGAACCGATCAGGATCAACAGCACCGGTTTGCGGCACAGTTCGCGATCCCACGCGCGCTGCAAGACACTCTCGAATGCCCCGGACTCGTCCATCAGATACGGCAACTCGTCGAGAACGACGATGCTCGGCTCATCGTCGGGCAGAATGCCGGCGAGCTGACGCAGGGCAGCGGTCCAGTTGGCCGGAAGTGCCTCGTCGAAGACTTCGGCATCGGGCAGCGAGGAACGCGCGACCGTGTCGGAGAACTCTGCCAGCGGGTCGGCTCCGAGCCCGATCTCGCTGGTGTAGAAGACATTCGGCACACCACTGCGCTGGGTGAACTCCTCGATCAGCGCAGACTTACCGATCCGGCGACGGCCGCGAAGGATCAGGCAACGCCCCGGTTTCGAGGTTCCGATCGCGGAACGGACGCCGGACAAGGCGTCGTCCAGGGTGTGCAGCTCGTGCCATCGCCCGACGAAGTCCATCACACCTCTTAGTATCATTGATGATAGTAACTTCGATGATACTCCCAAAACTGGGCGTTATATTTGCCGCCGCTCGGTGAACATGGCGATGTGCTTGGCCAGGCGGTGTTGGAGTTCGGCGGGTGGGCCGGGGATGACGGTGAAATTGTCGGCGTCGTGGTGCTGGATGAGGTAGCGGCCGTCGTTCGGATAGTCGAGCCAGAGAAAGGCCTTGCCGTCGGTGGAGGGGCGCGAATCCACTTGGAAGCCCGGGTAGACCGTGATCTCGCCGGTGCTGGTGCGGGGGCGACGGAAGAATCGCTGTGTTTGCTCGACGGGGGACAGGCGCGTGGGGTGGCGGGCGTAGGTGGCGGCGTCGAGGTCGCTGCGTCGACCCTCGAAGCGAGGTGTGGAACCACCTTGTGCGCGAGGAAGTTTCGCGACGATGGCGGCGGCCAACTCTGTCAGCGGAACAACGCTCAATGCGATGTCGCCACCCAGTTCGCGGGTGGGGCCGGATGCCTGGACGGCCAGAGCGGCGTGGTCCTCGATGATCCCGGCGAACACGCGGACCGCCTCGGACTGACCGGGACCGTGCAATCCCTCGATCTCCACGCGAACCTCGGGTTCGAGCAGTGCGCGGAACACTTTGTGCAGACCGTCGTCATAAACCTGCTGCAACCTGGTGAAGGCGGCCTGGCGACGTTCCTCGTGGATCTCGTAGGTTTCGGCGAACTCCGGCTGGAATGTCAGCGGGTAGGGGAGGCGGTCGCGGCCGTGGGCCTCGAGTCCGATCGCGAACGCGTGGGGGTCGAGGTCCCAGCGGCCCGTGATGCGCTGTTCTGTCGCGGTGTTCCAGCTCACGCGCCGATCACCCCGCCCGGCGGAAGGGTCGGCGGGAGCAGCCCGATGAGTTCGTCTTCTCGATCCTGGATGAGGTAATCGGGTATGGCGTGCTCGCTGTCGTCGTCGCCTTTGCCGCCGCCACGGCCGCCGCCACGGCCGCCGCCACCCATCATGCCGGGCATGCCGCTCATGCCCCTGCCGCCTGTGCCTGCAGCTGTTCCCGCGCGATTGCCCGACCCTGCGGCCGCGCCCGCACCGCCGGGAGTGCCCGGCACGGCGGCACCTGGTGCGCCAGCGCTCGGAACTCCGGATCCGGGTGCACCCGAACCCGGCGAGCCCGAACCCGGCGAACCGGAACCAGGCGATCCGCCGCCCGGCGTGGTCGGCGTGCCGGTTCCGGCCGGAGTGGTTCCGGCGGGTGTGGTCGCGGATGGGTCGGTAGAGCTGGGCGTGGTGTCGTCGCTGCTGGTGTCGTCGTCGTCCTGATCGTCACCGGGGTCGGTCGACTGGGGCTCAGTAGTTGCCGGGGTCTCTTGCGTGCCAGCGGGATTCGTCGATGGGGTGCCACCATTGTTGCCGCCGCTGTTGCCGTTGGAACCCCCGTTGTTGCCGTTGTCTCCGCCGTCGGGGACGCTGCCCGGATCGCCGATATTGTTGTGGGGCAGGGGTAAGACCGGAGTCTGTTTGTCGACGGTGATCGAACCGGGCTGATAGGTGCCGATCATGAACAGCCGGGCGTCTTCCTCGGCTTCACTGGCACGATGCTTCGCTGCTTTGACCACGCCGTTACCTGGTATATGGCTGACGAACTCGTCGAAGGAGGAAACTTCCTCCGGCTTCGGGATGGCGATCTTCGCCTGTCCGAGAACACCTTCCATGTAGTCGATGCCGTTGGCGACCATCTGGAATGTGGCGGGCAGCTTCGCGGCTTCGGCCGTGTAGCTCTTCACCCCGTCGATCGCCGCGTTTCCGGACGCGCCCGACCACTTCTCGGACAGCACTCGCTCGAAACTCGTTCGGTAGTTGTTGACCGCGGTCTCGGTTCCCGTGGTAAGCCGCCGCCAACCATCGGCGCTGGCATTGATCTGCCCCGCATCGACGCCCGGCTGACCGTTCTCCGGGTTCAACGCATCCCAGATCCTCTTGTGTGGCCAGGCGCTGAACGGCTCCGGGACTACCTTCTCCCCCTCCATCGTCACGTTCGTCCCAGCGAGCAACCGCGACCATTCGGCACCGATGATGCTGCGGTCGCCCTCCCACTTCTGTTTGCCCTCGTTGTCCGCATCGCGACGTTGCTCGTCGGCGTTGTCAGACCGGTCGTGGTTGTCCAAGATCTTGAAGCCACCGACAGTGCCCACGTGGAAGACGAACATGCCGATGTCGCCGGGGATATCCCAGAAGCCCATCAGATGCTCGCCCCCGTCGCGCCGAGGGCGCCCGCGGTCTGCTGGTCGACGGCTTGCAGCTTGCCGATGGCGGCGAGGAAGGTGTCGCGCTGGTCGCGGGCGATGGCGATGTGCTGGTCCAGGCGTTTCACCGCGGAGTCGTCGGCATCGCCGCCGCCTCCTGCCACTGCCTTGGCTTCGTACTTGGCACGGATGGCGTCGGCGGACGGGAGGCTACCCCAACCGGTCAGGCGATTGAGAGCCTGCGCATATGTCTTCTGTCGCTCCAGGTCTGTGATGTATTGGCTGACCACACCGGCGAGCGCTTCACCTAGATCTTCGTCGAGCTTGAACTCACCGTTGACCGCTTGAGTCTTCATGTTTCGCCAATACGTGGCGTGGTCCTGCGTCATCTGGTCCCCCGGGCTTACTTCGGTAGGTGCGGTTCAATTGCCGCAGCGTATTTTTCTGTCATTCCGCAAAGATCTCCGACCCGAGGTCCTTCTGTGCTCAACCATGAGGTGCGGATTTCGAACATGCCCTGTTCGGCCTTGAAGGACACGTAGCAGGCATCTGGATCGCCCTTCTCCTTCGACACCAGGCCGGGCCGCGCGTTGACGGTCGTGTCTCGAATGACTTCGGCACTCGCCTTCACGCGTGCTTCCTCGAGTGTGTGACTCGTGGACATCACCATGACACTCCGGGACCCGGATCCGTACCGGTTGTCTAGCGGTATCCAGTCGCAGGCCCTCCAGGCCGAGACGCCGGTCGGCGGATCGGTCAAGATACCTTTCGACGCAGGATCGAGCCCCACACCCAGCAATACCTCATCCGACAACGCCCCCCGACACGGATTGAACAGCTCGAGAGCGTCCGAAGTCGTAGGCCCAGCCGACCCCTCCTCAGTCCCCCCGCACCCCGCAAGCACAGCCGCCCCGACCGCACCGCAGACCACAGCCCGCATCACCACAACGCTTCGCACAGCACTCCTACCTGGTCGGACACGGCAGCAACCCGCCTACATCAACTTAGACGCAACCCGAAGCTGGTCGGTTCCATCCCATCACAACCAGTCTTCACAACGCGTTGGGAATTCCCAACGCCGCAGGTAGGACCAGGAACATGGACGCCAACGAGGACGCGGTGGCGGTCGGTGCTGGTCTCTAGCTCGTCACGAGCGAACAGGATCCCCGTCGGGGCCGGATCGCCGCCTACAGCGCGGCCTTTCCGACCTCCGCCCCGCCGACCCCGAAACCCCGCAGTTGGCTGTGATCGTTCGATATTCAGACAGCAGAGTGATACTCAACTTGGTTGTCATCGATTGCCGCACCCTGGCGACGTAGGCTGTCCAGAACCTGTCGGGTGAATTTTCGAGTGGGTTGGTAGTGGGTGCTGTGGTCGCTGATCATGATGACTTTCCCATCGCGTGCTGCGATTTCTCCGGCTCCTGCGGCCGGCGCTCCCGCCAGGAAGCTCGAGTGATGGAACTTTCCGAGGATATGAAATGGGGCCGAATACAGGTTGCCGTCTTGATCCATGGCAAAGATCGCTCGACCTCCCTGCGGAGTCCACAAGGTTTGTGCAGACGTGGTGTCGAACAAATCTCCTCCGACGGTGTGTAACAATCCGTCGTAGCCGTGCAACCGAAAGCGCTGACGCTCGTTGTAGTCCAGATATTGGACTTGCGTTTTTCCCCAAACGGAATTATCGACAAGGTGCTCACCCCGGAAGGTGGCCTGAATTGGCGTCGTCTCATATCGAGTAGCGAGTGGCGAGCACCGTGCGTCCTCGCTGTCGAGAACGAAGATACTCTCCCATCCCAACCTGCCGGTGCTGGTCAGTTCGCGGAGGGCACCCATCGGATCGTGGTCCGGGTTTCCGCTGGCCACCATGGGATCATCGCTGCTCTCCCAATATGGCGAGAAGAAGCCGATGACGGCGCCTGATCGCAGGCGTAGCACGAGAGATACGGCGCCGCTGTCATCGCGATCGAATCGACGGGCCAGTCGGCCTTCGATGTTGTTCATCGATAATGCAATGCGTGCGATTGGTTGTGCTCCGGCGAAGGCCGGAAGCCAGTCGCTCGAAAGCTGGACGTACTCTGGATCTGTCCAAGGGCGCAATGCGTCCATCTGGTCGACAATGCGGTACAGAAACTGATACAGCTCGCCGGGGCTTTGCTTCATCTCCACGACTGTCGGAAGAGGCGCAGAAATCGTGAGGCCTTCGCGGAGCGCGGCGTATTCTTCTTCGGCGGTGTACGTTCTGAGCGGCTCTACGATCAGTGCGTTCGCAATTCTGTGAACTATATCGTCGCCTAGCTCTTTCTCGAACTGGGTCCGATAGAATATGACCGTAACTATTTCCCGCCAACTGTGTTCCACCCGAGCTCCATCTATACTTGCGCCCACCTGCGCCTACTGTGCCGTACGTAAGCTGGCACCTAGGACTGACGGCTACCGAACTTCATCCATGTCCCATCAGTACGGTGCCGGGAAATAGCCATCCCGGCTACCAGTACGGCCATCCTGTCTTCTTTTCCATCCGCGAACGTTACCGTATAATCTGACTTATGGATCCTTACCGTCTGATCGAATTCTCGTTCCGCTCCGCCGAATTCATATATCACCTCGTCATCGGTTTCTGAGGCAAGTTTGAAAACTAGGTAGATCGCCAAAGCTGCTACTTACCTTTCCTGCGAGCGGCAAGCTCCTGTACGGCGCGTTCTCGCGCTTGAGCATCGGGAGTAGCGGCCTGATGGTCGCATGATTCCATATGCGACAGAAACTCTTCCTCGGGCGCTATCCCGTACTCTTCCAAGTAGTACCTCGATGCTGCCGTCCAAATCCATTCACCATCGGTTTTGAAAATGCGTGGAACGACCTTCCCTTTTGATGGGTCGATCTGGTCTTTGGATTTTCCATTGGCTGCTCGGATAGGTGACCCCCCTCTGAGGAATTCCAAGATTCTCTCTTTTTCCGCGGGGTCTGCAACTATCCGTCTCGACGCCGTTATCGGCGCGCCATTGTCGTCTATTCCGTCAAATGGTCGAGAAAACTTCACGATGCAGAATCTCCTCACTGCTGGTTCTCGGGCTCGAACAAGATCCAGTCTCCATCCGGCGGATCTTTTGCATCAACTTCGCCGGTCAACGGGTCTTCGACCTCGGTCGCGACCACGACAGTTCCATCCTCGTCGGTCCAAGCAACCTCGTTCGGTGCCCACACTTGAACGCCCAATTCATTGGCAAGATGCTGAGCGAAAGGATCTTGACCCTGGCCAGTCTCGCAGCAAAGTAACCGGATCGAGCGATTTTGCCAGCGTGGGTCGGCTCTGATGAGCGCGGCGAGGTCTTCCGGCGAAAGTTCATCATCACCGATGAAGACTGCTTCGGGATCTCCGTGCATATCAATGGTGTAGAAGTTGGGCAACGCTCCAACCCACTGGGCGTACTCTCTCATTTCGGAGTCGGATTCCTCGAAGTAGGACCGACCGGCGGGAGTACTTTCCCCAATGTCGAAATATCCTTGCAGGCGTGCAGACAACGGAATCGCCGACAGTACGGGAAGCGGTTGGGTCGGTGAGTCGTCGGGTCCTTGGGAAGTGTCCGGCGGAGGAGCGTGATCGGGTGCCGTGTTGGGGTGAGTTCTTCCCAAACGTCGAGGATCATCAGCAGGCGGGCCATCCTCGTCGGTGTCGATCCGACGGACGTCTGGATCCGGGCTCAGGACTGAATTAGTCCTCCCTTCGGCCAGGACCCTTCCGTCCTGAGCTTGTGCAGAATTCGGCCTGCTGTCGCCCGTGCTATCCCGTCCATCGGGCTGTTGGTTGTCTTGAACTCGCGAGTCTGCTTGTCGATCACCAACGTGCGGTCGCGGTCCGTCTCCGTCGTCCCGAACCGGTATTCGACTTGCGTCGAGGTCTCCTGCACCCGGTCGAAGAACACCAGTAGTGCCATTGTCGGTCTCCAACGTCTGGTCGTATCGCTCGCCGGTGCGAGCAGGGATGTCGTCTTGCCAATTGTGTTGCTGGTTGGCTACGGCGTGCGCATCGGGGTAGGTCGAGTCGGGGTGAGCGCGCATATAGTTCGACTCGGTCAACTCGTGTTCGAGCATCACGATGTCTTGGGACAATGGTCGACCTGCAATAAGGCGAATCCACGCCTCGGCCTGATCTGCTGACGGATCGAACCGACCGAGCACGAAGCCACCGGTGTCGTAATCGCGAAGGAGGTGCTGTTCGCGCATCAGGTGATTCTTGATCTGGGCGATCTCACTGTCAGTAAATCCAGTGGACCCGTCAGACCTCTGGACATCGGCCAACGCTGCCGCGATTCGTGGGACGTCGTCGTCGGAAGCCCGGAAATGGTCGTATGCCTCGGCGGCCCACGCGTCGTCGAAACTTGGGTCGTGTGGACGCATCGCTGCGCCTGACTGGCTCCATTCCTGGTCGGAGTCAATTGAGGTCGCTCCGTCATCTACGTCCAGAGCGATCCTTGGCTGATCAGATCCGGTCTGGCCGACTAATCCTCGATCGTCCCGTCCCTCGGCCAACTCTGCTGCCGTCGGCTGAGCCACTGTGCCTTCGAGATCACCAGTGAGTCCATCGGGCCGTGTTGGTCCCGCTTCAGGGTTTGTTTGTCGAAGGTCAGTTGGTAGGTCTCGGTTGGTTCCGTCGGGTTCTCCAGCGACGTCACTGTCACTTGGTACGTGATCGTCTCGGGAGTCTCGGCCAGGCGCTGGAAGTTCGCCTGTCGGCGTTTCGGGTAGATCTGTCGGCCGTTCACCGGCTGGCCGGTCTCGACCGCCTGGTCGTAGTTCTCCCCGATCGTCCACGGGTGCAGGCTCGGATGCACTGTCACTATCCCGGTCTGCTTGTTGAGGACGTAGCTCGTCTGGCCGAGTCCCTGGCCCGCTGCTTTCTGTTCCGGGCTCAGCTCCGGTCGACAGACCCACCCGTGGTTGAACTCGATCACCGAGAACGTCTGGGTTGGGAACGCTGCCGCCAGGTATGCCTGCGCTTGTTCCTTGGTGACCAGCGGTGGAACCGGCATTTGCTACTCCTTGCGTATCGACGGGCATCGACCAGAGTTCGACCGTTCCGCTGGTCAGATAATGCGGCGGGGTTTCCGAGTATGCCGATAATTGAGGGTCCCACCACACTGGCCCCGTGGCACCGTGTGGATAGACGACGACAGTCGCGTGCGAGCCGTCGACCTGGGGCGACCCATCCGACTCGTACAGCAGTTCGCCGGTATCGCTGTCTCGCGCGTGCCAGGTGTTGACGACCAGTGCTGACGCGCCGGGGCCCATGCTGCGGATCTGGTCGTGCAGCGCCTGGAACTGAGCTGAGACAGCCTGGTTGGCGTCGCCGAGTTGCCAGGTACCGCCCAACCATGCTGTCGCGCGATCGATTCCGTCTTCCTCGCCCCTTCTGGTGTCGAGTTCGCCGTCGTCGTCGAGGTCGGGCCAGCGCGGTGAACCGACTTCGGGTCTGCCGTTGAACGATGACAGTGCGGCCAGTGACCCGTCGAGGCAGTTGTTGCTTCGACCCTGTTCATCCGGTCCGCCGTCGTTTATGAGGTGGCCGTAGTCGTTGGTTCGCGGGTCGGCGCCGACCAAGAACCGGTTGCCGTCGCGCAGAGCGTCTTCCACGTCGTGCTGGTATTCGGCCTGTTCGAGACTGTCGAGTGCCTTCGGGCCTTCGACCCGGGTGTCGGGCAGGCCGTCCAGCGCTGCCGGTGTATTGGCGCGAGCGATGCTGTTGCTCAGTTCGCGTAGGTCGTTCGGATCCAGGTCGGTGCCGTTGGGAGGCAATCCGAGCTGTTCTCTCAGTAGCTCAGTGAGGGTGTCGAAGTCGGCGTCGATCGATGTGCTGTGGGGGCTCGCCGCATCGAGATCGATAGTCATGTCGGCCGCGGCCGGGTCGCTGACTGGGACCAGGTCGACCATCATCCAGTCGCCGGACAGGAGTCGATCGCCACGGTTGAAATGCAGGTCGACGGCCAATTGTGCTCGCTCGAGCAGCGCTTGGACGACCGCGGGATCGAGGTTGCCGGTACCGGTTACGCGGATTCCGATTCGGAGCATCGACACCGGTGCGTCGAACGCGTTGGTGAACCTGCTCCAGGTGAAGCTTCGGCCACTTTGCGGGTTGCCGACATGGCGCACTCCGCCGTCAGGGTGCTGGGAACGAAGGTTCTCGCGGGCTGAACGTGACTGGTTGGCGTTGTCTACCTGCTGCGGAGTCGGGGTTGATTGCGTTGGAGTAGACGGCTGGTGGGAGGTGGGCGTTGTGTCATTGACGGGTGTTGGGGACGTACCAGGGGTCGACGGGGGCGGTGATGTTTGGGTCTGGCTGGTAGGCGTCTTCGGGCCATCTGTCGGGTTCGACGTGGCTTCTGGAGTGGTCGGCGAGGCTTGGGGCGCGGTCGCCGGAGCAGTGAAGTCGCTCGGTCGATCGCCTACTGCTCGATCGTCCCCTCCTCGGGCCACATCCCCGTGTTCTGACTCTGCTCGTACGCCCACGACGTCGCTACCGCCGAGACGCGGTCCGTCGGACGGTGGCGGATCGGATTCTTGGTGATCTCGACTTCCTGGGTGATCCCCGGATCGTCCGGGCTCGCCAAGAAGGTCAGGTGCACTCGGTACACGATCGTGTTCTGATCCTCGAACCGTCGAGTCAGGTGAATTCGGCGCTGTTTCGGGAACACCTGGTAGCCCTGTGGAGGTAGGCCTGCTTCCGTCGTCGCGTCGAATTCCTCCGCGATCACCGGCATCGCCATGCTCGAGTGCGCCGTAATCACCCCCGTATGCTTGTTGATCACGTAATTCCCCAAGCCCATCCCCCGCTGGGCGTCCTCCTGCGGCGACAGCATCGGCTGGCATACCCAGCCGTGTTTGCCCTCCAGAATGCTGTACTCCGGGCTCGGACCGAACACTTGGGCCAGCAAATGTCTGGCCTGTTCCCGGGTGGGTACTGGTTCCGCCATGAGTCGGTCCTCCGTTTGCGTCGATGGGTATGCACTCCAAGGCCGCCGAGTTGTTGGTCAGGTCAGGCGGTGGAGCGTCGAATGTTTGACCGGACTGCGGATCCCACCACACCGGGCCTGTTGCTCCCGGCGGGAAGACGATCACTGTGGCGTGACCGCCGCGGAATACGGGTGAACCGTCCTGGTTGTAGAGCTTGTTGCCGTTGGCGTCACGCGCATGCCACCTGGTTCCGACCATGGCCGCAGAACCCGGGCCGAGGCCGGCGACGTAGTCGTGCAAGGCCTGGTACTGGTCCGGAATCGACATTCCCGAAAACGACGCCCATTCCGCGCCCAGGCAGGCTGCGGCACGTCCCCGCCCGTTCCATTCTCCTGACACGTTGTCCAACTCGCCATTCGGCGTCCGGTCGGGCCACCGGGGCGCGGACACTCGAGGAAGGCCGAAGAACGACGACAAGGCGGACAGTGAGCAGTCAAGGCAGTTGTTGCCGCGGCCTGGGACACTGCGTCCGCCATCGTTGGTCAGATGTCCGTACGGGTGGGTGCGGGGGTCCGCGCCCTGGATGAAGCCGTTACCTGCGCGAAGCGAGTCTTCGACGTCAATTTGGTACTGGGGGTCCTCGACGTCGGTAAGTTCGCGATGATCGATCACTCGGGAATCTGCGGGATCACTGATTCTCGACGGTGTATTCGCGCGGGCGATGTCATTGCTGATCTCGCGAAGATCGTTCGGGCTCAGGAGTTGTCCGGGCGGAGCGGGGAACAAGCCTATGTGGTCGCGGAGCGCGTTGGCGATGCCGGTCGGCCGACTGGGATCCAGGTTTGTGTCGGCGGACGCGGGATCATTGGTGAATTCCACGTCGACCAGGAAACGATCGTCACTGAGCAGAGGGCTGCCGTTGTTGAACGTCGCATCGACGGTCGCCTGGATGTTCTCCATTGCTTGACGCAGGTCGTTAGGTGACATCAAGTGGGCGTTGGGGATATGCGCGCGGATCGTGGCGACGGCGACCCACCGGTTTCCGCCCAGGTGGAACCGGCGAATTCGGTAGGCGGGCGGACGCTGGATGAACGGGCTCCGATTCGCGTCGACCGCAGTGGTTCGACCGTCCTGGGACGGCAAGTTACGCAACGATTCACGGAGTTCGCGGGCCCGATTTCCGGGCGGTGGACTCGTGATGCTCGGCGGGCTGGGACTGCTGGTCGGTGTGGAGTTCGGCCCGAACGGCTGGTGGGTGTTGGGTGAGCTCGGCGGGGTGGGGTTGGTACCGAGCGTCTGCTGTTGAGTCGGGGAAGACGGCTGCTGTGTGACCGGTGCAGGGGTGGGGTTGGGTGTGGTGCCAGGCGTGTTCGACGGCGTTGTCGTTGGTGGAGCGCCGGTGGTTACCGGGGGTGTTGTGGTCGACCTAGGCGATAACGGTGTCGAGATCGGGGTTTGGGTGATCGGGGGTGTCGGCGGAGTGCTGGGCGGGGCGGGAGTCGTTGTGGGCGTCGGGTTTGCGGTTTGAGGTGGAGGAGCCGTTGCTGTGGTGGCGGTGGCGGTCGATGTGTCTGTGGATGTTGGGCGGGTGGTGTCGGAAGGGGTGCTGCTGGGGTTGGTCGTCGGGATCGAGGGTGAGGCGGCGGTCGGTGTGGTCGGCTGTTGGGGTGTCGCCTCTGTGGTTGTTGTTGCGTGCGTTGGCGATGTTGTCGGGGGGTTCGCGGGCGGCATCGCGGTGGCGCCGTCGTCATTCGGGGTTGTCTGCTGCGGATTCGGCTGTCCGGTAGTGGGATTCGCGGGGCTGTTATCGGTCGGAGGGTTCTGGGCCGGGGTGTCTTGGGACGGGAGGTCCAGTGACGTGTCGGGTGTGCTGGGTGTTTCGGTTGTTGGGGTGATTGCGGCAGCGGCGCTGCTGGGCGATGGCGTGCCGGACTCGGCGGGCGTTGATGGCGTTGCCGCGGCCGGTCCCTGGTTTTCGGTGGGGCTGTTGCTATTTGGAGGTTGCTGAGTGGTGTCGTTCGTCGGCGGAGTGTCGGTGGTGCTACTCGGGTTCGGACTGGATGGGGTGGCGTCGCCTGAAGGGCTCTCCGGGGAAGCTGCGCCGTTCGGGGTGGATGGCGGGGCGGTTTCTCCAGGGTTCGGGGTATTCGAATTCGGCGATGCTGAGTCGCCGGGAGCGGGAGATCCGTTCGCGCCGTTGCTATTCGGAGTTTCGGCGGAAGGAGTTCCTCCTGTGGGTGTGTCGGGCGCGCCGCTCTGTGGAGAGGATGCTCCGTTGGCCGCTGAGCCCTGTTCGCCCGTGGGTGCCGATGGGGATTCGGTGTCGGTTCCAGCCGGTGCGGTGGGAGCACCGTCGGTCGGGCTGCTGGTATCGGTCCCGGCCGGGGCCGTAGGGGCGCCATCAGTAGGGCTACCGTTGTCGGTTGGCGATGGGTCACCGCCCCCTGGCGGTGTGTCAGTCCCCGCAGGCGAGGTCGCACCAGGTGCTTCGGTATCTAGTCCGGGAACGGTTGGGGCCGTGGAATTTCCGCCGCTACCACCAGATTCCAGTGCGCTCTGTACACCTCCGGCACCAGCGCTGGTGAACGTATCGACACCGAAATCGAGCTGGAATTCCCGATCGTACAAAGCCGCACCCATACCAGCTGCAGCAAGCTGGGCCGACACGTCGGCACCCAATTCGGTGGCAGTGCCACCGATGACCTTGGTCGCGGCCTTACCCGCGGTCGATGACGCGACATCACCGAGAGCGCCGGTCCCGCCGCCGAGGACACCGCCGACCGCGCCGCCGACCGCACCACCGACAGTCGCCAGACTCCAGTCCTGCCAACCGAACTTGTCGCCGGTGCGGTCGCCGTTGGCGACCTGGATCAATCGGGCGGCCATATCGAGGCCGCCCTCTTCCAACGCTTCGAATGCCGCGCCACGCAACGCCAGTCGAGCGGCGGCTTTCGCGGCGGCGCGGGTGAGCATGCGGGCGATGAGTTGTTTGATCGCCGCACGGATCGCGACCTGCGCCGCGACTCGTGCGGCGACACCTGCGGCCGCTCCGACACCGGTCCAGGAGGTCGCGAGGGCCGCGACGAGCGAGACCGCGGTCACGATCATCGTGCCGATGATCACGAGCTTGGTGTGCTCGATGTCGTTGGCGCCGTCGTTGAGGATCTCGGCTTGGGCTTCGCACCATTTCCGGACCGCGGTGAAGGTGGCCTCGTCACCGGACAACAGTTTGTCGCGGAAGGTAGCGATCGAGGTGTGTGTTTCGCCTTCGGAGATCGCCGATAGCACCACGTTGAGCACTTTGGCGGCATCGTCGTCGACGGTGTTGAGGGTGTTGGCCATCGCGGTCCACCCATCAGCGACCCTTCGCATCGCGGTTTCGTCACCGTCGGGCCAATCACCGGCTCCGAGAACGTATTGCGCGACCCATTGCAGGTCGCCGGGGATATTGATGCCCATTTACAGCGAACCCGCTGCCTGGCCGATAGCGCCGGCCTGGGTGGTGTCTTGGTTTTGGAAGGTGTTCGCGACGGTGACCATGTTCTCGCCCAGCTGGGTCATCGTGGTCGCCAACCCGGTCACTGCTTTTTGGCCGGGGTCGACGCCGGGGGTGTAGTTCTTGGCGAACGCGGAACCGACCTCGTCACCACCCCAGCACTCACCCTCCGCGGCGATGACCGCGGCCAACGCTTGGGCGGCAGTCGTGATCGTGGATGCGACCGCAACGAATCCCGGTTGGGTATTACGCAACGCTTCGGGATCAACGTTGACCGAACTCATCGCAGATAGCTTCGGTTACGGAAGTAATCGCCTTCTTCGTCGTCGGAGTCATCAACGAGACTGGGGGCAGCCTCCACTACCGGCTCCGGCAGCGGTGGTGGTGGTGGGGTCAGCTGGGCGATGAGGTCTTTCATGCTCGGGGCGCCGGGGACCAGGTCCGACAGATCCGGCATCGACCCGGTCAGCGAACCCAATGCCTGTTGTTGGACCTGCGTGGTCTGACGTGCCAGTTCGGCGATGGCTTCGGTGACCGAGCTACCCAACGATTCCGGGGTCGTCCGTTTGAACGCATCGGCGACGATATGGACTTCCGACACGCCCGCGATCGTCCCCGACACCCGCACCAACCCGTCGGCGGACCATACGCTCACCAACTCGGCGGCCTGGGACTGGGCATCGAGCAACGCTGACTTCTCGGCATTGAAGGTCTCGAGCATCGAATCGATCTGCGCACGCAACGCGTTGTTCTCAGCCCGGGTGGGAGCCGACCAGTCGTCGTTCATGAGACCCTCGCTCTGTCAGGAAGCACGTCACTAGTTTGGACGCGCGGGAGTCGTCGTCGGTTGCATTATGTGACGCACGTCTCGCGCGAGGACGGGGATCGTCATGGAGCCGAAGCATTCGACGCCTGCCGGGTAGGTCGCCGAGCAGACCGGCGAAATCGAGACGTGGTTGCGGGCCAATCTGCCGATGGTGTCGATTCGTGGGGAATGGGGTTCGAGGTCGATCCGGACGTGCTCCCTGGGAGCTCGATCGACGGGACCAGGACTAGCGGGAGCGCGAGCCGACCGCAGCCGTCTTGGACCGCGGCGGAAGAGCCTTGCCAAGGAGCTTCTCGGCCTGGCGCCGATGCTCCTCAACCTGCTCCGGCGACAACTCCACCTCGACGACACGCAACGATTCTTGCGTCAGTGCACTCATCGCTCGTCCTCCGTCACAATCGCGTGGATACGCCACATGCTACGCGCCTGGTCCCAGGCGACGCCAACAACGAAGTAGCTGCGTGCGTCGATGAGTAGCACCTCGCGTTCGTCTGGGATCTCGGCGAGTTCACCCAGTCTCAGGGCTGGAGTGCCTGCGGGAACGATCAGGTCCAGAATCACCGGATCGGTGTGTCTCGTTGATCGTGGAGGGTTGGTCGTGCCGCTCGCGGAGAGGAATCCGAGGTGCGTGAATTTCCGGTCGATCAGCGCATAGGCGGACTCGTCACTGACGATGCCCATGTTGCGTGCCTCATCTTCACGGGTGACGCGCACCGTGGTCGGCAGCGGATACTTCATCAGGCCCGATCTGATGGCATCGATGCACTGAGCGAGGGCGTTGGCGATCGGTGTCTGATCCCAGAGAGCCTTATTGATCCGTTCGAACCCGTTGAGCGCATAGGACTGGATCGCGTCGCGCTCGGGGCCGGTGAGTAGGTCTGGCCCCTGTCCGGCGAGTGCTACCCCGGCGACGGGAATCTCCTCGAATCTGAAGCCCTCAGGTTCATCAGAGCTCGCCATCGCTTCCTCCTGCTCGATACGGAGCGGGCTTCGCCCGCACTGTGTTGGACCTCGAGGAGCACCCAGGGGTGCCGGTGTCGTAACCATCCCTGCCCGGTTCCCCGCACCGAACCCCGATTTGCGTCCTCGGCCAACACGATTGGCCCCACGCCTGTTTCGGCATGTGGCGATGTTGGACCTGGGCGAAGGTGTGCACTCCCGAACCGACCAGGTGCGTACGTGCGAGGCGTACGACGAAGGTGCTCGCAGGAGGCTGGGTTAATAGGGTTGTCTGTCCCTCGGTCGGGCTCTCCGATAACGACCGACAGGAGCGGCACACGGCCCAGGGCACGACACAGGTAGCCCGTCGTCGGGGCAGATTTCACCCATGAAACGACGAAAGCCCGACGCAGGGTGCGCCGAGCCGTTGCATGTAGGATTTCATCCCACGGTGCGAACAGCTGTGACTGTTTCGTACCTAGGCCGTTCGGTGAGTTGGTAGCTCACCGGGCGGCCGTTCTTGTTCGTGTGACGCTACACACTCTGGACCTTGCGAGCAACTACTGAGTTCTCGCTCCGGCCAGGCATTTCCGCGTGCGGGGTCTATTCTGGCGAACGTCTGGCCGTGAGCGCGTTCCGGTTTCGGCGGCGCCCCGCGTCACGCGTGGTGAAGTCGCAGTGCGACAACCGTTTCGGTCGTGAGGTCTAGTGGTCGAACGTCCCCTCTGCGGGCCAGGTGCCGGTGGTGTTCTTGCGCATCAGGGCCCAGGAGGTCGCGACGGCGGAGGTCCGGTCGGTCGGTTTGTGACGGATCGGGTTCTTGGTGATCTCGACGTGTTGGGTGGCTGTGTCGCTCTGTCGGTCCAGTCGGGTGACCTCGACGCGGTAGTTGACGGTTCGGGCGTCCTCGGACGTTCGAAAGAGGGCGATTCGTTGAAGTGGTGGGTACACCTGGTAGCCGGCGACTCGCTCGCCCGCTTCGATCGCCGCATCGAACTCCTCGCCGATCAGGTGGGGCGGCAGGCTCCGGTGTGCGGTGATAGCGCCGGTCTTCTTGTTGAGCACGTAGTTTCCGAGACCGAGTCCGGCCCCGCTGGCGATCTCTGCGTCGGTCAAGACCGCCCGGCCGACCCATCCGTGCGTGCACTCGATCATGCCGAACTCTCGACCGGCTCCGAACACGTTGCCGAACAGTTCCTTTGCCTCCGCGCGTGAGGTCACCGGCTCTCGTCGCAGCCGAGGATCCGATGCCGCCGATATCGACGCGTTCACCTCGGCGAGCCACGGCGGTTCAGGCGGGCCGAGGTGGGCGTCGCAGCCTTCGACTACGCGCGGACCGTCGCTGTCGGCATCGGTGGGGGCCAACCAGCGCACCGACTCTCGCGGTATTCCCGTCGCCTCCATCAGGAACTCCACCTGCGGTCGCACGTCTCCGTACCCGCGTACCGCCACATAGGCGCAGGTGCGATCCGGTGGCGCGAACAGGCCGAGCGGCGCGCCCGTTCGCAGCACGAGCAGGAGAAAGGCGCCACCGGTCGGGGAGTGGCTGAAGGCCTGCGAGAATCGTGCTTCCATGGCGGTGACGGGACTGTCGATCACCGCGCACAACGACACGGACCCGTAGTAGGGAAGTTCACTGTCGGGCGAGACGGTGTACGCGAGTTCCCTCATTCGAAGGAACGTACCTGATGCGAGTTCGTCGGTGCGACGGACAGGATCAGCGGGCGGGGGAGCCCACGATGATGCTGCCGACGTTGCATTCTTCGAGTTCGTCGAGGCCGGTGGCGGCGGCGAAAGCTGTTGTGTCGCTGAAACCTTGGGCGACCACGCCGAGGTTCATGGCGGTGGCGGTGAGGTAGACGGTCTGCATGAGGACGCCGACGTGTTTGAGGATGTTGGCGTAGGCGACCTGTTCGTAGCTCCACATGACGCGGCCCGCGCGGGCTGAAACCAGTAGCAGGACTTGCGGTTGCGCGCCGCCTGCCAGGGTTGCCGAGGTGGATTTGAGGAGCTTCTGCACGGCGGGGGAGTCGGTGGGGGCGACGAGGCGGAGGGTGTGGTCGGCCGAATCGTAGTGGTACATGCCGTTTTCCAGGCCTGCGACGTTGCGCACCACGGGGTAGATCTCGAGTTCGTAGGCTTCGCCGCCGGAGGGGTAGGGGCGGGAGCCGTCTTCGCGGGTGCGGGCGGTGCGGAACAGCAACTCGCCCAACTGAACTGACGTGATGGGGGCGGCGTCGTCGAAGGCGCGGGTGGAGACGCGATCTTCGATGGTGGCGGCGAGGCTGGGATCGGAGACGCGCAGCGCGACCAGGTCCGGCTTCGCCAGGTAGATCGGTTCGCCGGTGAATGGTGCACGGCGGGCGGGCAATTCGGGGAACTGGCCGTCGGCCCAGCGGGTGGGGCCGAAGTCGTCCCAGGTGATGGTGCGGGCGCCGAGGGTGCTGCGGCGGTGGAACCACAGATCGGGGGTGTTCCAGGAGCGGGTGGTGAACTCGCGCTCCTCCTCGTCGCCGTCGACCAGGAAACCGCACCACTGCAGATCGGCCATGAACTGGGTTTTCACGGCGGCGGGCACCGGGGAATCGGCGGCGAGCGGGCCGTCGAGGAGGGCGAGCAGGCGCGGGTCGTGGATGCGAAGGTCGCACCAGGACCGGGGGTGTTCGAGGACGAAACCCTGGCTGTCACGGTGCAGGACAGCGAATTTCGACAGTGTCGCCGACCAGGTGGGAAGGGCGGCCTCTGGACGCGGGGCGGGGTCGGCGAAGGGGCGGATGCTGTAGAGATCGCGGCCGCCGTCGCGGACGGTCACCGAGAGCCAGCCGCCGTCGGTGAGCTTGCGCATCAGGGCGGTGATGTCGTCGCCCGCGGCGGCGGTCGCCATCTCCGCGGCCGTCGCCGGGCCCTGGTTGAGGGTTTTCAGTGCCTGCAGCGCACCCGCGCCCAGCCCGGTCAGCTTCTCGTTGCGCGGCGGATTCAGCAGCACGGCGCCCGCGGGAGTCGTCAGGCAGGTCACGCCCGCACGGAGGGCGAATCGGGTCTGGGCGGGGTAAGCGGAGGCGAGCACGGTGAATCCTCGGGGTAGAACTTGAGTTGGGGCAGAACCTATTTCGCGGCTGCGGCGAACGCGGGCTCGAGCTTGTCCAGCATGTACGGCACCGATAATGCACTGGGCTGGTTGATCGCGCTGATCTCCTGCGTGGTCAGGAACACGACCGAACCCTTGCGCACCGACGGCAGATCGGCGTAACCCGGCAGCTGCCGGTACTTCTCGTCGAGGCCGGGGGAGTAGCCGGCCAGCAGCAGGTCGGCGGTTAGCTCGTCGACCTTCTCCGGCGACAACGCCAGGCGACCCTGGTTGGCGGGCATCGCGGTGAGATTGGCGGGGATGCCCATGCCCAGCGCGGTGAACACCTTCGCCGAACCGTCGTTGGGGTCGGTCAGCACCATCAGCTGCGCGGGGCTCGCGAGCCAGGTGCTGGCGAAGGTCTTGCCCTTCAGGCCGGGATTGGCGGTGGCGATGGCGGCGATCTTGTCGTCGACCTTCTTGATCACCGCGCCCGCGTCGGACTCCTTGTGCAGCACCTTGCCCAGTGCGGTGACCTGGTCCTGCCACGGGGTGACGGCGTCCTTGGTGAGCGCGGGAAGGGTGGGGGCGACCTTGGACAGGTCGTCGTAGGTCTTCTGATCAGCGATGAACGGATCGGCCAGGATCAGGTCCGGCTCCAAAGCGGCCACCTGCTCGGCGATGCTGCCGGTGGTGTTGAGGGCCGTGGACTGCTTGAGCGACTCCGGGGTCCACGGCGGGGTGCTCTTGGAGACGGCGGAGACATTGTCGATGTAGCCGACGGGGACCACGCCGAGGGCGAGGGAGCTGTCGAGCCACTGGTTGCCGAGGGCGACGATCTTCTTCGGGGTGGTGGGGACGGTGGTTTCGCCGCGGGCGTGGGTGATGGTCACCGCTTCACCGCCCGTTGCCGCATCCTCGGAGGAGCCGCAGGCTGTGGCACCGCCGAAGGCGAGGGTGCCTGCCAGCACGGCTACCGCCATGCGGCGCCACCCGAGTGAAGTCCGAGCAGTCATTGTTGCGTCCCTCCGACATCGAGGAAGTGGTCCCCGAGCGGCTCTGACGAGCCTGTTCCAGCATAAGTCAGCCTAGGCTAACCTACGTCGTTTCGGGTTGGTCAATCGATGGGCCGAGCCGTGGCCACCGCACCCCGCTCGCGGCGACCGGCGAAGACGTGTTCGGCGGGTTAGACTGCGCCGAATTTCGGCCTTCTTCGGATGGGATGCGTGCGTGGAGACGTCTAGAGACTGGAGCGTCGAGTGGTTCGAGAGCCTGAAGTGGCTCGGGATCGCCTTCCTCATCACCGCAGTGGTATTCGTGGTGATCGCCGCACTGCTGCTCCGGCTGACGAAGTGGGGTCGCCAGTTCTGGTATGTCAGCGGTGATTACTTCCGTGGGCCCGGAGCTTGGCGCACTTGGCTTTTCATCGCGGCATTGTTGTTCATGGCCATGCTGACTGTTCGATTGAGCGTGCTGCTCAGCTACTGGGGCAACGACATGTTCGCCTCGTTCCAGCTCGCCGCATCCGCTTTGAACTCCGGTGACGACGCATCCCTGTCGGACGCGAAAACCGGGTTTTGGAACTCGGCGAAGCTGTTCACCCTGTTGATCTCCATCTGGACGGTCAAAGAGTTGGTGTACCTGTACGCCAAGCTCGCCTTCGACATCCGCTGGCGGGTGTGGTTGACCGAGCGCGTCACCGGCGACTGGATGGAAGGCCGCGCCTTCTATCGGGCTCGGTTCATCGACAACACGATCGACAACCCCGACCAGCGAATCCAGGCCGACACCGACACATTCACCGCACAGTCCCGCGCACTGGCGCTCGGCGCGGTGACGGCCGTCGTCTCGGTCGTGTCCTTCACCAAGGTCCTGTGGGATCTGTCGGGGCCGATGACGATCCTCGGCGTCACCATTCCCCGAGCTGCGCTGGTCATCGTGCTCACCTATGTCCTGGTTTCCACCGTGATCGCCTTCTGGATCGGTCACCCGCTGATCCGGATCAACTTCCTGAAGGAGCGGACCACCGCCGATTTCCGCTACGCGCTTGTGCGGGTGCGTGACGCGGCGGAGAGCATCGCGTTCTACCGGGGGCAGCGCGTCGAACGGACCAATCTGCTCAGCCGATTCGCCGAGGTGATCCGGGTCCAGTGGACCTACATCTACCGGTACATCAAGTTCACGGGCTGGAACTTCGTCGTCAGCCAATCCGCCTATCTCTTCCCGTATCTCATTCAGGCGCCGCGCTTCTTCAGCGGCTCGATCACCCTGGGTGGAATGAATCAGACGGCCACGGCATTCCGGGAGATTCAGGACTCTCTGTCGTTCTTCCGCGAGTCCTACGACGACTTCGCCGAGTATCGGGCCTCCCTGATCCGTCTCGATGGATTGCTGCTCGCCAGCAAGGAATCCCGTGACCTCCCCAAGCTCGCCGCCGTCGACCTGGATGACGCCGTGCGCCTCGACAAGGTCGACGTCCGCAAGCCCGACGGTGAAGTGCTCATAGATGATCTGAATCTGCGGCTCGTCCCCAGTGACGCATTGGTCGTCAAGGGCGCCTCGGGTAGCGGAAAGACCACGTTGCTGCGCGCGCTCGCGCAGATGTGGCCGTACAGCGACGGCGAGATCGGCCGCCCCGCGGGGGCCGAGACGCTGTTCTTGTCCCAGCTGCCCTACCTTCCGCTCGGTGATCTGCGGACTGCGGTCGAATACCCGGCCAAGTCCGAGGACGTCAGCGACGACACCCTGCGCGAGGTCCTCGGCAAGGTTCACCTCGGCCACCTCGTCGACCGCCTCGACGAAGAGGACGACTGGGCGAAGATCCTGTCCCCGGGTGAGCAGCAGCGCCTGGCCTTCGCCCGCATCCTGCTGGTCCGGCCCAAGGTGGTCTTCCTCGACGAGGCAACCTCCGCCGTCGACGAGGGCTTGGAGTACTCCCTCTACAAGCTGATCCGCACCGAGGCTCCGGACACCATCGTCGTCTCGGTGGCCCACCGCAGCACCGTCGACCAGCACCACACCCAGATGCTCACCCTCGACGGTGACGGTGCCTGGCAACTCGGACCGGTATCGCTCCAGAAGTAAGGAATCGGCCGGCTTCCACACTCGGGCAGCCGGCCGATTTCGTTGGACCAGTCACTGCAAGTCGAGTACGAGATCGGCGACTTCTGACCCCGGTTTGGGTCGACCAGCGGGGTCACCTACACTAGAACGGTTGCCTGCGGGAGCTATGCCCTCGCAATCCGGCAGTGAACCCCCAGTGGAAGGTATTTCCGCTGGCAGGCGCGCGTCCGGTGGGCAACTGACCATGTGCGTCGGGTCGGCAATCCGGCGTACGTATACATCCAGGTCCAGGAGGTGCTGAAGTTGATTCAGCAGGAGTCGCGACTGCGCGTCGCCGACAACACCGGGGCGAAGGAAATCCTTTGCATCCGCGTGCTCGGTGGCTCGTCGCGTCGCTATGCCGGTATCGGTGACATCATTGTCGCCACCGTGAAGGACGCCATCCCCGGCGCCAACGTGAAGAAGGGCGACGTCGTCAAGGCTGTCGTCGTTCGCACGACCAAGGAGCGTCGTCGTCCGGACGGTTCCTACATCAAGTTCGACGAGAACGCTGCCGTGCTGATCAAGCCGGACAACGATCCTCGTGGCACCCGCATCTTCGGCCCGGTCGGCCGCGAGCTGCGTGACAAGCGCTTCATGAAGATCGTTTCGCTGGCCCCGGAGGTGCTCTGACTATGAAGGTGCACAAGGGTGACACCGTGCTCGTCATTTCGGGCAAGGACAAGGGCGCCAAGGGCAAGGTCATTCAGGCTTTCCCGGCGACCGGCAAGGTTCTCGTCGAAGGCGTGAACCGCATCAAGAAGCACGTCGCGGATTCCGCGAACCAGCGTGGCGCGTCCTCGGGTGGCATCGTCACCCAGGAAGCCCCCATCCAGGTTTCCAACGTGATGGTCGTCGACTCCGACGGTAACCCGACTCGCGTCGGCTACCGCACCGACGAAGAGTCCGGCAAGCGCGTCCGGATCTCCCGTAAAAACGGGAAGGACATCTGACATGACCACCTCTGAGCAGACTCAGCCCCGGCTGAAGGCGCGCTACCGCGCCGAGATCAAGGACGCGCTGAACGGCGAGTTCGAGTACGCCAACGTGATGCAGATCCCCGGCGTCGTCAAGGTCGTCGTGAACATGGGTGTCGGCGACGCCGCCCGTGACGCGAAGCTGATCAACGGTGCCGTCAAGGACCTCGAGCTGATCACCGGCCAGAAGCCCGAGATCCGCAAGGCCACCAAGTCCATCGCGCAGTTCAAGCTGCGTGAGGGCATGCCGATCGGCGCGAAGGTCACCCTTCGTGGCGACCGGATGTGGGAGTTCCTGGACCGTCTCGTGTCCATCGCGCTGCCCCGTATCCGCGACTTCCGCGGCCTGTCGCCGAAGCAGTTCGACGGCAACGGCAACTACACGTTCGGCCTCAGCGAGCAGTCGATGTTCCACGAGATCGACGTGGATTCCATCGACCGCCCGCGCGGTATGGACATCACGGTTGTCACCACGGCGACCAACAACGAAGAAGGCCGCGCGCTGCTGAAGCACCTCGGCTTCCCGTTCAAGGAGAACTGAGCACATGGCTAAGAAAGCACTGCGCATCAAGGCCGAGGCGAAGCCGAAGTTCGCGGTTCGCGCCTACACCCGCTGCCAGCGTTGCGGTCGCCCGCACGCGGTCTACCGCAAGTTCGGCCTGTGCCGTATCTGCGTCCGCGAAATGGCGCACCGCGGTGAGCTCCCTGGCGTGCACAAGAGCTCCTGGTGAGCTCGCGCTCCTCGTGAGCGCTGCCGTCTAGGCGAATATCGAAGCAAGGCACGGACTCTCAGTAAAGGGTCCGTGCCTTGCTGCGTTTGTCGTGACTTCAGTCGATGCACTGAACGGGCTGCCCGGTGAGGCGGGCGATGGTCTCATAGTCCGAATCCGCGTGCAGCACAGTCAATTTGTGGTGTGCGGCGGTAACCGCGACGAGCAGATCAACCGGGCCCGCGCACTGATGCCAGCCCTTCTCGGCGAGGCGATCCTGCAGTTGCGCGGAATCCTCCCAGCAGGAATCGGGCATCGCGAAGTAGGGAAAGATCTCGTGAAGCAGACCAGCTGCCTCGTAGTAAGCGGGACGCCCCCCGGTTGCGCGCAGGTACTCTTGGCGAACAGGTTCGCAGATCCCCAGCAGACCGGAACTGGCCAGCTGATCCCATTGCGCACCGGTCTGGCCTCGAAAGAATCGCACCAGGGCGGTGGTGTCGGCGAGGAATCGTTCGGTCACGCCGCCGACTCATGACCTGGGCGTGCAGGTTCAGTTTCGGGAAGGTCGATCTCGCCACTGGCTACCATCGCCCGCATCCGGGCGATCGCCTCAGCGCGGCGGCGGCGATCGATGATCTCGCGCAACGCGGCGTTGACGGTGTCCTTCTTGGTCGTTGTTCCCAGGTATCGAGCCGCCTCGGCGAGCGCGGCGTCATCGAGATCGACCACTGTCCGTGCCATCTTAACCTCCGGTTGATATCTAAATTTCAAATAGTATATCCAACCTGGCTCGGCCGAAGGAACGGATCTCCAAGGCGGTGGCCGTGCCTTCGGCAGATCGCTGACTACCTGGCTGACGTGACTCCGATCCGTCGAAGCCGGTCCGTCTCGACCGCGAACGCCCAGCGATCCTTCGTCGGAATTCCGGCACTGGATGCGGACGAACTACGTCGTGACCTCGACGCGCGATGGTGGATGACGAACTCGCCGACGATCCGAATATCGCCAGTGGCGGGTGGTCACAGCGTCAACTCCGACCACGGGATGTTGATCGGGAACGGGTAGGCGATGGTGATCTCGGTGGAGTTGGCCGGCGACCACGCGCCGACCAGGAGATAGTTGGCCTTGCGGAGCGGTGACACGCCCTCGGGCAAGGTCCCGGTGCCGGATGCCAGGCCGTATGCCTGCGCATACGCGATCTCACTGCGCCGCGGATGCAAGGTCACTTCCCAGTACCACGGAATACCCGCACCTGCGTATCTGGCCCTTTTGGCTTCCATTTCGGCGGCGGTGTTCGACGGTGAGAGAACCTCGCCGACCAGGAGTGCATCGTCGGCGCGAACGTGCGCGTACGCCTTGTCCAGGCATCGATGGATCATGAAATCCGGAGTCACGAAATCGGATTTGCCGTGCTGGCCGAAGAAGACGTTCGTCTCGGTGCGAACCTGCCAGCAGTGCTCGGGCTCGTTGGTCATCGCGCGCTTGGCATCTCGGCGGAGAGCGCTCCACAGCAGGTTGCTGGCTTCTTGATGTTCTCCCGGTCCACGCCGCGCCCAGACCACGCGCCCCTCCCACAGCTCGATGCACGAGGCGATTTCCTCGGGGAGTTGCTCGAGTTCTTCCCAGGTCATGTATTCGGGCAGGTCGGGGCGCTGGGGATGCGCGTTCGTCATGGCTCGATGATAGGCGCGGGGGCGGTCAGTGTTCGTGGTGGCGAGTCCATTCCGTCCAGGCCTCGTCGAGTAGTGGTGCGACGGCCTCGTAGGTTTCCCAGGTATCGGGTGCGTGGTAAATGGTTTCGTGGCGGGCTATTTCGGGGACGTACGGGCTATTTCGGGGACGTAGTCGTAGGAGCGCAGATAGGGGCGGTAGGCGGCGTCGGCGAACGCTCGGCCGCGGGGGTTGAGGTCAGCGAGGTTCAGTTCGCCGCAGCAGTGGTCGAGCAGGTAGCGGCCGGGTGTTTTGGTGCGGTTGAACAACGCGACCAGCTCCGGTCGGGGCTTTTCCTCTGGTTCGCCCCAGATGGGCACCGTCGGCGAGTGCAAGTCGTTGGCGACTGCCCACGCGTAGAAGATTCCGATGTGCGTGGCTCCTGCTTCTCTGTCGAGTCCCAGCTCCGACGTCGAGTCCGAATGCCATCCGCAATCGTCGTAGGTCATGTGCTTCCCCCTCGTGATTCGTGTCTTGAAAGGCTAGCTCCTGCGGGGTAGTTCGTGCCTGCGTGATTTGTGGGATATCACGGAATTTGGATGAAATGTTTACATTTCACTCCATTGGGGGCGGTCGGTGTGTTCTTTGGGCGCATGAAGAAGTTCGCCACAGTTGCTGTCCTTTCCGTTGCACTGCTCAGTGCGCCCGCTGCCGCATCCGCAGCCCCCATTGCCGATTCCGGGTCCGGGGGTGGGTCGGGGTCTTCGGAGACCTCGCTGATCTGCTCGCCGCTGGCGGGGGTTCTGTTCGCTACGGGCAGTGTGGAGAAGCCGCCGCTCTACGATCTGCTGTGCATGTTCAGCTGAACGGGGAGCGGTCGATTCCGCAGCTGATGCCGGCCGGTGGTAGCTGGGCTGTGAACAGGTAGTCGCGTTTGAGGTGTTCGGCGCAGGTGCTCTGGACGTACATGGAGCTGTGGCCCGCGCCTTCGATGACTACTACCTGGGCTCGGTTGAGTTGGGCCGCACCGGCTTTGGCGCCGCGCAGTGGAGTGGCGGGGTCGTAACGACTGTTGAGGACGAGGATCGGGGCGGCGGTTTCGCGGTTCCATGGGCCGGTGTAGCGGTCCAGGTCCTCGGCCTGCCAGAAGGCGCAGGGAGTGGCGTTGAAGACCGCGGTGCGGCCGAAGTAGCGGGACTGGAGGTCCTCGGTGGCTGCCACCCGGCTGTAGACGGCGGGGTCGCGCGGGACGGTGCTGTCGGAGCACTGGATGGTGTAGAACGCTTCGACGCGGTTGGCGGGGTGCTCGCTGGAGAAGAGCGCATCGGGGGTCCGCGTCGGCAGAACTGTCGCCGAGTCGAACAGGTTCTGCAGAAGGATCGCCAGGTCGGGATAGGTTTCGGGGCGGGAGAGGCTGCCCGCGGCGCTCACCACCTGGGAGAAGGTCCATGGGGTGCCGTCGATGGTGATCGGGGCGAGGCGGGCGCGTTCAGCCACGGCGATCCACTTGAGTTTCGGATCACCGGCGGCGAACGCGCAGCGTGGACCCGCGGCGGAGCAGTCACGCAGGAAGGTGTCGAAGGTTTCGGCGATCCCCGCGGCGACGCCCTGGCGGGTGTCGAGGGGCAGGTTCACGCCGTCGGCGCCGTGGCCGTTGACATTGCCCTCGAAGTCGAGCGAACCGTCGAACGCCATCGCGCGGACCCGGCCGGGGAACATATTGGCGTAGACCGCGCCGACCTGGGTGCCGTAGGAGATGCCGTGGAAGGTCAGGGCTTCGTCGCCGACCGCACGGCGCAGGAGATCCAGGTCGCGGGCGGTATTTGCGGTGGAGGCGTGGTGCAGGATCGGGCCCGCGTTGCGCGCGCAACGGTCGGCGATGTCGGCGGACGCGGCGAAGAACGCCGGTTCGTCGTTCGGGTCGGTGGGCGTTCCTGGGAACGATCCGAGGTAGCTCGCCTGCTCGGCCGGACTGGTGAAGCACTGTGTGCCCGCGCTGCGGGAGACCGAACGCGGATCCCAGGAGACGAGGTCGAAGCGGGCGCGCAGTTCGTCGGAGAACAGCCACGGCCAGCGGGCCCGTTCGCGGAGTCGATCCACCCCAGATGGGCCGGGCCACCGAAGTTGACGAACAACGAGCCGATGCGCCGTGCGGGATCGGCGGCGGGCAACTTGATGACGGCCAGATCGATCTGTGCGGCTCGCGGGCTGTTGTAGTCCATCGGCACCTCGGCCAGCGCGCATTCGAACCCGTCCGCACAGGCCTCCCAGGCCAGCGTGGGGGTGGCGGCGCCATCGGCGAGCTGGTCGGTCGACGTACGGATCGGCCTGCGCGGGTGCGACGAGCGCGCCGATCCCGAGCAGTGCGGCGAGCAGAACGGCCGAGCCCCGGCGGTACGCACGGTGGGAAAACAACGGCCGAGCCTCCTGCGCAGATCCGACGAACCTCGCGAAACTACCACACTCGTGAGCACGGCTTATGAGCGCAAAGTCGTTGTGATCGAACACAATTCGAGCTGGCAGCGCGTTCTGTCACGGCATCGTCGCAGGTCACGCGGTCCATTGTTCGGAATTAATTGCAAATTGTTCGGTTACCGCAATATTACCCGCATCTGATAATCCTGTGTATTTTCCGAGAGTGTGATCTCAATGCTGGTCGGCAATTTGTTTCGTCGCTACAGTCGAGGTCGTTGCGTGACAATGCAGCATGTAGATGGGCGTCAGTGTCGATCCCTTGCCGAGTGAATGCAGAGGATGTGAGTTTGTGACCCTGACCACAGAGAGCAGAACCCGTGACCTGGCCCACCGGCCGCCCCTGCGCGGGATTCCGGCGGGCGCGATGCCGATGGTCGCCTTTCTTTCGATTCTGGCCGGATTTATCGGCGCGGCCGCTTATACACATTCCGCCGGGTATTTCGTGACATTTATGACCGGTAATACCGAGCGTGCCGTTCTCGGCTGGTTCGACAACGATCATCTGCTGGCCATCGGTGCTATTACCTTGCTTTTCTCGTTCGGCCTCGGTGTGTTCGTGGCCTCGATGCTGCGACGGCGGCTGTGGCGCAGCGGGCACTACGGCGCGTCCGTGGTGACCACCGTGGCGCTCGCGGTGGCCGCGGTCGTCGACTACGCCCTCGACCAGACCGGCGGCCAGGAGGTCGGTTTCATCCCGATCGCGTTCGTCGCCTTCGCGGTGGGCGCGCTCAACACCGCCTTCGTCAAGAACGGCGAGGTCAGTGTGCCGCTGAGCTACGCCACCGGAACGGTCGTGAAACTGAGCCAGGGCATCGAAAGCCATGTCAGCGGCGGCAGTTCGCGCGATTGGCTCGGCTACGGCCTGCAATACGGCGCCTTCGCGCTCGGCGCCCTGCTCGGTGGCCTGATGAGCATGGTCGTCGGCGGTGAGATGATGCTGATCGTCGCCACGGGCGTCTCGGCGTCGGCCATCCTGATCACCTACCGGTCCACCGGGGCCGATCACACCGCCGCGTGACGAAGGTCGCCGTACCCCCGGGTTTTGTCCTGACCACGGGATTGCCTACACTAGAGCGGTTGCCTGGGCAGATCTGTGTCCGCTCCACGTTCAGCGTGAGTGGACCCCCAGGCGCCGAGAGCTCGCAAGAGAACTCATCCGGTCGGTAAGTGCCGACCGGACCAGCCGAATTGTTGTAGGCCCACGGTCACCTGCGCGTATGCGTGCCGGAGATGTTGCATGGGAACCGCAGCGAGAAAGGTGTCGAGGTCTAACCATGACCATGACTGATCCGATCGCAGACTTCTTGACGCGTCTGCGCAACGCCAACTCGGCGTACCACGATCAGGTGAAGGCTCCCCACTCGAAGATCAAGGTGAACATCGCCGAGATCCTCAAGCGTGAGGGCTACATCGCCGATTACCGCACCGAAGACGCGACCGTTGGCAAGGCCATCGTCGTCGATCTGAAGTACGGCCCCAGCCGTGAGCGCAGCCTGCAGGGCCTGCGTCGCGTCTCGAAGCCGGGTCTGCGTGTGTACGCGAAGTCCACCAACCTGCCCAAGGTCCTCGGCGGCCTCGGCGTGGCGATCATTTCCACGTCGACCGGTCTGCTCACCGACCGTCAGGCATCCAAGCAGGGCGTCGGGGGCGAAGTCCTCGCCTACGTCTGGTAAGGGAGGTCAGGACTAATGTCGCGTATTGGTAAGAAGCCCATCGAGATTCCGGCCGGCGTCGATGTCGCAATCGACGGCCAGGTTGTCACGGTCAAGGGGCCCAAGGGCACCCTCTCGCACACCGTGGCCGAGCCCATCGTCGTCACCAAGGGTGAAGGCAATGAGCTCGAGGTCGCTCGTCCCAACGACGAGCGCGCGAACCGTTCGCTGCACGGCCTTTCCCGCACCCTGATCGCCAACATGATCGAGGGTGTCACCAAGGGCTACGAGAAGAAGATGGAAATCTTCGGCGTCGGTTACCGCGTTCAGGCCAAGGGTTCGAACCTCGAGTTCGCCCTCGGTTACAGCCACCCGGTGCCGATCACGGCCCCGGCAGGCATCACCTTCGCGGTGGAATCGCCCACCAAGTTCTCGGTGTCCGGGATCGACAAGCAGGCGGTCGGTCAGATCTCCGCTGTCATCCACGGACTGCGTAAGCCCGACCCGTACAAGGGCAAGGGCATCCGCTACGCCGGCGAGGTCGTTCGCCGCAAGGTCGGAAAGACGGGTAAGTGATCATGGCGCAAACTGCTAACCAGAAGGCGAAGCGGATTCCGCTGGGCAAGGACGCTTCCACGAAGCGTCGTCTGTCCAAGACCCGTCGTCACTTCCGTCTTCGCAAGAAGGTCGAAGGCACCACCGTGCGTCCGCGCCTGGTGGTCAACCGCTCCGCGCGCCACCTGCACGCTCAGCTGATCGACGATTCGGTGGGCCGCACCATTGCCGCCGCCTCCTCGATCGAAGCCGACGTGCGCGCGCTCGAAGGTGACAAGTCCGCCAAGGGCGCGAAGGTCGGTCAGCTGATCGCCGAGCGTGCCAAGGCTGCCGGTATCGAGGCGGTCGTGTTCGACCGTGGTGGTCACGACTACCACGGCCGTATCGCGGCGCTGGCTGATGCCGCTCGTGAAGGTGGGCTGAAGTTCTGATGACTGAATTTGCGAACGAAGGGAACGTCTGATGCCGGGACGTCAGCGGCGCGATGGCGGCGGCGGACCCGCCGGACCGAACAACAACAACAGCAACGCCGGTGGCCCTGAGGGCAACCGGCGTGGCGGTGGCGATCGTCGCGGTGGTAACGACCGTGGCGGCAACGCTGCCGAGAAGAACCAGCTCGAGCGCGTCGTCGCGATCAACCGCGTCTCCAAGGTCGTGAAGGGTGGTCGTCGCTTCAGCTTCACCGCCCTCGTGATCGTCGGTGACGGCAACGGTCTGGTCGGCGTCGGCTACGGCAAGGCCAAGGAAGTTCCCGCGGCCATCCAGAAGGGTGTCGAGGAGGCTCGCAAGAGCTTCTTCCGCGTCCCGATGATCGGCTCGACCATCGTCCACCCGGTTCAGGGTGAGGCGGCGGCCGGTGTGGTCATGCTGCGTCCGGCTTCGCCCGGTACCGGTGTGATCGCCGGTGGTGCGTGCCGTGCCGTGCTCGAATGTGCCGGTATCCACGACATTCTGTCGAAGTCGCTCGGTAGCGACAACGCGATCAACGTCGTTCACGCGACGGTGGCCGCGCTCAAGATGCTGCAGCGTCCCGAAGAGGTTGCCGCTCGTCGCGGTCTGCCGATCGAGGATGTCGCTCCGGCGGGCATGCTGCGTGCGCGTGCGGGACAGGGAGCCTGACATGGCTGATCTCAAGGTAACTCAGATCAAGAGCACGATCGGTGCCAAGTCGAACCAGCGCGACAGCCTGCGGACGCTTGGTCTGCGGAAGATCCGCCAGTCGGTGGTTCGTGAGGACAACGCTCAGAACCGCGGTCTGATCAACGTCGTGCGCCACCTCGTAACAGTTGAGGAGGTCTAGACATGACCATCAAATTGCACCACCTGCGTCCCGCCCCTGGCTCCAAGACCGAGAAGACCCGTGTGGGTCGCGGTGAGGGTTCCAAGGGTAAGACCGCCGGTCGCGGTACCAAGGGCACCAAGGCACGCAAGAACGTCCCCGCGGCGTTCGAGGGTGGCCAGATGCCGCTGCACATGCGTCTGCCGAAGCTTCGCGGCTTCACCAACCGCTTCCGGGTCGAGTACCAGGTCGTCAACGTTGGTCGCATCGCCGAGCTGTTCCCCCAGGGCGGCGTCATCGGCAAGGCAGAACTCGTCGAGGCCGGCGCCGTTCGCAAGAACGAGCTCGTCAAGGTTCTCGGCGACGGCGAGATCGGTGTCGCCATCCAGGTGACCGCCGACAAGGTGACCGGCTCCGCCAAGGAGAAGATCACCGCAGCCGGTGGCACTGTCACCGAACTGGCCTGACGGTACTGTTAGTTAACAGCTGACACCGGACGAGTCGCGAGCTCGTCCGGTGTCACTGTTAGAGTTCCAAGTGTTGTCTGCCAAGCTCGTCATCGGCTGACGATTCCACATGCTGTCCAGTGGTTCAGTCGCATGGCATGACCATGTCGTTCGCCAGGAGGATTTGTGCTTTCCGCCTTCGTATCGGCCTTCCGGACTCCGGACTTACGGCGGAAGATTCTCTTCACGCTGGGGTTGATCGCGCTGTACCGGTTGGGTGCCGCGTTGCCGTCCCCCGGCGTCAACTACCAGAACGTCCAGGAGTGCGTGAAGCTGGTCTCCGGTGGCGATTCCGCCGGTATCTACCAGCTCATCAACCTGTTCTCCGGTGGTGCGCTACTTCAACTTTCGGTGTTCGCGATCGGCATCATGCCGTACATCACGGCGAGCATCATCATCCAGCTGCTGACCGTCGTCATCCCGCGGTTCGAGGAACTGCGCAAGGAAGGCCAATCCGGCCAGACCAAGATGACGCAGTACACCAGGTATCTGTCGGTCGCGTTGGCGATCCTGCAGGCCACCGGCCTCGTCGCGCTCGCCGCGCGTGGTCAGCTATTGCAGGGCTGCCAGGAGGACATCCTCGAAGACACCAGCATCTTCGGCATGGTCATCATCGTGCTGGTGATGACCGCGGGTGCCTGCTTGGTCATGTGGTTCGGCGAGCAGATCACCGAGCGCGGTGTCGGTAACGGCATGTCGCTGCTCATCTTTGCCGGTATCGCCGCCCGTATTCCGCTCGACGGCAAGGCCATCCTCGACACCCGTGGTGGCCTGGTCTTCGGTCTGGTGTGCGTCGCCGTGCTGGCGATCATCGTGGCCGTGATCTTCGTCGAACAGGGTCAGCGCCGGATCCCGGTGCAGTACGCCAAGCGCGTGGTCGGTCGCAAGATGTACGGCGGTTCTTCGACGTACCTGCCGTTGAAGGTCAACCAGGCCGGTGTCATCCCGGTGATCTTCGCGTCCTCGCTGCTGTATCTGCCCAACCTGGTCGCGCAGCTCACCAACTCGAGCACCACGACGGACCCGAGTTGGTGGCAGAAGATCATCCAGACGTATCTGGTCGACCCGACCAATCCGGTCTACATCGCGATCTACTTCGGCTTGATCGTGTTCTTCACCTACTTCTACGTCGCGATCACCTTCAACCCGGAGGAACGCGCCGACGAGATGAAGAAGTTCGGTGGCTTCATTCCGGGCTATCGTCCGGGCAAGCCGACCGCCGACTACCTGAATTATGTTCTGAGTCGCATCACCCTGCCCGGCTCGATCTACCTCGGTGCGGTGACCGTGCTCCCGAGCTTGTTCCTCGGCGCGGGCAGCACCGGCCAGTCGGCGAACATGGCCTTCGGCGGTGCCGCGGTGCTCATCATGGTCAGCGTGGGTCTCGACACGGTCAAGCAGATCGAGAGCCAGCTGATGAATCGAAATTACGAAGGGTTCCTCAAGTGAGAGTTGTTCTGCTCGGTCCGCCGGGTGCCGGCAAAGGTACTCAGGCCGTCCTGCTGTCAGAGAAGCTGGGCGTTCCGCACATCTCCACCGGAGACCTCTTCCGCGCGAACATCAGCCAGCAGACCGCCCTCGGTCGCGAGGCACAGAAGTACATGGACGCGGGCGACCTCGTCCCCAGCGACGTGACCAACCGGATGGTCGAGGCCCGCGTGGCCGAGCCGGATGCCGCGAACGGTTTCGTGCTCGACGGTTACCCGCGCACGGTCGATCAGGCCGATGCGCTGAAGAAGATCCTCGAGCACCACGGCACCGAGCTCGACGCCGTGCTGTGCTTCGTGGTCGCCGAGGACACCGTGGTCGAGCGGATGCTCGCCCGTGGGCGCGCCGACGACACCGAGGACGTCATCCGCAACCGGCTGCGGGTCTACCGTGAGGAGACCGAGCCGCTGCTCGAGTACTACGACGGCCTGGTCGTGACCGTCGACGGTATCGGCGAGGTCGACGAAGTCAACGCACGGGCGCTCAAGGCGCTCGGTCAGTAATCACCGATCGGAGTACTGAGGCCGGATGGTCTTCAACCGTAAGAAGAAGGTCGTGCCGTTCCGTTCGGCGGGCGAGCTGGATGCCATGGCGGCAGCCGGCGCGATCGTCGGACGGACGCTGGTCGCCGTGCGCGCGGCGGCCAAGCCCGGCGTCTCGACGCTGGAGCTCGACCAGGTCGCCGAGGCGACGATCCGCGACGCGGGCGGTGTCCCGTCGTTCAAGGGTTATCACGGCTTCCCCGGCTCGATCTGTTCTTCGGTCAACGACCGTGTGGTCCACGGGATCCCCTCGGCGAGTGACATTCTCACCGAGGGCGATCTCGTGTCCATCGACTGCGGTGCCATCCTCGACGGCTGGCACGGCGACTCGGCGTGGACGTTCGGCATCGGCAACATCATCGAGGCCGACAACCTGCTGAGCGAGGCGACCAAGCTCTCGATGGAAGCGGGCATCGCGGCGATGCGGCCGGACAACCGGCTCACCGACGTCTCGCACGCCATCGAATTGGGTACGCGCGCGGCCGAGCAGTTGCACGGCCGCAAGTACGGCATCGTCGACGGTTACGGTGGCCACGCCATCGGCCGCGAGATGCACATGGATCCGTTCCTGCCCAACGAAGGCGCGCCCGGTAAGGGCCCGCGCCTGGTGGTGGGGTCGGTGTTGGCGATCGAGCCGATGCTCACCCTCGGCACCACCGACACCAAGACTCTCGACGACGACTGGACCGTGGTGACCACCGACGGTTCGCGCGCCGCGCACTGGGAGCACAGCGTCGCCGTCACCGAAGACGGTCCGCGCATTCTGACCCTGCGCCCGGAGTAGCTCGAGTTTCTGCGCCCGGAGTAGCCCGACTCGTCGGCGGGGTGAGCCCGCCAATCCGGCTGGTTGTCGGTGTGGTCCTGTATTCCTGAGTAATGAGATCTCGCATCGCGTTGATCGTCTGCGCTTGCACGGCGCTGCTCGCTGCCTGCGCCGAGCCACCGCCGAATGCGCGCTACGCGGGGTCGGGCAACACCTACGGCACCGCCAACGCGGGTTTCGAGACCTGCATGGTCACCGATGCGGGCGGCGTGGACGACAAATCGTTCAACGAATCCGGCTGGAACGGGGTGAAGGCCGCGATCGACGCCAACCCCGGCGTCTACGGTTCCTACCGCCAGTCCAACAGTTCCGCCGACTACGAACCCAACCTGCGCGCCTCGGCCGATGACGACTGCGATCTGGTGATCGGTGTCGGCGGCCTGATGGCGGAGGCGGTGGCGCAGGTCGCCTCGGAATACCCCGACCAGCGTTTCGCGATCATCGACGCGCACATCGACTCGGCCAATGTGTACTCGATGGAGTTCAACGCGGCCCAATCCTCTTATCTCGCAGGCTATCTCGCGGCGGGAATGTCCAAGACCGGTCGCGTCGCCACCTGGGGTGGGATGCAGATTCCGGCGGTGACCATCTTCATGGACGGATTCGCCGCGGGGGTGGTCGGCTACAACGCGGCGCACGGGAGCAAGGTCGAGGTGCTCGGCTGGAATGTGGGTGACCAGAACGGCTCGTTCACCGGCAACTTCGACGATACGAGCGCGGGTCGCTCGCTCACCGAGAACTTCATCGCCCAGGGCGCCGATGTGATCCACCCGGTCGCCGGTCCGGTCGGGATGGGTGGGGCTTCGGCGGTGCAGGACGCGTCGAATGTGTCGATGATCTGGGTGGATTCCGATGGCTACCTTGCGGTTTCGGAATACAGGGACATCATGCTGTCGTCGTCGATGAAGGACATCGCCGCCGCGGTGCGCGTGGCGATCGACAATGCCTACAGCGGGGGTGTCAAGGACGGCCGGTACGTGGGCACCTTGAGCAATGACGGGGTCGGTCTCGCGCCGTTCCACGACTTCGACGCGAAGGTGCCCGAGCCGCTGAAACAGGAGCTCACCGCCCTGCGACGCGACATCGTCGACGGCAAGATCGTGATCGACTCCCCGGCCGCCCCGAAGCTGTAGAGGACTCCTCATGCGACTCGAAGTACAGGGATTGACCAAGGCATTCGGCTCCTTTCTCGCCGATGACAGCATCGACCTGATCGTCGAGCCGGGGCAGGTGCACGCGATCCTCGGGGAGAACGGCGCGGGCAAGTCGACGCTGATGAACATGCTGTACGGCATCCTCGAACCGACCAGCGGTCAGATCCTGATCGACGGTGAGCCGGTGCGGCTGCGCTCGCCCAGCGATGCCATCGCGGCCGGAATCGGCATGGTGCATCAGCATTTCAAGCTGGTCGGGCCGTTCAGTGTCGCCGACAATGTGCAATTGGGGCGCGAACATGTGAAGCGGGGGAGTCTGGATCGGGAGACCGCGCGGCAGGCGGTGCTCGAGGTTTCACAGCGGTACGGTCTTGCACTCGACCCGGACGCGATCTGCGCGGAGCTGCCGGTCGGGGTGCAGCAGCGCGTGGAGATCGTGAAGGCGCTGTCGGGTAGGACCGATCTGCTGATCCTGGACGAACCGACCGCGGTGCTCACCCCGCCCGAAGTCGCTGAGCTGCTGGGGATCGTTCGCAACCTCACGGCTTCGGGGATGTCGGTGATCTTCATCAGCCACAAGCTCAAAGAGGTGAAGGCCATCGCGGACTCGATCACGGTGCTGCGGCGCGGGAAGGTGGTGGCGCAGGCGTCACCGTCTGATACCGAGGCGGAGCTGGCGGCGGCGATGGTCGGCAGGTCTGTGGTGTTGACGGTGGATCGGCCGCCTGCGCAGCCGGGTGCGGTGGCCCTGGACGTCAAGGATCTGACGGTGCTCGGTGAGCGGGGGACGCCGATGCTCGACGGGCTGAACCTGCAGGTGCGCTCGGGTGAGATCGTCGGGCTGGCCGGGGTGGAGGGCAACGGGCAAACCGAGCTGGCCAGGGCGGTGCTCGGGACCGTCACGCCGGATGGGGGTTCGGTCGAGATGGGTGGTGTGCCGGTGACCGGGTGGGATCCGTACCGGCGGATCGTCGCCGGGCTGGGTTACATTCCGGAGGATCGTGGTCGCGACGGGCTGGCCGCCGATTTCACCGTGGCCGAGAACCTCGTGCTCAATCAGTACCGCGACAAGCCGCTGTCGCATCGGGGCGTTGTCGATACCGCGGCGGTGAAGACCCTGGCAGACAAGGCTATCGCCGACTTCGACATCCGCACCAGAGGGCCCGGCGAGTTGGTGTCGGCGCTGTCGGGCGGTAATCAGCAGAAGGTGGTGATCGCGCGCGAATTCTCCAGGCCGCGTTCGGTTCTGGTGGCCGCGCAACCCACCCGAGGCGTGGATGTCGGTGCCATCGAGTTCATTCACCGTCGCCTGGTCGCCGAACGTGATTCGGGTACCGCGGTCCTGCTCATCTCCGCCGAGCTGGACGAGATCCTGGCCCTGTCCGACCGCATCGCGGTGATCCACAACGGGCAGATCGTTGGCGTCCTCGACCCGGATACGCCGCGCGAGATCATCGGTCAGCTGATGGCAGGCCACCGTCCCACAGACCCCGCGAGCTGAGGACATCCATGCCGAGTACGACTATCGAATCGCCCGGCGCGCGTAAACCCAAACGGGACGTCGGCCGCACCTTCATCGGGTACCTGACCGAGGCCAACAGCGTGATGGTGACGATCTATTCGTTGCTGCTGGCCTTCGCCATCGGCGCCCTGCTGATCATCTTCTCCGATGCGTCGGTGCGAGGCGCCTGGGGCTACTTCTTCCGCAAACCGTCCGACGCGCTGAGCTTCTCGTGGCAGGCGGTGAGCACGGGATATCGCGACATGTTCGAAGGCGCCATCATCGACTTCGGCCGCCTCCAACAGTATTTCGACGGCGACGCCACCCTCGCCCAGGTGCTGCGGCCGATCTCGGAGACGCTCACCTACGCGACCCCGCTGATCTTCACCGGACTTGCCGTCGGCCTGGCCTTCCAGGCCGGACTGTTCAATATCGGCGGGCACGGGCAGTTCATCCTCGGGATGCTCGGCGGGGTGATCGTGGGGTTCGCGCTCGATCTTCCGCCGCTGCTGCATGTGCCGCTGGCACTGCTCGCCGGTGCGCTGGCCGGTGGATTGCTCGGCGCGGTTCCCGGTGTACTGAAGGCGAAAACTGGTGCGCACGAGGTCATCTCGTCGATCATGTTGAACAATATCGCCACGTATTTTCTGATCTGGGCGTTGGGGACCACGTTCATCCACTCGACGACCTCGCAGGAACTGGTCTCCAAACAGGTAGACGTCTCGGGGCGGCTGCCGCGGCTGCTCGGCTGGGCAGGGTCGGGGTTGCGGGTGAGCGTGGGGTTGCTGATCGCGCTCGCGCTGGCCGCCGGAATCTGGTGGCTGCTCAGTAAATCCACCTTCGGGTACCGGATTCGCGCGGTCGGCGCCAACAACCACGCGGCCGAGACCGCGGGCATCGACATCGGGCGGACCTGGGTGACCACGATGGGGGTGTCGGGCGCGCTGGCCGGGCTCGGCGGGGCCGCGCTGGTGCTCGGGCTGAACCCGTACACGGTCAATCCCGGCACGGTCGCGGAGTTCGGGTTCGACGGGATCACCGTGGCGCTGCTCGGGCGGGCGCATCCGGGCGGGATCGTCGCCGCGGCGCTGCTGTTCGGTGCGCTGAAATCGGGCACCTTGCACATGCAGCCCGCTATTCCGGTCGAGATGTCGACCTTGCTGCAGGCCGTGATCGTGCTGTTCGTCGCCGCACCCGCGTTGGTGAAAACCCTGCTGCACCTGCGAACGCCGCGTGGTGGGCTCAACGCTCTGGAAGCGAGGGGCTGGTGAGTACCGCTATCGCGTCGCCGGTCGAAACCACCCGGCACAGTGCGGCCGGGGTGGTGCTGGTCGTGCTCGGTCTGGGTCTCAGTGTGCTCGGGCTGGTGTTCATCGCGGACGGTCGGACCACCACATTCCGGTTGGATCAGACCGTCGAGAGCAGTTGGACACTGCCCACTCTCTCGATCGTCGCGACCCTCGGTGTGCTTACGGCGCTGCTCGGTCTCGCGCTGTTGGCTCGGGAGCTTTCTCCGCGCGCGCACGGGGTGATCGTCGGCGTCGCGGTGGCGGCGTTGGTGATCGCGGTGCTGTCGTGGGTGGTGACGCCCGGCGTCGGGTTCCCGGTGGAGTTCGTGCTGGCATCGACGCTGTTCCTGGCGCTGCCGTTCATCTTCGGTGCTCTGTCGGGCGTGGTCTGTGAACGTTCGGGCGTGATCAACCTCGGTATCGAAGGGCAGTTCCTGGCGGGCGCGTTCACCGCGGTGCTGTTCGCCTCGATCGCCGATAATCCCTACGTCGGCATCCTCGCCGCAGTGCTCAGCGGCATGCTGTCGACGTTGCTGCTGGCCTGGCTGGCGACCCGTTTCGAGGTCAACCAGCTCGTCACCGGCGTGATCTTGAACCTGCTCGCGCTCGGGCTCACCGGATTCCTGTTCGAACGTCTCATGCGCATGGATCATTCGCTCAACCGGCCGAGCACGGTGCCGCGGATCGGCGAGTTCCTCCACGATATCGGCCTCGGCTTCCTGACCGACATCCCGATCTTCGGTCCGGTGCTGTTCGACCAGAACCTGTTCGTCTACGTCGCCCTTGCCTGCGTATTCGGCCTGTCCTACCTGCTGTTCCACACCCGCTGGGGCCTGCGCACCCGCGCCGTCGGCGAACACCCCGCCGCCGCCGACGCCGCAGGCATCGATGTGAACCGCCTGCGCTTCTGGAACGTCACCTTCGCCGGCGCTCTCTCGGGCTTCGGCGGTGCGTTCTTCACCATCGCCAACAACGTGGCCTTCAGCAAGAACATGACCGCCGCCCTCGGCTTCGTCGCCCTCGCGGTGATGATCGTCGGCCGCTGGAAGCCGATCGGCGCCCTGCTCGCGGCCCTGCTGTTCGGCTTCTCCAGCGCACTGGAACGGTTTCTCAACACCATGCCAGGCAACCCGATCCCGACCGAATTCCTGGGGATGCTGCCGTACGTGGTGACGCTGGTCGTGGTGGCCGGGTTCATCGGAAAGGCAGTCGCACCCGCTGCCGACGGCATTCCGTATCGGCCGGGGGACAAGTAGCGTTCAGCTTTCGAGCAGGACTGTCACCGGGCCGTCGTTGGTGAGTTCGACGTGCATGTGGGCGCCGAATTTGCCGGTGGCGACTGTGGCGCCGAGTTCACGCAGGGTTTCGGCGAACGTGTCCACCAGGGGTTCGGCGATGTTGCCGGGGGCGGCGGCGTTCCAGGCGGGGCGACGGCCTTTGTTGGTGTTGGCGTAGAGGGTGAACTGGCTGACGACCAGGATGGGGGCGCCGAGGTCGGCGGCGGAGCGTTCGCCGTCGAGGATGCGCAGGCGGTAGGCCTTGTCGGCCAGAGCTTTCGCGATGGCGTCGGTGTCGGTGTGGGTGGCGCCGACCAGGGCCAGCAGGCCATGCGGGGCCCCTGTTGCCGCCGGGTCGATGCGCCCGACGACCTCGCCGTCGACACTCACCTGGGCGGTGGTCACACGCTGCAGCAGTACTCGCACAGTCTCCGATCATGCCGGGCGACTGTGCTTTCCTGTCGGTCGGGTCAGTTCTTCCCGAAGAACAGGATGTTCGGGCCGTAGTCGGTGAGGGGGGCCTTCTCGGCGGCTTGGCGGATGCCCGCGCCGGGGAGTTCGGTGACCTTGGCGAACATTTCGGCGTTGCCGAAGGCGGCTCTGACCTGGGTTTCGGAGGCGTAGTCGGCGCCGTAGTCGGCCAGTGTCGCGAAATCCAGGGGTGCCAGCGGGGTGTCGAGCGGTGCTTGTCCGGCGGGTCGGCCGAGGGCGGCGTACTGGGTGGCGACGCCGTTGTCGTAGAGGCACAGTTCGTAGGAGATCTTCTCGATCGTGGCGACGGTGAGTACCGGCCACTTCGCCGAAAGGGCAACGGCAAGAGGGTGTTTGCCGAGTGCGCCGATCTCCCAGTTGAGGCTCTTCACCGAAATCCAGCTGCCCGAGACCTTTTCGACCAGCACGACGTCCGCGCCGAGTTCGGTGTCGAGGTTCGTCTTGGGATCTTTGACGCCCCAGTGCTTGTCGTGCACACCGGCGAAGCGGCCCGCGTCCACGGGCTCCGCGCCGTCCTGGGCGTAGGCGGCGACGATGGCGGCGCGCACCTGGGCCAGCCCGTCCGGTGCCGAACAGCGCACGGCGATCGCACCGTAGGTCGCCGAGATCTCCACCGGTCGCGACGGCGGCTCCGGCATCGCCCCTGCGGCAAGGGGTTTGAGGCCGACCAGGGCCAGCCGCCAGTTGATCTCGTCGATCGTGGCCAGGTCGCCACCCGACTGGTACAGGATCTGCTGCTGGGTGAGTCGCCCCGCGCGTTCCAGCGTATGCGCCCCCAGCTTCACCAGTGCCTGCCTGGCCTTGACCGTGAGATCCAGTTCCTCGACCCGGGTTTCGCGCAGTTTCGCGGTACTCGCGGTCGTGGTCACTTCGGCATACAACGTGCGATAGCTCGCGATGGCCTGTTTGCGCGACCGGCCCACCATCAGAGTGCGCAGCAGGCTGCTCAGGCTCGCCAGGTACTTGCCCGGCTGCTCGGACGTGCGCGCGTACATCCCCGCGCGAATCCGCACCGCCGACTCACTCGCCGCCACCGCCGCGTCGTGATCGAGCCGCATCAACCACACGCCGCACTTGGACAACCCGTCGGCACACATGGCCGAAACGTCGGGATAGTCCTGCGCGACCTGCCGATACGCCGAACAGGCGCTGCGAATGGTGTTGGTCGCGAGCTGGCGATGCCCGACCAGCCGCGTCGCCTGCTCGAACAACCGCAACGCATCCTGCAACGCACCCGCGTACTCATAGGAGACGAAGCCCTCGACCAGCCAGTGCAGCCGGATCGCCACCGCTTCCTGCGCGGGCTCCAACGCCTCGGCGGTGCGATCGCGACCCGACGGGTCATCACGGGTGGCGAGCAGGCTTTGCGCGAATTCGGTGAGGGAACCGGCCAGGCGCAGATAGTCGTCGGCGTGCTGGCTGCGGGTGTTGGCGCGGTTGGCTGCTACGCGCCGCTCGAGGTCGCTCAGGTCGGTCATGAGCAGTTCCTCTGTGACGTCAGTGCCTGGCCCGGATGACGTACCCCCGTTGGCTGGGAGCTGCTCGCTTGTGACGTCAATCTGGGCCCCATCAGTTGTTCGTGCCGACCGCCGGGCGGCCTTGATGCTTCGGTCGAGTCTGCCATAGATGGGGCACGGGTGCGCTCGGCATCGGCCACAGGCATGGAATCGGTTGCGCCGGTAGGGTTTCACTCGACGGCCATGCGCTCGTAACCGGTTCTGCATACTGTGTTTCGCGCGACGGCGGCGGAACCGGTACGGGGTTAGGAGAAGGCACATGGGTGATGACAACTGGGCCGGTCTTGCTACAAAAGGGAAGGTCAAGGTCGATCCAGATGTCGCCATCGCGTGTGCGAGTGCGTGCGCGAACCTGATCGAGGCGCTGCGCCGGTATCAGAGCGCCGAGGGCTCGATGAAAATGAAGGACGACACCTTCGGCAACCTCGACTCCGGCGACAAGATGGTCAAACGTTTCAACGACAAGGCACACGACTTCGCGCAGACGCTCGGCAAACACGAGAAGACGCTCACCGATCTCGCTGACTTGTTCAAGAACGCCGGCCTTGCCTACAAGAACACCGACGAAGGTTCCGCGGCCGATCTGAAAGCTCTCGAGAACTTCAAGATCCCCAGCGGCGGTAAACCGTCGTTCGAGGTGAAGAAGAAGGATTTCGAAAAGCCCGAGGGTCAATCGCTGAACGTGCCCAAACCGCAGCCGGGCGACAAGGGCTGGGATCCGGGCAGTGTGTCCCCCGAGGAGCCGAAGAGCCTCAACTTCGCCGCGCTTCACCATTTGAGCAATTCGATCAAGCCGGACCCGCCGTGGGATGTCAGCCTGATCTGGGGAGAGGTTGCCACCGATCTCGGTACCCAGAAGATCGCCTTCGAGGAAGCCATCGAGAAATTGACTCGCGACACGTGGCAGAGTCGAGGTGCGGACTCGGCTCTCGCGGCGGTGCAATCGTACGGAGAGGACCTGCAGGCGCTGATCAAACAGATCGGCTATGTCAAAGAGAATCTCCTGTTCTGTTCCGAATGGCTATGGCGCGCCAAGGACCTGCTGCGTACGTGCTGCGAAAAAGACCACCAATTCTGTGATCAAACCCCCGAGCAGCAGCAGCAGTACAAGGAAACCTATTTCGTGGGAATGGAATCCACGGACAAGGTTTTTCCTGCTTTCGGCGAGCCGCCGGTACCGGGGAAAGTCATCGATCCGGGCAAGCTGCCCGACAACCCGGCCGACGGCAAAGGCGGTGGCGGGAACAACGGTGGTGGCAACGGCGGCGGAGGTAATGGCGGAGGTTCCGCCGGCGGCGGGTCCGGCCACGGTGCTTCCGGCGGTGGGTCAGGCGGTGGGCCGAGCGCTGCGGACACGGCGGCGGGCCAGGCGAAGGTCGATGCGGCGGGGCGTCTGGCTGACCCGTCGGCAGCATCGGACGAGGCAGTGCGCGCGGCCCAATCGGAGGCGCAACGTGCCGCAGCCCAGCGTGCCGCAGAACACGCCAGCGGCGCGGCGACGGGGACGGGGTCCAACGGTGCGGGCGCGGGTGCTGGTGGCTCGAAAGGCACCGGGAGCGGCGGAACCGGCACGGGAGCTGGAACAGGGGCCGGAAGCGGCGGATCGACGGGATCTCAGCAGGGATCGCAGGCGTCCGACGCTGGCACCGGCACCGAGATGATCAGCAGTTTGATCAGTGCGATCTCCTCCGCGATCACCCAGGTCAGCCAGAGCGTGCCCACGCTGGTCGAAGCGCTGCAGCAGTTGCAGACGCAGGCGAGTGCCACCGCCGCGCCCGATCTGCAGGCGCTGGTCGGTCAGTTCCCCGACGTCGCGCAGGTGATCGCCGCTCATCCCGAGCTCGCGCCGCTGGCCGAGATGCTCGGCATCTCGACACCGACGCCGCCGGAGGCGCCGGCCGATGGTGCGACCGACAGCGCGGCACAGAGCAACACCAGCCAGGGCTCACGGTTGTTTCCGCGCGCCTCGATTCCCGGCATGGACCAGCTGATGCCGTCGGACTTCGGCGCCGAGTCCACGCCCGCCGCCGCGCCCTCGGCGGGGCTACCGTCCGCTGCGGATGATTCCGCGTGGCACAGTGGCGTTCCCAGTGTGGCGGCCGGTCCGTCCGCGGATCACGAACCGTTGGTCCGCCAGACCGAGATCCCCGTCGACGGTGACGCTGGTTTCGCCGATTCGATCCAGCGGGCGAATCCGGCGGTGGAGGCATGACGAAGCAATGGTCGTTCACCGATATCGAATTCAGCGTGATGTGGGAGCGGATCGCGCACCGCGAGCGAATCCCGCGCCCGCTCACCTACCTCGCCAGGACATCGTCGGCCGAGGAGTACGCGCGTGCGACCTATCTCACCTGGGAGCGACTTCGCGAAGAACTCGACCCGGTGATGTGGGACGTGATCGCTGTGCTGGCGCGATCGGAGATCCGATTCCGCTCACGGGCCTGGTGTGATGCCGACCCCGCCGACCCGAAACTGTGGATTCGGGCGCGTGCGGGCCGTACCGGTATGCACGGCTATGTGGTCGTGCAGACGCCGGGCGAGACCAGAGAGCACAGCGGTGGATATACCGTGATCGATTGCGGTGCACGGGGAATCGCCGAGGTGCTCGTCGGCATGCTGCCGCAGGTGCAGGCGGGGTCGCAGTCCGACATCCCGATTCAGCTCGAGCCGGTGCGCGAGGCGAACAACGGCATGGACTCGATGTCGATGGTGTCGGTCTTCGACTCCGAGGACACTTCGACGGTGTCTCGGGCGGACCAGTTCTGGGCGCAGCAGGCCACGCGTACCGGCCTGATCATCATCGAGCAGGGTATTTCCAAATTCGGGCCGCAAGGTCGGCAGCAAGAACTGATGATCTGGCGTGATCTGCCCGACGACGGTCGGTATGTCATCGCGCACCCGGCCGCGAACCCGGTCGCTGTCGGAATGGATGCGCGCCGCATGACGGCAACGCTCGACGCCACCATCGACAAGATTGTCGATCGCGTCGAAACGCACTGGGAGATGGTGCCGTAGACATCGGCATGGTGTCGATGCGTAAGGCGGAGGGTAACTTTCGTTCACCTGGTGGAAATGTTCGCGTCCGGACCGGATGCGACGCTGTGGGTTAGTGTCGAAAGTGGCTGTCGCGGAGCACACCTCCGCCGAGAGTAGAAGGCGAGGTCGGACCATGGCTGACAAGGTGAAGGTTACCGAGAGCCAGTTGCGCAAGGCCGCGGGGCGGACCGGGGATGTGCGGGACGCGATCAGCGCGGTGCTCAACGGTCTGCAGACTTCGCTCGACGGGCGCGGCGCGCCGTGGGGCGGCGACACCACCGGCAAGCAGTTCACCGATGGCGAGAACGGCTACTTCGCCGGGCGCGAGGGTCTGATGCAGAGCGCCGCGAACAGCGCGGAGACCATGGACAGCTACTCCAAGGCGCAGAGCAAGGGCGCCGACCACTTGCGCGACATGGACCTCGAAGGTGAGCGCAACTATGGGGGCGGGAGCAGCGGCGGCGGCAACGGCGGCAGGCGCTGATCGTGTCGAACGAACAGGCACGCGCCGACATGGAGAACATCCTCGACGGCGTGCAACAGCAATTGCGCAATATCGCTCGCGTGCAACAGGAACGGGCCGAACTCACGGCGACCGTCACGGTGCGTAAGCGGGTGACCGTGTCGGTGAACGCCGACGGCACGGTGATCGAAACCAAGTTCGCCACCGATATCGCCGACCTCAGCTACAGCGAGATCGCCACCGCGATCACCGAAGCCGCGCAGAAGGCGGCGGCCGAGGTCGCCGCGCGTGGGCAGGAGTTGCTGGAACCGATGCGGGAGACGCGGGCGCGGATGCCGAAGTTGTCCGATCTGGTCGAGGGTGTGCCCGATCTGACCGGCGCGATCGCACCGTTGCCCGTGGTCTCGACCGCGCCGCCCGGCGCCGAGGAGCGCCGGTTCCGCACCACTGCCGAAGACGGCACCAGGTCGATGGTGTTCGACGATGTCGTGCCGGGTGCCGCGGAGGGTCAGGGCAGGGGAGTCACCGATTCCAGTTGGTGACACGGTGATCCATGGCTGAGATTCCTGGCTATCTGCAGTTCCTCAGCTGGGTAGCGGGTTCGGAGTATCCCGAGGGCGATCCCGAGGGGATGTTCGGCGTCGGTGACGACTGGCAGGTCGCCGCCGACGGGTTGCGGGCGATCCTCGACGACATCGTCGTCGCTAAGCGGGCCTCCCAGGATGCCTATCCGGACGGCGACGGCATCAAGGAGATGTTGGCTCGTTTCGACGAGATGCGTTCCGGCGACATGTCTTTGGAGAAGCTGGCCGAGCAGTTCGAGGCGATCAGCAAGTCGGCCAACGAGTCGGCCGAGGCGATCGAATACGGCCAGCTGATGATGATCTCCTCGCTGGCACTGCTGTTCATCGAGCTGATCTGGGCGTTCACCGCGGGTCCGTTCGCGCCCGCGGTGGAGGCGGTCGCCATCGCCGCCACCCGGATCGCCATCACGTTCCTCGGGCGACGGGTCGTCACGAGCGTGCTGAGTGCGATGGCGCGCGCCGGCGCCAACCGGTTCGTCAGCTTCCTGGCCAAGGAAGTCGCACTCGATACCTTCATCGGCGTCGGCCAGGACGTGGGTGTCAAGGCGGCGCTCGGCCATGACATCAAGCTGAAGGACGTCGGGATCACCGCGTTCACCTCGGCGGCCGGTGCCGCGGCGGCCAGTCCGGTGGCCGGGATGATTTCCAAGCGGGTGTTCACGCGGCCGGGGGCTAATCCGTACGCGCCGCGGGTGCAGCGGTGGAGTTGGGCTGGGCAGGGGACATCGGGGCTGGTCGCGGGTGGTGCGGCCGGCTTGGTGGGTGCGCAGGCCGGCTACATGGCGGGCACTCTGTTCGGGGACAGTCCGCTCGACCCGCGGATGTATGTGGGTGGTCTGCTCAGTGGCGCTGGGGCGGGTGGTTTGCGTGGGCGGATGTCGCAGATGGCGCAGACACGTCCGAATTGGCAGCGGCGTGGGTTCACGCTGGATCCGGCGAATTGGCATCGGATCGGGCTCGATCAGGATGCGCGGCAGGCGGCGCCGATTCCGTCGCCGACGCCTGGGCGTGCTCCCGGCCCGACGCCCGCGCCTGGGCCGACGAACCCGAGCCCCTCGCCGAACTCGCCCAACTCCCCGAACTCGCCGAGTTCGCCCAACTCCCCGAACTCGCCCAATTCACCGACCAACGACCCGAGTCGCACGCCATCGACACCGGATGACGAGAACAACACGCCAGGCAACCGGCCCGAAGGCGAACCGCCTACCACTCCGGGCGATGATGAAGCGCGAGTGAACGATCCCGGTGCGCAGCCGGAAGGGGAGAATTCGGCGCGCGTGCCCGGTGAGCCGCCGCCCGGCGCACCGTCGCCGGACGAACCGGCGAACGCCCCGCAGGCGGGTGATCCGAACGCAGTCAACAATCCGTCGAATCCTGGTGCAGGGCAACAGGAACCAGCGCGAGCCGGGATCGCCGAGGGTGCGAACAGTCCGGGTGTCGCACCGTCGGATGCGCCGGGGCTCGCGGCCGGACCGAGTGGGAGCCCCGCCCCCGGCGAGGCCGGATCTATCGGCGAACAGGCCGGCGTCACAGCGTCGCCGGAGCCGGGTAGTCCGGGACAGGTCGGCGAGGGCGATCCCACAGCGTCGAATGATGCTGGTGCCAAGGCTGATTCGGCTCCCGTTGTCGACGAGGACGCCGGGCGGGATCGCAGTGGCGACGATGACGTCCGCGCCATCGCCGACCCGAACGCGGCGGCCACAGCGGAGCCCGCCGCCTCGGCGGACCCGGCGTCCGATCCTGCGACGGCTGAATCGGGTAACCGCCCCGAAGCGGAGGCCGACGATCATGACGGCGGAGACGCGGCTCTCGGCGCGATGGTGGGCGGTGGCGCCGCCGGTGTGGTCGCGGGTGCGGCCTCGGCGGTAGGCGCTGGTCGGGGTGCGGCCAGCGGGACGTCGGCGGCGAATACGCGGCGGAACCAGAACGACGCCGAGTCCGCTACTCGAAGGACCGGCAACGACCCGGATCCCGATCGCGCCGACCCCGCCATCGACGAAGAAGACGAAGCCGAACTGCCGACCTCGACCACCGACGAAGACGGGCGGACACCTACCGAGTCACCTGAATTCGACAGTGGTGCAGGCGATTCGGACGGCGGGACCGGAAGCTTCGCACAGCTGGCCGGAATCACTGATGGCGCATCGCCATTTCAGTCGATCGGCGAGTCGAGGGCCGGAGTCGCTGGGGCGGACGCCGCCGGTGTCGTCGCTGGTGCCACCGTTGTTCGGGGCGGTGACGAGGTCGGGATCGCCACCGCGAGTACCGGTGTCGTCGCCGACGCGGGCCGGCGCGAGATGGGTGTGCAGGACACCGAGCTCTCGACCGCGGAGCATCCCGCGGCGCACGACGAACCCGGACAGCAGTCGGACAACGCCCGAGATCGTGCACGTCCCGACGAGCCGAGCACGGCCTCTGACCCTTCGTCGTCGAGAAATGCCGACGATGACGCCACCACCGGGAACCATCGAGCCGAGACCGCCGACCGCGCCGACAGTCACGACACCGAACCGGACCAGCGCGCGGCGGACGGTGACGACGCACCCGCTGGGAATCGCCGCGACACCGGTGCCGATCGGGATGGTCGTGACCTCGGCGACGGCCGCGCGCCCGGCGGCGCCGAGAGTCGGCAGCCTGCGCAGGACACGAATTCGACTGACGCCGAAGCGCTGTCGAGCAATACCGGTACCCCGCCGAGTGGCAGCGACGCCGACAGAGTCGGCAACAGCGCGGAAGATGGCACACGCCAACAAGATTCGGCCGATCAGCGGGTAACCCCGCAGAGCGCCGCATCGCCGATGCCGTTGGCAGGCACCGTCGTTCCCATCACACCCGGTGACTCCGTCGATCCCGCGACCGGAGCACCCGACAGCAACCCCGAGGCCTATCGTCCCCGTGCGCTCAATCGGGGCGAATGCTTGCGGTTGGCTGTTTCGGAGATCGCCAGAGCGACGGGAAGTCGCTGGATCACCGTGCCGCGGTTCAGGATCGGGCCCGCGGGGATGACGTTGGCGGATGCGGCGCGGGCAGCTGGTGCGCCGCTGCGGGATGTGGAGCCCTCGAGCCCCGATGAGCCGCCACATCAGCGCTTGGCCGACGAGCTCTTGGCGCTGGGTGAGGGTGCGCAGGCGCTGGTCGTGGACACCTACGCGACCGGGCCCGACGAGTTCGGCGTCGGCTCACACGCGTATCGGCTGGTGGTGCGGGTCGACGGCGACACCGGCAAGCTGTATATCGAGGTCTCCGATCCGGGTCTGTCGCGGCGCACCGGATTCCCGCCCAGGATTCCGGCCGACCTCGCCAGGATCAGGGCGGTGGTCTATAACGCCGCGGGTGAACCGGTGCCGACCCCGGTCGCGGGGGAGCTGCTCGATGATGCCGATGCCGATTCCGAACGTGTCGGTACCTCGCTCGAGCCGTACCCGAACCAGGTGCGCTCGCTGCTAGAGGAAACCCGGGTGGGCCGTGATCTGCTCCGGCGCTCCGACGAGCACGGTGTTCGACCGCAGTACCGGCCTGCCGCCGACGCACCGGCTGGCACGCAGGGCTGGTGGAGCCGCCACGATCTGGAAGCCAATGTGGTCGGCGAGTCCGTTCCGCAACTGCAGCAGGCGGTGACTCTCGTCCATGAGCTGACCCACGCCGAGCAGTCATTGACGGGCCGATCGCGGCACGGCGATCTCGCGCGGATGGCCGAGCTGGGGCGCGAGGGCTACATCGACGCGATGGTCACCGAAGAGGCGAACTGTTTCGCGCGGCAGTCGGAGTTCCTGCGTGAGCTGGTCGACGAGCACGGCTATCCCATCGGGGAATTGGACGGTCCGGAGGGGGCCTATTTCGCCGCATACCGCGAGCGTTTCGATGCCGTGCTCGCAGCGTCCGGTGCGCCGAACGATCCCGACGTGTTGCGCCAAGCCGAAGCCGCGGCGCGCGAGGCAGGCTTCAGAGCGGTCCTCGACGATGTGCGAACGCGCGAGTTCGGCGGCCAGTTCCGGTATGTCGACTTCTACGGGGACGCTTGGGACGCGGTCTTCGCGACCGGCTCGCAGACGTCGGGTACCCACGCGGTTCACGCGGAGCTGGCCGGTCGGCTCGCGGAACTGGTGGCCGCTCGTCGGCACCTCAGCAGGCAACTGAGTGAGATCGAAGGGGAACTGCGCGAGCTGACCGCGCAGGCCGGAATTGCCAAGTGGGGCAACAATCTGGACCAGCTGACCCATGCCATCGACGGCATGCTGGCCCGCAGCGAGGCGGACCTGGCGGCGCTCGCCGGCGAGGTCGGGGTCGCGCCACCCGTGCTGATGCGCGAACCCCTGACAGATGAACTGGGCAGGCGAAGGGTCGAGGGGGCGCGTACCGATCTCGCGTTGCGCCGCATCGCTGATCTGCTGGAGGCGCGAGCGGTGGCCGAATTCGCGCTCGGCCGCGCCAAAGACGATGTGGTGGCGCTGGCCGCGTACGACGCGATCGACGAAATGCGATACCAGCAGGGTGGTTTCGAGAGCCGGATGGTGACCGGGCACGTCGCGCTCGCCGGCACCGAACCGCCGGTGGTGTTCGTTCGCGATCTGCGCGGTGACTTCGACCTGCCGCGAAATCTGGCAGCCGAAACGGACGACGAACTGCGTGCCGCGCTCGACGACCCGGATGTGGAGATCCGTTACCTGCGCGTGCGGGTGGAGGGCGGGGGCACCGTCCGGGTGGTCGAGATACCGGCCGTCGAGGCCGAACGCGGTGATACGAGCACCGAATTGCCGCCCGCCGCAGTCGAACCCGGTCCGGCCGGTGATCGGTTCGACAGTGCGGTGCGACAGCGGATCAGCGCGGTCGAGGGGCTGCTCGACCTGAGCTCGGTGGGGCAACGTATTCAGGACCGGCTCGCCGACGTGCGATATGCACACGAGAGCGGAGCCGAGCCCCGATTCGAGCCGGGCAGACCGCCGAAGCTGGTACTGGACCTCACGCGTGCCGATGTCGAACTCGCGCTGGCGCTGGCCCATGCGTCGGTGCACGCCGACGCGGCGCCGACCGCGCCCATCCCGTCGCGGCAGCGAATCGAGCTGCCCGCCGACGATTACGTCCGACGGATGGTGCTCGAGGAGGCACGCGCCCACGCGACGGAGGTGGAGCTGGCCGATGCGCTGCGGGTGCTCGGTCACGACGTGCCGCCGGACCCGCTTGCCGAGATCTACCACGATGGTTACCGCCGGGGCCGTCGCGCAGCCGAGCTGGGCGGTGCCACGCCCGAGGCGGCGCACGAGGCCGGATTCCGCGCGGGTGCCACGGCGCTGGCGAACCATCTGCTGCACGCGACCGACGATCCGAACGCCTACGGCGAGATGTACGGGCGGGCCTGGGGCATCACGCACGGGCTCCCGGTGGGCGGAATGCTCGATCTCGCCGAGAGCGTGACCGACGGCAGTTCCGCGCACCCGTCCGATTTCGCGGGCGTATCGCCACCGATGGTCGCCGACCCGCCGACCCCCTCGCGATCCGGCCCACCCGGTGATCCCGATGCGCCGGGGGCAAGGCCCGATACTGTGCCTGCGGCACGAGAACCGTTGTCGTCCAATGAAAATGATGGGTCAGTGGCGAGTCGCCCGCACGTCGACGGCCTGGCCGAGGCGGGCAGTGCGGCCGATCGCTCCACACCGGCTGACGGGCGCCGGAACAGCGTCGGCGCGGACGCCGACGCTAACCGTTCGTCGGGCGAGCCCGGTCCTGCCGACAGGCAACCCACATCGGTAGGACAGGGCGGCGCCGGTCGCCCACCCGGTGAACCGCCGTCCCCGACCCCACATCCCGACGACTCAGACCCCGACGATTCCGACCCCGATGACTCCGAGCACGGATCGAAGGCCGCGGACGGATCGAACACCGCGCGTGGGGCGGATGCCGAGGTCGCTGACCTGCGCACCGCTGATGCCCGCGACGGCTCGCAGGGCCCGCGTCGCGAACCGAGCCACCCCACCGACCCCCGGATCGCTTGGCAACGGGGTGAATTCTCGCCGGAAACAACGCAATCCAACGCTGCGAGGCAGCCGGCTTCGCCGTTCGGTTCCGGGCAGCCGACTGCCGAACCATCGCAAGGACCCCCGCCGGACTCGACGACTCCATACGGGCAAGCGGCCCAGCAGGGCGAAGCGACGCCTCGACGAGTGGTACCCGAGCGGCCGGCCTACCCGCCACCGCCCACCTATCCGCCGGCATCGATGCAGCCGCAGGGTTCGTCGGATCAGCCACTGCCTGCTTCGCCGCCGGCATCGGTGCAGTCGCAGGGTTCGTCGGATCAGCCACCGCAGACCTCTCCGCCGCCACCCGCGAATCCGTCGGTGCAGCCGGAAGGTTCGTCGTATCCGCCGCCTCCCGTGCAGCCGCCGCACGTGCCTGCGCCGGGGTGGGTGGCGGGTGGTCCGACAGTCATCCATGCGGTATCCGATTCGACCGCGCCGCTGCTGAATCAGTATGGCGCGCAGCTGAATCGGTCTGCGGGCGAGGCGCAGCGGTTGGCCGCGCAGGTTCTCGCGCAGGCGACGGCCCTCGGTGCACGGGTCACCGGTACCGACCCCGAGGCGGCAATGCGGGCGGCCAACGCTGTGGTCGGTGACCTGCACGCGCAGGTGCGAGCGCCGTTGCCGATCGGGAACGCGGGCGCTCTGCGAGCCCAGCAGGAGGCGCAGCAGCAACTGCGGGCGCTGCAGGCTCGACTCGCCGAAGTGCAGCGCACTCACGCCGCCTACCGGACCGCGGTCGCCGCGGTCGAACGGATGCGGTTCCAGGCGCTGGCACTGGCCCACGCGGATGTGATGGCGCGGGCGCAGGCGCGTGATCTGTTCCGGTGGCGCGGTTTCACCGAGGGCGGCAACCGCATGCTGGTGGTGTCGCCGTGGGCCGACCCGAGTCACCTGGTCGGGCGCAGCGAACGCGTGGATCTCGCCGCGCACGGTGTGCGTGCCGAGTTCTGGCAGGTCAGAGTCGAGCCGAACCCGGCCGATCCCACCAGCCTGCGGGTCCTGCTGACCCCGCTGTTGCCCCCGGAAGGACCATCGACGCCGACCGGGACGGTGAACCGGACCGGGATGGTGAATCCGGCGGGGACGGTGAATCCGGCGGGGACGGTGAATCCGGCGGGGACGGTGAATCCGGCGGGGACGGTGAATCCGGCGGGGACTATGAATCCGCCGGGGACGGTGAGCCCGACCGGGACGGTGGACCCATCGGGGACCGTGAGCCCGACCGGCGACGGCGACCTCCCCCCGGTGGCCCCGCCGATTCCGATGTCGGGTCGCCCGCCGCTCGGTGTGCCCGACGGCGAGCTGATGCACGCGGTGCGCCGCTTCCTCGGCAATGTCCCCGAGGCGGAAGACGCGCCCCGATTGGGCGAGCACGACCGGGATTTCGCCGGGCAGCTGCTCGCGGATCTCGGCCTCACCAGCGCGGTCGGCTCGGCCCGCGACCCACTGGCCGGACTCCAGGCGCTCGCCGAGATCAGCCGCTCCCAGCAGTTGCTCGGCCCCGACCCCGACGACGCCGCGACCGGCCTGCGCCGCCTACTGCGGCGCGCCTGGCACACCGACCCGGACCCGGCTGAGGTCGCCAGGATCGACGCCGAACTGCGCAGGCTCGGCCTTGCCAACCTCGATGACCAGCCGTTCCCGACGCCACGCATCGATCCCGACGACGACACCGCGGTCATCTGGGGACACGACACACCGGTCCTCGAACCGATCGCCGCGACACTGACCAGGCTCGTCGCGCAATTCGGGTTGCGGGCGCAGGCGGTGACGCCGACGAACCTGCCCGCCACGATCGCCAGGCTGCGCTTCGAACTGACGTTGCGCGCGGGCGCGATCGAGGCGTTGCGCGCCGCCGCTGCCTGGCACGACAGCCGGACCGAGCCCGTCGACCGGTTGATCGCCCGGGGCGCGCGGGATCAGTGGGCGCGTGTGCTCGATGTCGATCCCGCGACGCTGGACGGGTCGGTGGCCGATGTCGTCACCGCCCTGCGCGAGGACCTGCTGATCCGCACTGCCGCCGTGGCCGACCTCGCCGATGCGGCCCAGGTCGTCGCCGGACACCACGACAACCCCGAGCAGCCGCACCGGCGCCGGTACAACATCGAGGTCGGCGGTCGGCGGACACCGGTCGATCTCGTAGTCGACGGCACGGGCCGCTGGCGGATGGAACCCGCTGAGCGCCTCGGCTTTCCACCGGAGCCGACACCGCGCACCCCGGAACCGAGTCGCTGGCGCCGGTGGTGGACCGAGTTCAAGCACGCCGCGCACCATCACGTCACAGGTTTGAAGTACCCGTCCGGTTCGCAGCTCGACAGCGCGTGGGTGCAGATGGTCGGGTACTGGTCGCGAATCCTGGTGATGGACGGCCCGGACTTCAATCCCATTCGGGTGGCCAAGGAAACCGCCGAGATCTGGAAGAAGCGCTCGGCGATCGCCGATTTCGTGCTCGGTCCGCGGTGGCGCAATCGCAAGGACAACTTCGAAGCGCCACTGGACAGCGACGGTGCGGAGTATCCGTACTGGAGCATCGAGGCCGATCCCGACCTCGAGCGTCAGCGCGGTGAGCTGCCACCACATCTGGTCGACAAGTGGGCCGCCGAAGACGAGCAGCGAGCTCGGCGTCGCGCCGCCGAACTGACCGAGGGCAAGACCGAAGCCGAATCGGCGCCGCCGAAACTCGACGTCGAACCGATTCCCGAGGTGCCACCGCAGCACTGGGATGGTCACCGGGTACACGAATTACGCAGAGCACACGGCGATTTCGAGCGTCTCGGGGCGATGATCCAACGGCTGGCCGACGAATTGGACGTCGAGGTCGGCGGGCGCGACCCGGATGCCGCAGACCGGGCGCTGAGTCAGGCCCAATACCTCGCCCTGCGCGAGGCGGGCATCATCGACGGTCTGGTCGCGGCGGCGCAGCGGTATCTCGACGAGGACGCGTTCCTCGCCTTCTCCCGCGACCTCGGGGTGCCACGGGTCCGGGACAAGTGGCTCTCGGCCAAGGACGGCAATCCGCTCGGCCGGCTGCTGCGAGACATCCTGCGCGCCAACGGCATCAACAACATCCAGGACGCCCTCCCGCCGAACAACGGCGCCGATCCGCTGAGTGATCCCGACTCCTTCGACGACGAAGGCGAACCCGGCCGCGATACCGGCAGCCGAAAGTGGCTGCTGAACGCGATCCGCCGGGAGGAGATCAGAGCCGAGCGCGCGATCTGGACACAGATGCTCGGTGCCGACCGACTGGCCTTCAACGGTGCCGACGGGTTGGCCGCCGGGCTGGCCGAGCTGCGCGCGGGCACTTCCCGGCGCGCCGAACTGGTGGAGCTGTTCGCGAATCTCGTCGGTGACTACCGCGCCGCGGGGGAGCGGTTGCAGTCGGCGCTGCAGGCGATCGGCGAGCAGGCGGGCGCCGCCTACGTCGCCGCGCTCGGGCCGGACGCGGTGATGGTGACCCCGCAGATCGGTTTCGTGTCCGGTGATCCCGGGCGACTGTTCGTCATCGACGCGGGCATGCAGCACCGGGAAACCTTGGCCCAGCAGCTGATTCATCTCGGCGATCTCGGTGCGCGGCTGGGTGACGGCTCGGTGGTGGTCGAATTCCTCGTGCCCACCGGCGCCGACGACGACGCGGTGACCCTCGGTGTGGTCGAGCGACCCGATGTCGCCCACCTCACCACCGAGCTCGACGGGCGCCGCGTCGATGTCACCGCCGTGCGCGACCCCGACGGCACCTGGCGCATTCTGGTTCCCCCGGCTACCACCGCGGATCTGATCGACACCGCAACGGCACCCGACACCCGGGCGTTGCCGGAATTGCTCACCGATCGCAACGCCCTCGCCGAGCGGCTCGGCATCGACCTCACCGCGGATCCGACGGCGCTGTCACCGGACCGCATCGATGACACGATCGCCGCGCGCACCCACGAGCTCAGAATGCGGGCGCTGCGCCTGGAAGCACTGGCCGATTTCTCCCGGCAGATGCACCAGCTCGACGCCTACTGGAACCCGGAAGTGGTCTTCGAGGGTGATCCGCGCCTGGTCGACACCGAGATGCCGATCCACGATCCGAACGGGCCCGCGTTCCTGCGTGCTGTCCTCGGTGACGATCTCGGCGCGTTCCTTCGCTCGCTGCCCGAACGTGACTACCCGGTCCGGCTCGGTGACGGCACGCGCGTGGTCGATCCGGACCTGGACTGGGCGCGCATGCTCGGGGTGAACGTGCAGGGTGTGTCGCCGCAGCAGCTGGCGGAGGTCTACAACACCTTCCGCGACGGCAAGATCGACGAGCACGAAGCGCTGGACGCGGCCGAACTGGCGCAGGTACACCGCACCATTCGCGCGGAGATCCTCGCCGATCTCGACCTGTTGCGTGAACTCGCAGACGCCGGCGAGCTCTACAACTCCCGTCGCGAGGACGGGCCACGGCCGCCCGCACCACTGCTGGACGTCGGTGGGCCGCAGCGTTCTCCCGCGGAACGGATCGCGCTGCTCGGTACCCAGCGCGGGCAACTCACGACCGGCCTCGCGGCGATCGCCGCCGAGCTGGGGCTCAACGCGGCCACGATAGAACCCGCCGTCCTGGTCGCCACGGTCACCGATCGTCTCGACACCGAAATCGCCCAGCTCGACGCACAACTCGCCGCCGATGACACCGATACTGTTCGGGCCGAACGGGATCGGATGGCCGGTCTGTCCGACGAGCTGTCCCGAACGGCGGCGCTGCACGAGGCGACCGTGCGTGCCGAGCAACGCCTGCGCGATGACGCCACCCGGCCCGAGCCGACCGCGTCGCCACCGGAGCGCCGCCGGCGGTGGATCATCGAACTGTCGGAGCGGCTCAGAGGACGGCAACCGGCCACAGGCGAGATCGAATCCGGTTCGCGCCCACCGGAATCCGATACCAACTGGGTGCGCACGCCGGAGCAGCACCACACGCCGACCGGGGCGGACGGCACGCTGCACAACCACGTCCGCAGGGTCGGGGTGATCGACCGGCTGGCCGGTTTCGTCAGGCAACTCGGGATCGACCCGATCGGCCGCAGCGTCGACGAGCTCGGGCGGCTGGCCCGGCATGTGATCGACAGCGACGCGCACCGCGATCAATTCCAGCAGTTGGTCGACGAATTCCGCACGCTCGGAGGCGATGCCACCGATGTGTCGCCGCGTTCGCGAGCCGAGACCGCCGCGGTGCGCGATGTCATCGCCGCGCTCGGTGGCAGCCGGATCGTGGACGGGCTGGTCTGGGTGCCCGCGGTGAACGGCGCACCGCCGCAGGCGATCATGGTCGGCCTGCACGGGAATCCGGACCACGCCGTCGATCCGGAGCTGCGGCGGGCGCTGCGGGCCGCGGGCGCGGAGGTCACCTACCGGCAGGTGGTGGTCGACGCCGATGGCATCCGGGTACGCGAGCTGCGTTCCTTCGACCTGGGTGGGTCGCGACCCGATGAGCGCACCGAACCCGAAGGTGCACAACGGAAGAGCCTGATCCGACGGGTCGCCGATGCGATCACCGGGCTCCCGCAGTCCCCCGCAGTTGTGGGCTCGAACACCGACCCTGAGCACGCGAACAACGTCCCGGCACAGTCGAATACGGCGTCGTGGCCGCCGTCGACCCGCGACCTCGGCGAATGGTCGAACCTGGACGCGCAGCAGATCATGGCGCTGCTCGCCGAACGCCACGGTGTGACGGTGAGCCGGTTCGACGCCGCCGGGCTCGACCCGGACTCGGTGCGCGAAGCGGCCAGGGCGATCGACGACCTGCTCAGCAGACACCCGTACGCGAACCTGCGGCGGATCTCGGTCGAACCGCTGTCCGACGGCACGGTGGCCAGGGCGCGCACGAATGTGCTGCGCAGCCTGCTCCCACGCGCCTGGGCCAACCAGGCCTCGATCCTCGAACTGAACTATCACGCGCTCACCGCAGGTGCCGAGCCGCACGGGCTCTCGCGCTACGACTCCGCCGACGGCGCCAGGGTGGCCGTCGATGCCAGCACCGTCTACGCGTCGGTGGTGCGTGAGTTCGCGCAGGTGCTCGACCGCGCGTCGGGCCGATTCGCGCGCGATCACATCATGAACGCGCTGGTCGAGGCCTTCGGGCGGAAACAGTCGCCGATCGACTGGGTGGCATTCGACCTGTGGCAGCAGCAACTCGGTGCGGCCGCGTTCGACGGGCGCGGGCGGATCGACCCGGTCGCCGCGCTTGCCGAGGCCTTCCTCGATGCCGAGCTCAACGGCCGCCGCGCGTCCGAAGCGGCATCGGCCGTGCGCGACATGCTGGTGGCCGAGGCCGAGCGCGCGGCCGGGGAGGCGATGCGTGGTGCCGAGGCGGCGGCGGCCAGGTCGCAGCGGTTCGGTGAGCTGGCGCGCGCCGAGGACGCCGGTTACTTCGCGAGCGCGCAGACCCTGGCCGACGCGGTTGCCCGGCGCGACCGGGTCGGTGCCGCCGTGCATCGTCTGGTCGCCGAGTTGCACCAGTGGGTCGATCCGGGCGCGCTGTCGCCGGATCGGGTGCTCGACACCGTCGCCGATCTGGCCGCGGTGCTGCGCTCACCCGCCGACGCGCAACGGGTCCGCGAGCTCGAGGTGCTGGCTGACCACTATGTGCGGGCGGTCGCCGAGGTCGAAGCGCTGTCCGGGCCGACACCGAACCCGGCACCGCAGGCCCCACCGGACGGGGCCGCCCTGCGCCGGGCGGTCATCGACCGACTGGTGACGGAGTACTCCGCGGCGGTCGACGCCCGCGATACCGCGCTCGACGCCGGGGACGCGGTCGCCGCCGCCGACGCACAGCAGCGGGCCGACGAGCTGGCCCGAAACCTGTTGGAGCGCAGCGAGGAACACGCGCTGCTCTCGACGGGTGACACGATCCTGACCGACCGGATCGGTCTCGTCGACGGCGAACCGCCGATGATGCTGGTGATCGGCTGGTCCGACGGTCAAGCAGGCCAAGTCCTCGCCCGCGCCATCGCCGCCGATCTCCCCGAGGTGATGACCCACCTCCGCCGCCCCGGCGCCTTGGTCCGCGAACTGCGCATGACCATCGGCCCAGACGGCCACGCAACCTGGCAGATCATCGACCCCCCACCCCCCGGCGCCACCCCCGCGCCACCCCGAACCCCACCGGGCAGCGCCCCACCGGGCGAAACCGGTACGCCGCCTGCAACACCCGGAACCATCGATCCCCCCGAAACCGGCGGCGCCCCAGCCGAACCCACCGCCCCACCTGGTGCACCACCGTCGGGCGAACCCCGCACGCCACCCGGTACACCCGGGTCAGGTGCCGTTGATCCGCCCGAGTCCGGCGGCGCCCCAGCTGAACCCAGCGTGCCGCCTGGTGCCCCACCGTCGAGTGAAAGCCGCACGTCACCCGGGACGCCCGGACCCGGCACCATCGATCCGCCCGAGACCGGTAGCGGCCCAGCCGAACCCGCCTCTTCGCCTGGTGCCCCACCGTCAGGTGAAGGCCGCACGCCACCCGTTTCCTTGCCGTCCGGTGAAGGTCCGACGTCGCCGGTGGTGCCCAGCGCGGGCGCGGGTTCATCGAGCGGTGCGGGGTCGGGTGCGCTGCCTCGTCAGGGCTCGAACCTCGTGGGGCGGTCGGGTGCGATGGCGAGCGTTGGCACCCCGGTGAATGTCGGGGACGGGGCTTCCGAACCGGCTACGGAAAGTGTTGGGGGACACCGGCGTCCCACTGCGACAGCGGCGCTCGTTCCTCGGGCGGCTGTGGCGTGGACGCCGGTGGGGGCGCCGCGGATGCTGATGCCGTCTACGGCCGCGGTTGGGCAGCAGCTGGGCGAATTGCACGGGCAGTGGCAGCGGGCCGACGCCGAGTTCACCACTGTGCGCGATCGGATGATGCGGTCGGCGGTGGCGCTCGGGCTGCGTGGTGATGATCCCGACCAGGTACTCGCGGCGCTGCGGGCGCAGGTGGACGCGGCGAATGCTCGTGCGGCCGCACTGCCCACCGCGGACGTGGCGCAGCGTGCCGACAAAGCCGCGGCCGAGCGGACCGCGGCTGAACTGACGGCAGCGCTGCACCGGCTGACCGCCGACCATGCCGCGGTGGCGCGGGTAGCGGAGGCCGCCGCCACCGCCCGTGACCAGCTGATCGCCGCGGCCGCCGCCGATGCCTTCGCTGCCGCCGGTATGGACGCGCTCAGCCCGTGGCTCGGGATGGTGTCCGACGAGCACCGCGCGATCCTGCTGTCGCCGACCGCGTCCGTCGGCCGCATCGTCTCACCCGACGACCTCGCCGCCCTCCCCGACGGCACCACCGACCTCGACGTCTGGCGCGTGGACGTCATCCCGGACCCCACCGACCCCACCCAACTGGCAATCACCCTCACCGCCCTACGCCCCCCGGCCGTCCAGACTCCGGCCACACCGTCGGCCCCTACCCGACAATCGAACCCGGTCCAGCAGTCGAACGCGGCCCAGTACCAGGACCCGGCCGCGCAGCCTGACCCGGCCGCGCAGCCTGACCCGGCCGGGCAGCCCGACCCGGCCCAGCAGTCGGACCCGGCTCAGCGTTCGGACCCGGCCGGGCAGCCCGACCCGGCCCAGCAACCGGCCCCGGCTCAACAGCTCGACCCGGCTCAGCAGTCGGACCCGGTGCAGCAGCCGAACCCCGGTCAGCCGAATGCCCCGGATCGACAAGGGCGCAGTGACATCGGCACACAGCCGCCCCCTGCGGTGACCGAGCCGACATCGAGCACCCCGCCAACTCCGGGCTCCGGGCCTCACGTGATCACCGGAGTGGTCGTCCCACCCGGCACCTCCGTACCCGGCTCGCCGGGCGACAGCGTGTCCGCGACCAACGGCACCACGGCGACAGGCGAATCACCCACTGCCACAGGTGAATCACCGCGTCCGGGGCCGCTCCCGACCGCTGACCCGTGGCCGCAAGTCGGCACCACCCGGCACCACCCGAGCGCCGAGGGAAGGCAGGCGATAGCGGCCGAACTCGAGCAGGCGCGCGCGGCCCGCGCCGAACGTCAGAAGCTGGCCAAGGAGATCGCCGCCGCGGTGAAGCGGTTCTTCAAGACGGCGAAGCTTCCACGTCCGCGCGTCGACGATCCCGAGGCCATGGTCGCCGAGGTCCGCACCGTCGTCGAGGCCGAGCAGCGGCAGACGATGAACCCGCTCGGGCCCGAGGGCGAAACACGGTGGCGCGAGGCGCTGGGCCGGGCGGCGAACTGGACGGCCGCGTATCAGCAGCTGATCCAGATGCTCGGTGCGTACCGCTCGGCGGGTATGGCCGAGGTCCCGCACCTGCGGCGCGCGGCGAATCACGCGATCGACGACGTATTCACCAGCGCGGGTGCCAACCGCGACGGTCTCGGCCCGTATATCGGACTGATTCCCGGCGAAGGTCGCGCGCTCGTGCTCACTCCGTCGCCCGATGTCGACCGCTACGTTTCCCGCGCCACCTTGCGCCGCCTGGCCGAGAACGGCTACCGGATCGACGTCGCGATGGTGACGGTCGGACCGTCCGGGCGGGTCGACGTGGTGGGCTTGACGCCACCTTCCGCCGATGGCACCCGCACCGCCGACCGGTCCGACGGTGTCCCGCAACAGATTCCGCCGACCAGCCCGCCCCCGACCACCGCACAGTGGCCGCCGTCGACCCGGGATCTCGGCGAATGGTCGAACCTCGGCCCCGCCGAGATCACGCGCCTGCTCGCGCAGCGGTGGGGTATCGACACCAGCGATATCGACTTCACCGGCCTCGACCCGGATTACGTCCGCGACTCCGCCCGCGCGATCGACGACATGATGCGCGCCCATCCCTGGGCGAACCTCTTCGGTCTCGCTGTCGCCGACCTGCCCACCGGACTCAGCGGGCGGACGACGGGCACGGCGCCCACCGCCGCGCAGAGCGCCAGGATGGCGGCGGGTCTTGCCTGCCGGATCATGTTGTCGCAGTCGCACGTTCGTGCGGGGACGCAGTCGACCGACACGCCCACCGGCTACCTGGTCGAGTCGTCGGAGCACTCGTTCGCCTACACGACGGTGGTGCACGAGTTCGGGCACGTCCTGGATTTCACCGCGTCGACGGAAATCACCGAGGCCGACGCCTACAAGGCGCTGATCGCCGCGTTCGGTCGCGATGCGACGGTGCACGCCGAGGAGTTCGCCCAGTGGCTGAGCGCGCTGAGCGGGTACAGCTTCAGCGACGGCGTGCTCAATCTGCGCGAGGCATTGGCCGAAGCGTTCGCCGATGTCGTGCTGAATCGCGACAAGGCGTCGCAGCCGGCTGCCGCGCTGCACACGTTGTTGGTCGCGGCCAGCCGGACCCAACCTGCAGGCGAAGCCCAGGTCGCGGCCAGCCGGACCGAACCGGCGGGCGAGCCCCAGGCCGTGGTCCGCCAGACCGAACCGGCGGGTGAGTCCCAGGTCGCCGGGGAACCACCGATGCACGCCGACCGTGCGTTCTCACCCGACCCCGACGGGTCGACTGCCCGACAGCGCACGGCGCGGGCGCTGTCGGAGGTCTTCACCGCCGATATCGCCGAGCTCGCGGCCTCGCTCGGTGTCGACACCGACACGGTGCCGCCCGCCGACCTGCCGGACGTGCTGTCCGCACGGATCGACGCCATGCTGACCTCGATCACCGACCGGCTCGGCGAACGAGCGCAGACGCGCGGTCCGCGGGATCTGGCCGAGCTGGCGCTGTACCGGGCGCACGCCCAGCTCACCGCACGCGCGGCCGCGCTGGCCGATGCCATGGTGTTGGCCGATGCCGCCGACCGGGCGCTCACCCGCCGCCCCGGCATCGTCGGCGAGGCATCGCCCGACCCGCGCTGGATGCGCACCGACACCCAGCCACATCGGGGCACCACCGACGAAATACACCAGCAGCTACGACAACTCGGCCGCCAGGTCACCAGCTTCGACGAGTTGGTTTCCATCGCAAGGCAACTCGGCATCGATACCGATAGGCGCAGCGCCGGTCGTCTCGCCGCTGATGTCGCCGCCCAGCACGCGGCCGATCCGTCGCTGCGTGATCAGTTCACCCGCGTACTCAACGAATTCCGTTCGTTGGGAGGCGATCTCGAAGAGCTGTCGCCGCGTGTGCGGGCCGAGGCGGCCGCGGTGCGTGATGTCATCGCGGCGTTGGGTGCCACCCAGGTCGGCGACGGTCTCGGCTGGATCGCGCGCGACCCGGACGCTCCGGCGACCCGGCCCGCGCTGATCGGGCGGTCCGATCCGTCGCTGGTTCTCACGCCGGAACTGCACACCGCGCTCACCGACCGCGCGGAGATCCGGTACCTGGTGGTGTCGCTGGACAGCGACGGCGTGCGGGTCACCGAGCTGCGCAGTCCACGCGCGATGACCGCCGACGAGGCAGGAGTGCGGCTCGGCTCGAACGATCTCGCCCCACTGCGCCGCGGCCTCGGCCGACGCATCGCCGACCTCGCGCTGTCGTCGACCCGGCGCGTCCGGCCCAGCCAGCTCGACTGGCCGAGCGCCAGGCGCGATCTGGGCGAGTGGAGTCGACTGAACGGCAACGAGATTCGTGACCGACTGCGTTCGCTGCACAATGTGCGTGTCGCGCGGATCGCGGTGCGACCGGTCGACCCGGACGCGGTGCGCGAATTCGCGCGGACCATCGACAGCCTGCTGACCAGGCACCCGTCAGCGAATCTGCGGCGGATCAGAATCGCCGCGCTGCCGGGAGGTAGGCACGGTGCGACGCGACTGGGTCTACGCGGCGCGACGATCACCATGTCGGCGCGAACCACCGCCGATGGTCCGGGGGAGCGGTCGGCCGCCGTCGACACCGCGGTGCGCCAATTCGGGCACGTACTCGCCGGTGGTGCGCGCCACCTCACGGCCGACGGGGTGCTGTCGGCGCTGGTCACGGTGTACGGCCGGTTGCACGCGCCGGTGGTGGAAGCGGAGTTCCATGCGTGGCTCGCAGGGCTGGGCCCGAACAGCTTCCAGGCCGACGGATCGCTGAATCTGCGTCAGGCACTTGCCGATTCGTTCGCCGAGACCGAACTCAGGGGTGACAGCGCGCCGCAGCCGATGCGGGTGCTGCACGGGCTGCTCACCGCTGGCGCGCAGCCGGGTGGGCACCTGCCGATCGGAGCCATTCCGTACCCGAACACACCACGCGATCTCGCCGAAGCCGTCGCCCAGCGGGACGGCTACGCGGCCTTGGTCCACCGCAAGGCCGCCGAGTTGCGGGAGTGGATCGCCACCGCCGACCTCGCGCCGGGACGGATCGTCGACGCCGTCGAACGGCTCACCGGTCGGCTGCGGGATCCGGCGCAACGCCTGATTCTCGCCGAACTGCACGGCCTGGCCGAAAGATACGCGGCGGCAGAGGCATTGGTCGCGCGACTGGCCCAACCGTCGCCGCCGGTGCCCCCGCTGCCGCCCATCGCACCGCCACGCTACGACGACCCGGCGGTCCGACGTGCTGTCATCGACCGTCTCGTCGACGAGATCGCCGAAGCGCGTGTGGCACTCGATGATGCGCTCGCCGACGCGAATCCCGACGACCTCGCCGATCATCAGCGCCGGGTGAACGCGCTCACCCGCGACCTGGTTCGCGCGGCCGAAGACGATGCCCTGCGCAACCACGGCGCCGACCCGCTGACGGGCCGGATCGGCACCTCCGACACACCGCCGGGCCTGCTCGTCGTCAGCTGGTTCGCCGGTGACGCCAACCAGGTGATCACCGCCGCGGTTCGCGCTGCCGACGCCGATGTCATTGCAGCGCTAGATGATCCGTCGGCACGCGTCCGAGAGGTGCGGATGCGTTTCGGCGCCGACGGCAGACCCGAGGTGGTCGGTGTCTTCGACCTCCCCTCGGACGGCAGCCTGCTGTCCGCCGACCGCGTCGACGACGACGCACCCCGCCCCGAACCGCACCGGCCTCGACCCGCCGACCGCACGCCGACCCTCGGCCAGCGGATCACGGCGGCTGAGGCCCTGCAGGCCCACTTCCTCGATCTTGCCGTCCGTCTCGCCGCCGAAGCCGGGGTGGACGGCACCGGTCGCACGGCCACCGAACTGCGCTCACTGCTCGCCGATGTGATCGCCGACGAATCAGCCGACGCGGCACAGCAATTGGCGGCCCGCAAAGCCGTCGCGCAAATCCGCCGCGCCGTGCGGGCAGACCAGGCGGCGCAACGACTTTGGACCCGAGACCACAGCGATCCCGGCCCCGAGCCATACGGCAACCAGCGCTGGGTGCGCACCGACGGCTTCGCCCACCACCCGACCACTCCGGAGGCCGGGCGCGAGCTGGGAAAACTCGGCAGGCAGGCCTCGGCATTCGACCGGCTCGGCGCCCAGGCACGCCGACTCGGCATCGACCCAACCGGGCGCAGTGCCGACGAACTCGCCGAGCTGGTCCGCCGCCGCGGCACTGGTGAGTACGCCGAATTCGCGGCCTTCGACCGCGCGTATGCCGACCTGCTCGCCACCGGCGCCGACGCGGCCGACCCGCATGTGCGGTTGCGGGCAGAGGAAGCGGCGGTGCGCGAAGTGTGTGCCGCCTTCGACGGCGTGGCACTGATCGACGGCCTCGGCTGGGTCGACACCGGTCGGGGTGTGACGGCGATCGGCCGATTCAGCGACCCGAATCTCGCGGTGCCCGGCGAGGTCAGGACCGGGTTGAATCGGGTGGACCTGCGCTACTGGCAGGTGACGATCGACGAAAACGGGGTCGGGGTCGCCCCGCTGCAGACCGCGTCGGCCGCGATCGGTCGCGGTGGTATCCAGGCACCGCCCTCGGCGCAACGTTCGACCTGGCAGCGCATGGTCGACGCGCTCACCGGACGTGAGGTCGCCGAACCGAGCTGGCCGCCGTCGCGACGTGACCTCGGTGAATGGTCGAACCGTGGGCCTCGCCGGATCGCGCAGGTGCTGAGCGAGCGCCACGGGGTGACCGTCCACGGCTTCGACACCGAGGGCGTCGATATCGACGCGATGCGCGAATACGCCAGGGCGATCGACGATCTGATGACCAAGTACCCCATGGCGCGACTGCGGTCGATCGACCTCGACGCCGCTCTCCCCGAGGGCGTGCTCGGCCAGACCGTGTGGCGGCGCGGAGCACTCGGGCGCAGGCTGTTCGGACCGATCTCGACAATGGTGCTGAGCCCGAGCACGGTGAACTCGTTCAGGGAGAGCGGCGGGTCGACGAATCTTGTTTCGGCAAAGGGTCATTCGCTGGTCTATGCCGTAGTTGCGCACGAGTTCGGGCATGTGCTGGAGGACACTGCCGGGCGGCTGACCGAGGAGGTCCTGCTCGCCGAGCTGGTGCGCCATTACGGCGAGCGGTACGGAACCGTAGACGAGGAGGAGTTCTACGACTGGTTGCAGCAGCTCAGTGACTACAGCTTCGACCCGAGCAACCCGATCGTGCTCGATGTCGGCGAGGCGCTGGCCGAGGCCTTCACCGATGTCGAGCTCAACGGCGACGCGGCCACCGAACCCGCCAAGGTGCTGCACGCCCTGCTGGTCCGGCATGTCAACGAAGCCGCAGGCGCAGCTGAGGTCGGTGACGTCGCACCGCTGCCCCCTTCGGCGTCGTACGCCGACGCGGTGAGCAGGCGTGACCGGCTGGCCGAGGAGATTCTCGCGCTCACGAACACGCTGCGTACCTGGGTCGATCCGGCACGACTGAGCCCTGACCGGGTGCTCGCGACGGTCGCCGAGCTGCGGACCCTGCTCAGCTCGCCCGCAGACAGCCGGACGATCGCGGCACTGAGCGAATTCGCACAGCATCTGGTCCGTGCCGAGAAGGAGGTCGCCGACCTGGCGAGTTCCGTCGAGGCCACCGGCCGGTCGGCAGCGCTGTCGCCACCACCCACCGCCGCCGATCATTCGTCGGACCCCGCAGTGCGCGCGGCGGTGCGAGCCCGGCTCACCGCCGAACTCCTCGCGGCGATCGAAGCACGCGACGCCGCACTGCTCGCCGCCGCCGAGGAATTCGCGCAACCGGGCGAGTTCGTCGACGCCACCCGCGCGCAGCAGCGCATCGACGCGCTCGCCGACCGGCTGATCGCCGATGCGGAACAGGACGCGCTCACCGGTCCGGGGCGTACGCCCGTCACGCCGCACGTGACGGTCACCGACGACAGCCCGCCGATTCTGCTGGTGGCCACCAGAACCGCCGATGACGCGGACCGATTCCTCGCGGCGGCAGTGCGATCGGGGACGCCGGAGGTGCTCGACGCGCTCCGTGACCCGGGTACCCGGTTGCGCGAAGTGCGGTTCACCATCGACCCGGCCGGTCGCGTGCACTCCGAAACACGGGACCTGCCGCGCGATCTGACGCTGGGCAGTGCCGACCGCGCCGACGGCAGCGGTGACCCCACCGGCGCCGTCGATGGCGTCCGCGACGACCAGCGCGGTGAACGCGAGCAGCCCGACAGCGATCGGTCACCGCGCGAAACCACTGGCATCCGCGACGACCTGCCCGGTGAACGTCAGCGGCTCGACAGCGATCGGGCATCGAGCGAAACCCGCAGCAGTGGTGGGTATTCCGATTCGGCAGTCCAACGAGTCGCGGTCCTCGGTGGGCTTCGTGACTACTTCCTCGCCCGTGCTGTTCAGGCGGCCGCCGACGCGGGGATCGTCGAACCCTCCGGTGATTTCGCGACGCTGCGCCGCCAGCTGAACGACGCGTATCGCGCGCTCGATCGCGACGACGCACGTCGACAGGACTTGCTGACAGCGGCACGTCACCTGCAGCACGCCGAAGACCGGGCTACAGAGCAGACCCGGCGTCGCGAGGGTCAACCGGAGATGGAGCCGCAGCGGTGGGTGCGCTCCGATGTCACCGCGCATGCGCCGACTTCGCCGGAGGCCGCGGCATCCCTCGCCGAATCGTCGGCGCGGGCAGTCGTATTCGACGCGTTGGGTGCGCAGGCGCGGCGCATGGGCATCGACCCGGTCGCCCGCAGCGCCGACGAACTCGCGGCCGTGATCACCCGCGACGGCATCGGTGATCGCAGGGAGTTCGCGGCGTTCGACAGCGCGTACGCCCAGCTGGTGGCAACCGGGGCCGACCCCGCCGATCCGCACGTGCGGATCAGGGCCGAAGACGCCGCGGTACGCGATGTCGTGCGCGCGCTGGGCGGCGACCCGGTGCTGGACGGGTTCGGCGTCGTCCCGGCCGGTGCCGACGGCCTGACCGGGGTCGGCAGGTTCGCCGACCCCACGGTCGGTGAGGTCGACCCGGTGTCGGGCACGAGGCGCTACCTGCACGTGACCGTCGACGGTGACGGTGTGCGGGTGCGGGAGCTGCGCAGAGAACCGGAAGGGTACGGCCGTCCCGCCGATCTCACTGACAACCTGGTGCGGCGACCATGGCGGCAGCGGTTCATCGACGCGCTCACCGGCCGCACCCCGCTTCCTGGCGATGCTTCGTGGCCGCCGTCGCGGTACGACCTCGGTGAGTGGTCCCACCGTGGGCCGCGTGAGATCGTCGAGGTGCTCGCCGAACGCCACGGACTAGTCGTCAACGATTTCGATACTGTCGGTGTCGACGTACACGCGATGCGCGAATACGCCAGAACCATCGACGAATTGATGTCGAAGTACCCCGGCACCCTGTTGCGCTCCATCGGCTTGCTGTTGCTGCACAAGTCCGTCAACGGGGCGACCAGGATGACCCCGTGGTTCGGGTCCGGCCGACTCGCCTTCAGCTCCGACATACTTCTCAACCCCGCGCTGGTACGGGCACTCGTGCACAGTGACGGCAGCTGGGGCAACGCCTGGTCGCGCATGGCCAGTCAATTGCGCGTCACGCTGACCCACGAGTTCGGGCACGCGCTCGACCTCACCACCGGCCGCATCACCGAGAAACAAGCACTCGACGCACTGCTTCGCGCCTACAGCGAACACCATTCGCCCGTCGTGGAGTCGGAATTCCGGGCATGGCTGAATCAACTCACCAACTACAGTTTCGGGCGCACCCGCCGGGACGGGACGCGCAAGTTCCGCGTGCACGAGGCGATCGCCGACGCCTTCGCCGACGTGGAGCTCAACGGTGCGGCGGCGTCCGAGCCCGCGAAGGTCCTGCACGCGCTGCTGGTCGAGCGCGTCCGCGCGGCAGTGGGACTGGACGCGACCGGCACACCCGCGCCGCTGCCCCCGGCCGACTCCTACGCCGAGGCGGTGAGCAGGCGCGACGCGCTGGCCGAGGAGATGATCCGGCTCGCCGCCACCATGCGCCGCTGGATCGATCCCGCCCGGCTGACCCCTGACCAGGCTCTTGCCGCGGTGGCCGAGGTGGGGTTGCTGCTGAACACGCCCACCGACGGCCGGATCGTCCGCCGACTGGCCGCCCTGGCCAACCAATTGGTCGAGGCCGCTGCCGAGGTCACCGAGCTGGGACGTTCGGCCGCCCGGACCGTTGGGGCCGAGCCGCCGACCCTCGTGGCCGACACATCGTCCGATTCTGCTGTGCGTGAAGCGATTCGAGACCGGATCGCCGCTGAGCTGGTCGCTGCCCGTCGCACGCTGGTCGACGCGGCCGCCGCAGCGGACGACGAGGGATTCCAGCGAGCCGAGCAGCGGGTCGACACACTGACCGCTCGCCTGCTCGCCGACGCCGAATACGATGCGCTCAACGGTGCGGGGCGCCAGCTGGTGGCGCCGCGAGTGGCGGTTGTCGCGGATGCGCCACCGATCCTGTTGGTGGCGACCAGGACTGACACTGACGCGCCGGAATTACTAGCGGCAGCGGTGCGGTCGGGGACACCGGAGGTGGTGGCCGCCCTTCGCGATCCGAGCACCCAGCTGCGCGAAATACGCCACACCGTTGATGCCGATGGCCGCGTTCGGTCCGAAACACGGGAACTGTCAAGGGATCTCACCTTGCGCAGCGCCGACCGAGAGGAGGGGCCCGCCGCAGCGACCGGTGGTGGTGCGCAGCGTCCACCCGGTGACGGCCAACCTCCGGGACCGGCCGATCCGGGACCCGCACCCGACGAGGGCGACTCCGACTCCGGCCGTGATCGCAGCGACGACGAGACAGTGCGCCGCCATGCTGCTGCGCTGGCCCGCCGTGACGAATTATCCTCCCGGATCAGGGATCTCGGTGCCGAACTCGGTGTCACCGACCGCTCCTCGTTGCGTCCGGCGAATCTGGTCGAGACGATCAAGCGGCTCGTGGGTCGATCCGATCTCGATCAGGACGCGGTCAACCGGTTGCGCGTCATCGGCGCCGAATATCTGCTGGTCGAGGCGCAGGTCGGGGAGCTGGCCGCCGAACTCGGGCTGCCCGAGGCCTACGATCGGTTGCTGCGCGAAGAACAGGAGCTCCTGCGTGAGCGAGAGTTCGTGCGTGCCAAGGCCAATCGCCGTGCCGCCGATCTCGGCTTCGACCGTAGCATCGACTGGGCGGCGCTGGATCCGACGGCGCGCGAGGCCGCTGTTACGGCGATGATCGCCGCCGCCGATACCGAGCAGATGACCATCGCCGGTGGTATCGACCAAGCGCCACAACAGGTTCGGGTTCCTGTTTCCGAGTCCGAGCAGCGGCATCGGGCCGCCGTACTCACCAAACTGATCGAAGCTGGCAACCGGCTCGACCAGCTCGATGCCCGGCTGCTCGACGTGCACCGCGAGCTCACCGACCTCGAACGCCAGGGCGTGGTCTGGCACCGGCCACCCACCGATGGCCAGCGCACCGAAGAGCTTGCCCGCCTGGCGCAGCGGCGTGCGGACGAACTGCAGCGGATCAAGCCACGGCGGGCGATGCGCGACGATCTGGCGCACCGGCTCGGCATCCTCGACAGCACCGGTGCGCCCGACGAGACCGCACTCACCACCGACCTCGCCGACACCGTGGCGAAGCTGCGCCAGCAGCTGGTGGACGACTTGCGTTCGGGTGCGCTGCGCGTCGACGAGGTGCCTGCCCGACTGCACCAGATCGACGCACTCGCCGACGCGGCACGCGATGTCGCCGACGCGCATCGGCGCATCGGCCGCATGCAGGACGAGATGGCGCAACTGGCCGGCGTGCTGCGCGAGGTGATCGGGGCCGAAGGCGGCCGGATGGTGACGCCGTGGGTCGGTGTGGTGGAAGGGGATTCGCCGCGCATCCTCGTCTATGGCCCACGTCCGGCCGACCCGGACGCCCCGTTCGCCGACCACGAGGCGGCATGGCGGCAGGCGCTCAACGAATCAGCCGCTGTCGCACATCTTTTCGGTGTGCTCGATGTCGATCCCGAATTCGTGCAGGTGCTTGCCAACCGCGAAGGTGGTTGGCGCCTTGATGATTCGACCACGCCACATGTCCAGCGGCTGGCTACTCCGGGTTTCGGCACCCTGCGGTTGATCTCGTGGACCGACAGTGCCGGTGTATCGCATCCGGTCGACATCACCCGCGCCGAGTGGCGTGGTGAACACGACAACCAGCGCGTCCCGGACAAGTTCAAGCGCAAGACGTTCCCCGACGGTGTCAGTGGCTGGGCGATGGGCGACCTGTTCAACGACGCCGCCCTGCTGATCGAGGAGGTTCCGGCCGGGCAATACCCCGACAGTCTGCTGCCGCTGAACCCGCCGCAGGCGCCCTCGCCCTACGACATCTCCGAACGTCCGGACGGGACGACACCGTTCAGCCAGCACTGGGGCGACGACCTCTACAACATCACCCGCCTGATCCTGATGGCGGCCGAGGTGCCGAAGCATCCCCGGGTGCGTGCGTGGATTCAGCGTCATCCCGAGATCGGCAAGTGGGTCAAGGCGCGGCCGTGGCTGATGGACTACCCGCCCTTCGGCACCGTGTTCCGCAATTTCAAGTGGACGGCGCCACGTCCCGACGTGCAGCCGATGTTCCGCCGCTGGGACCTGCACGATCACCTGCCCACCACCAACGATGTGGTGCTGCCCGCGCCGTTGCGGGCCGCGCTCGACGCCGATATCGCCGCCTGGCAACGGGTCCAGGACTGGGCCGACGCGCAATACCTGAAATTCCTCGCCGACGACACCGATATCGCGTCGATCACCGCGAACGTCGCCACGGCGCGCGAGGCCGCCCTGCTGGCCGCGGCGCGCAAGGTGATCGACGAAGTGGACGAGCTGCTGGTGCTCGGGCACCACGGTATCGATCCGAACGGCGATGTCGACCGGCAGTTGCGCATCATCGACCGCGAAATCGATCTCGCCGCGAAGAAGCTGGCCGAGCATTTCGACTCCGATGACGCCGAGGCCATCCGCGACACCATCGTGGACCTGCGCGAATTTCTGCTCGAGCCAAGAACTCTCGACGGTGCGCTGCCGGGGGAGAGCATGCGTGACACGCTGGCCCGCCTGCTCGCCGAGCGGATGGCGGTCGATGTTCCGGTGCTGACCGCCGAGCAGGTGCTCGCGATCAAGAACCACCTCATGGTGACTCCGCACCTGGTGAGCGACTGGACCGACCCCTCGGGTAAACCGGTCTGGCGGCCGATGGACCGCCTCGCCGACGTCGCCGAGGCATGGAACCGGCTGATCGCGGGTAAACCGCTGCCCGCCGACTCGGTGCTGCTGCAAGACGCACTCGCCGAAGCCGAGTTCCTCGACGCCGGTCGTCGCGAGCTGGGCTGGAACGCCGCCAATGTCGCCGCGATCGGCCGCGGCTACAACTGGGACGCCGTCCGCCCGCCCCTCACCGAGTGGCGGGCCGGGGTCCGCTACGCGCCGTCGCCGCTGCCCCGCGTGCCGTTCCTGCCACCGCGCCCGGACCAGCCCGCCGCGTTGCCGCCGTCACCGGACACCGACGGCGATTCCGGGTCGGGTGCTGTTGCGCCTGATGGTGGCGATGCTTCTGGTCCGGACGCGGCCCCGGCGGGCGATGATTCGGGTTCGAATGTGCCGACGTCGGGCGATGATTCGGGTTCTGTCACTTCGCTTGCGGAAGATCGCGATTCGGATGCCGACGCAGCATCGCCGCTGGGGGATGGTGCTGCGGGTGCCGACACGGCATCACGGACGGGGGTCGGCGAGTCGGGTTCCGACGCCGCTTCGGCGGCGGAGGGCGGATCCGGATCGAACGGCGCGTCCGGTGAGCCGGGAACCTCCGGCCGGGCCGAGACGGGTGCGGCCACCAGCGCTGAGTCCGGTGCGGCGTGGACGACCGATGCGCGGGCGCAGCGGCTGTCCGAGGAGTGGGCCGAACAATTCATGGTGCGCGAGGACGCGCGCGATGCGAGGACTGCCGCGATGATCGGCCTCCCGGTCGACGAAGAAGCCCTCGGCGCCGACGCCGACGACCCGGAATCCGCCCGCCGCATCCTCGACGACACGATCGAGGCATTGCGCACCCGCACCATGCGCGTCGACGAACAACTCGAATGGCAGCGCAAGGTCACCGCCCTGTCCGAAGCCGCCACCCGCTACCTCACCGCCGACGCCGACCTCACCCACATCCACAACGAACTCCGCACCGCCCTACGCAATACGAATATCGGCGCGGTACAAGAGAACCCGTCGGTTGCGCCTTCCCCGGTCCGTGAGAGTGCCGATGCCGAAGGTGACGGTGCAACCGGTCGTCGAAACTCCGCTGACGACGGTTCCGATGCGGGTGATGCCGTCCGAAGTGCCGGGGACGATGGCGACGATAGCGCGGTCCAGAACCATTCGGACGGTGGCGATTCCGATGCGCGTGAAGGTAACGCGGGTCGTTCGGATGACGGTGACAGCGGTTCGGGTGCGGGTGGTGCTGTTCGAAGTGCCGGGGACGATGTCGACGGTAGCGAGGTGCAGAACCGTTCGGACGGTGGCGATTCCGGTGTGCGTGAAGGTAGTGCGGGTCGTTCGGATGACGGCGACGACGATTCCGGTGCGGGTGAAGGTAGCGCGGGTCGTTCGGGTGATGGCGACGACGATTCCGGTGCGGACGGCTCGGGTCGTCGTGGGGACGGGGACGACGAGGGTGACGGTGGGGCGAGTCGCTCTGACGATTCAGGGGACGGCGGTTCCGGCCGTCGGGGCGACGACGAGGGCGACTCCGAACCGTCGGCCGGGCCCGCGGCCGTGCGGGGTTCCAGTCTTCGGTCCAGAATTCCGCGCTACTACGCCAGGTACGACTTCGACATCCCCGACCCGATTCGCATCCGCGCGCACGAAGCACCCCCGTGGCCGCTCGGCGACGACGCATCCGACCCGCCCAGCGACCCCGAAAAGCCGACCACACCTGGCCAGCAGAGGCCCACCACACCCACACCCACTGTCCCCACACCATCACCGCCTTCACCGACACCGACACCGCCGCCTTCGCCGACACCGACGCCCACGCCGACGCCCACGCCGCCGCTGCCGCCTTCGCCGACACCCACACCGCCGCCTTTGCCGACGCCGACGGTGCCGCCTTTGCCGACGCCGCCGCTGCCGCCTTCGCCGACACCCACACCGCCGCCTTTGCCGATGCCGACGGTGCCGCCTTTGCCGACGCCGACGGTGCCGCCTTTGCCGACACCCACGCCGACGCCGACGCCGACGCCTTCACCGACGCTGCCGCCCCCGCCTTCGCTGCCGCCGACGCCGACCCCAGGTGGTCAGATTCCGGGAGTGCCCGGTCTGCCGGGTCTGGGTGAGGTTCCGGGACTACCAGGTTCACTCGGCCCCGGTGTGCCCGGTGTGCCGAGTCCGATGTCTGGTTGGCCCGGGATCCCTGACTCTGATCAGGTCCCGCAGCAGCCCGGTATGCCGGGGCAGTGGCAGGTTCCTCCGGTGGCTGATCCGAATCAGCCGGGCGGCGGTGAGCTTCCGCAGCTACCGCCGTGGTTGGCACGGCCGGAATGGAACGGCGCAAACCCCGTGCCGCTCGGTGGTGGGCAGTGGCAGGCCGCGCCGCAGGGGTACGGGCAGTGGCAGGGAGTTCCGGGGCAGCAGCCCGGCTTCCCGGATTCGTCGACTTGGCAGGGCGGTGGCCCGACCGGATCAGGGCACATTGCGCCGGGCTATCAAGGCGCCCCACCGTCGGCCCCACCAGGACCGGTCCCCGCCCCGGGATGGGCTGCCCCACAGTCATACCCACCCGAATGGCCGCATCCGGACGGCGCCGCGCAACACCCCGGAGGGACCGCGCACCCGAACGGTGGTCGGCCGGGCTACGACGCCGTCAGCCCGCAGGAGCCGTACGGCCATGTTCAACAGCAGCCCAACTGGCCGCATACGCAGGGTGGCGCTCCGCAGTCACCCGCGGGTTGGCACCAGCCGGACAACGTTGCGCCGCAACCTCCCACGCAGAGCGGCGGCGCTCGGCAATCCGGTCCGGACGCAACCAACATGCACCCGAGCTCGAATTGGGCACAGCCACAAGGCTCTTCGCAGCCCGGCGGCTATGCGCCATCGGGATGGGCTCAGCCGCAAGGATTTATGCCCGACACTGCATCGAATTGGCAGCACCCGCATCAGCCGCATCAGCCAGGACCGCCGCAGTCCGGATGGCCGCAGCCCGAGCCCGCGTCGCGGCCGAGTCAGCCGCAGCCGCAGCCGAATTCGCCGGTCCCGCAGTCCGGGTGGCCGCAGCACGCATCCGAGCCGCAGCCGCCGCAGTCGTGGCAGCCGCCGCAGTCGAGTGCGCCGGTCCCGCAGTCCGGTTGGCAGCCACAAGTACCCGATTCGCAGTCGTGGCAGCCACCGCAGTCGAGTGCGCCGGTCCCGCAGTCCGGGTGGCCGCAGCACGCATCCGAGCCGCAGCCGCCGCAGTCGTGGCAGCCGCCGCAGTCGAGTGAGCCGGTCCCGCAGTCCGGTTGGCAGCCACAGGCACCCGATCCGCAACCGCAACCGGGATGGCAGCAGCAGCCCCAGCAGGCGTGGCAACAGCAGCCCCAACAGGCGTGGCAACAGTCACCCGGGTGGCAGCAGTCGGTCGACGGTTCTCTGTCCGGTCCGGCGCAACCGCAGGGTGGGCCGGCGAACCCGCACTCGGGTTGGTCGGCGCCGGGTGGTCCGCCGCCCAACTGGCAGCCGCCCAATGGCTCGTCGCCCTCGGCGGGCTGGCAGTCACCACCCGGACCGATGAACCAGTCCGGTTGGCCCCAGCAAGGTTTCGTCGGGCAGCCCGATGCGCAACACGGTTGGTACCCGGGACCGGACAACGCCCAAGCCCCAACGCAACACGGCGGGCCACATACCGGGCCTTCGCATGGCAGCTGGACGTCACAGACGGCCGACGCAGCACCGCAGCCCGGTCACGACCGGGGGACCGGTGCGGCGAACCTGCCTGGCGGGGCAGATCGTGGTGTCGAGCATCGGCACGCGGGCACGGACTCGGGCGCCGGGATGAACGTTCGCCCCGCGAGCGCCGAACCCGGACTGCCCCGAACCGACGCCCCGGCAGCACCCTCGCCGATTCCGCAGCAGAACCAGCACTCGCAGGCCGATCCCGCACCGCCGATCGCGAGCGATCCCGGCCATGGGAAGGAGCCGACCCGTCGCCGCGACCTGATCGGCGGCGCGACCGAGAGCGCCGGCCCGGTCCAGGTGCGCGCGTACACGGGCTTCGGCCCGACGGCCGAATTCGATCCGGCAGCCGGATCGCTGCGGGCGGGCAGTGGTGCCGGTGCGGTGCCCGGCGGGGTCTACGCCCAGCTCGGCGACACCATGGTGGTGTTCTACCGCAGCGGTTCCCGGCTAGGCCTGCAGATCGGCGACGATCCGATCGACCTCGACGACCGGATCGAAATCACCTGGGGGACAGCAGGAGATCAGCACACCAGGTTCACCGTGCGGTCCGGCGCGGCGACGGTCTGCGTGGTCGAATACCGCACCGTCCCCGCCGACCTCGATCTCGGCAAACTGATCCACGAAGTCTGGGCCGACCCGGACCGTCGCGCCGGAATCTTCACCCGATGATCGCCGACCCGCACCGGTCACCGGCGTGTGCCACCATGGACGGCGGCCGTGTTCTATGTGTTGAGGGAGAGCTGTGACCACACCCGGTGACGAATCGGCGGACCCGGTCGCCCGCGCGGAGGAACTGATCAGGCTCGTCGCCATCGGCCTCGCGACGCTCGGTCCGGCAGGCTGGCAGCGCCTCGACGCCACCTTCGTGCTCGCGGCCCGCACCCAGCTCGACTTCGTCGTGTTCAGCGACGACTCCGGCCGCTCCCGCCAGATTCCGCCCACCGATGAGGTGCGCGAGCACGTGCGCGGGCTCCGCGAACTCTCGGCGCAGCTCAGTGACGGACCGTGGTGGCGAATGCTGTTGCGGCTCACCAGTCGTGGCGAAATGGAAGTCGACTACGACTACGGTGACGAACCCTTCCCGCCGGAGCACACCCTCGACGACGAGGTGTATCGCGCTGATCTCGAGCTCTTTCCGCGTTCGCAGGTCCCGATCTGGCTGGCGGCCCGGTTGCGCGGTGGCGACGGCCAGCGCCGCCCGGCTGATCTCGCCGCTCGTCAGGCCCGCGAGGACATCGCCGCCGGCGAACGAGGAACGCTGTCACGCAATGACTTTCCCGCGCTGCCTGCCCTGTGGGCACGCTGGGCGGTGATCGCTTCGGCCTTTGTCGCGGTCGGTTCGCCGTGGGGTCCGCGGGTGCTGCCTTCGCTCGGCTTCTTCGAAGGCAGCAGGCACAGCGGTTCGACGCTGTATCGACTCCCCGGTGGCCGGGCCGTGCTCTCGGGCGGCGTCTGGAACGCACCCGAGCTCGACGCGGTCTACAACGGTGACGCCCCGATGCCCGCCTACTACTCGGGTGCGCCCGCCTGGGTCGCCGATCAGGTGCTCAACCCGCGAGCGGGCACCGGCCTGCTCACCTTCTGCTACTGGTGGGAGGGCGGTAGCTGGTATCGCGGCGCCTCACCCAGTTCCGAGGCGCTGGCCGAGGCGGTGCCCGCGGTGTGGAACGGCGACACCGTTGTCGATGTGGTGGCCGGGCTACTCGGTCCCGACACCAGTGCCCGTGCGCGGGCCGGGATCGCGACGCTGGTCACGGCCGCCGAGATCGGCATCGTGACCAGGGATACCCTGCTCGACGTGTACGGCGACGCCGAATCGTTCGACATCGACGGTGCGTTCCTGCAGCTCACCATGGCTGGCGTCGCGCTCACCCTGCCCGACCCGCTGCCGCGCGAGGAGGCGATCGCGACCGTGCGCCGCCATATCGAGGCAGGCGGCGCCGACACCACCGGTTATCCCCTCGACGAACTGCGCGCCGATCGGATCGGGGTGGGCTGGATGGTGTTCGTACCGGTCGAGCCGGGGGAGATGGCGATCGGGCGCGCCATCTTCTATCTCGCCGATGACGGTGTGCTGGAGTCGTCGACCTCCTCGGTCGCCCCGTCGGTCTACATTCCGGAATTCGAACGGCGCTTCCAGCAGCGTCACGGTGCAGTGGACGCCTGAGAAGCAGCGGACGCCTGAGAAGCAGTGGAGGCTTGAGAACATGGCACGCGAGAATCGGCCGACCGAAGACGAACTGCGTGTGAACTTCGAGGTCGAATTGGCCTCGGCGGTGGCGGGTGGCGGGGTACGCACCGAAACCGGCCTCGACACCAGAACCGAAGACGCCCTGGTGAATATCGTGCACGCGTTCCCGGTCGTGTCCCAGCAGCTGATCGACGCGGCCCGCGCCGCGTTCGCCGGTCAGCTCGACGGTTCGAACGCCGAGCAGTCTCGGGCATTGCTCACCAGGCTGATCGAAGAACACAACCGCGCGGTGGCCGAAGGTTCCGGACATTCTGTGGCAGAAGATGATTCACGCTAACGTTATCTGCTGTTAAGCCTGCTCGTGGGAAGATCGACAGCAGGTTTGTGGTGATCGGGCAGGAGTTGACTGATGGCTGACGCGGACGCGCCGTTCCAGCAGATGCGCGGAATGGCTTCGGAGGGATCGACACTCCAGATCGACGATCGCGCGATGGCGAACACCCTCGCCGTGGCCGTCGCGAAGATGATCACCATGATCGAGATCGTCGAGAACAACGCCTATCAGGTCGACACCAGTGTCGAGGACGCCCAGATGTTCGGCGGACTGCTGTCGAGCCTGCAGATGCAGTCGAAGGTGCTTGGTACGGGCGTTGACCTGCGCAAGAAGCTGGCCGATCACAAGAAGATCCTCGATGCCATCGGCCAGACCTTCGTGACGGCGGGCAAGCTGTACGAGGACACCGACAATGAATCGGGAACCACTTTCACCGGGATCAGGGCAGCGATCGCGGAGAAGGGCGGCAAACCCCCCGAGGTTCCGAAGGTCACGCAGTTCACCAGGCATGTGGATTACCTGCTCTCGCCGAGCAATTCGTCGATGACGGGCGCGAACCCACTGCTGACGACCTACGAGGCGGGGAAGATGAACATCCCCGCGCCGATCGCGCCCGGCGACGGCGGCGACGCCATGCGGGTCGCGAAGGATGAGCGAAATCCCTCACCGGTCAACGTCGAAGCGGCCGCCAGCAAGGACTACGACGACTTCCACAATATGTACATCGCCATCGCCAACACCAAAACGAAGGTCGATCAGATCGCGAAGGCTTGGGGGTGGATGCACCAGCAGATGCGCGACAACGCCACCGGTTTGCGTGAGGCGGTCGACAGTGCGATCACGAAGGGCTTGTGGAGTACGCCCGCGGCGGCCAAGGCGCGCAACTCGATCAGCGGTTACACCGCCGATGTGGTCAACCTGTCCAACAAGATGAACACGCTGAGCACGACCATCGGTTACGCGTCGAACTGGCTGGGCCAGGTGCAGACCTACCTTCCCGCGAAGCCGAAGCCGAAGGCACCTGCTTCCGGGCATCCGGCGCAGGAACATCAGTACTACAAGGACATCGAGAAGGCGACCGGCCTCGCCCGAGAAGGGTTCAGTCGCCTGTACGCGCCCTCGATCACGACTGCCAGCAACTCGATTCCGCTGCTGCCGGACGCGTCGAGCCCGGTGACCGGCGGCCTGACCGGCGACTCGGGCACGGGCGGATCCGATTCCGGCGACAGTCGTTCCGGTAGCGGCAGCGGTTCAGGTTCGGGTGCCGGCGGTGGCGGGTACGGCGGCGGCTTCGGCGGTGGCTCGGGCGGTTCGGGTTCGGGTCACGCCTCGCGGCCGGTCGGAACCAGCTCGACCGACAAGCCCGGCGGCACCACCGGACCAGGGGGGATCACCGGGATCAATCGACCGGACGGCACGCAATCCGGCTCGGGACAGAACGGCTCCGGTGCCGGGTCGGGCGCAGGTTCCGGCGGTGGCTCCGGCACCTCGGCGCTGTCGGAAGCAGCCAAGCAGATGGGCCTGGCCAGTTCGCAGCCGACCGCGGCGACCACGGCCGCCGAGCAAGCGGCCGCGGCCAACAAGGCGGCGATCGACAAGGCCAAGGAAGACCTGGCCAAGAACACCAAGGCTGGTGGTGCAGGCGGCGGTGCGGGTGGCGGTGGCCTCGGTGGCGGTGGCCTCGGCGGTGCCGGTCTGCCGAAGGACGCGGCGACGGCCGCAGCGTCGAAGCTGTTTCCGCGCGCGTCCGCGGGTCTGCCGGGTGCCGCCGCGGGCCTCGGCCGGGCGGGCATGGGCGCGGGCATGGCAGGCATGCCGGGTGGCATGGGGCCTGCCGGTGCTGGTGCGGGCGGTCAGGGCGGTGGCAACAAGGAACACAAGCGCGCCGACTACCTCGACTCGGCCGAACACCTCGACGAGGCGATCGGCGGGGCGCCGGTGGTGGCCAAGCCGGTGATCGAAAGGTGAATCGCCGCTGGAAGTTCAGCGCGCTCGAATTCGCGGCGATGTGGGCGGAGACCGGCGAGGAGCATGTGCCCGCGCCGTTTCTGTTCACCACCGACATCGAGCTCCAGGCCGACTACGAACGGGCCTGTCGGCAGGCGGTGGAGCACGTGCGGATGAGTCACGGGTTCGATGTCGACACGGTCTTCGCGGCGATCAATGAACCCGATATCAGGATCGAGGTCCGCGGTTTCGACGAGCGCGACCGGTGGCGTGCGGACGGGTTGATCCGGATACTCGCCACCCGGCGCGGCGACACCGGCTACCTGGTGACGGCGCAGCCGGGGCACAAGTACTCCACCAGCTCGTCGTTCGAGGTCACCGAATGCGGTGCGCTCGATCTGGCCGGGATGGTCGCGCGGGCGCTGCCCGATGTTTCCCCCGGGCGTCGTCCCGATTTCGTCGTCGACACCGGTGCCGAAAAGACCGAGATCGACTACGAGTTCGGCAGGTCGTCAGTGCACGACACCTTCGAGGACTCTGTCACCGAGCGGGCCGCGGCCTTCTACGCCGCGCCGGGGTTGTGCGCGGGCACGATAGAGATCATCCAGGGCAGTTCGATTTTCGGCCCGCGCGGAATCAGCCGGTTCCTGCTGGGCTGGCGTGATCTCGAAGACGACGGCCGCTACGTGATCGACGATCGGCATCCGCCCACCGCCACCGCCGCGGATCGCAAACAGCTGACCCGGATGATCAACGCCAGGATCGCGGAAGTGGTGCGCGCGATCAAGGACGAACGTGTCTGAAAGGGCAACAATGGATTCCGACCCACCGGCCGAATGGACCGCGACCTCACGCGACGGCTCGATCGAGGTGCGTACCACCGAACAGGGTCTGCCGGTGGGCATTTCGATCGAAGCGGCCGAATTACGCCGTGACCCCACCGGACTCGCCGAGGAAGTTCTGCGGCTGTGTCGTACCGCGGCGAACCGGGCGGGCCTGGCTCGGCGCGAGCAGTTGGCGGCGGCCGGGCTGGCGCCGGAATGGCTGGCGATGACGGGACTGCCGAGTGCCGAAGAAGTTGCCGCGCAGGAGATCGCGCAAGAGCAGGACTACGAGACCGAGCAGGACAGCTGGCTGCGGCCGGTCTAGCGGAGGCGGATCACACTGTGTACGAGACGATGGACGAGCTCCAGGCGAGCGTGCAGCGCAGGCTCTACCGGCTGCGCGATCTGACCGATGGGCTGACCGGGTTGCGTGCCGAACACACCTCGCAGGACGGCGAGGTCACCGTCGTTGTCGACGGTAACGGCGGATTGCTGGATCTTCGCTTCACCGAGGACATTTCGCGAATGACACCCTCGGAGTTCGAGCAGACGCTGACCGGCACGGCGGCGGCCGCGGTGCGCGAGGTGTTCGCCCAGCGCGCCGAACTGGTGACCGCTTTCAATGCGGAAGTCGCCGGGTAGTCATCTGATGTTAACGATCACCGGGCACAGTTTCGTTAGTACGCCTACCGTTCGAACCGGGTCGATGGTAGGAACAAGGGACTTCTAATTCCATTGCAGGATCGGGGATTTCGATGAGCGATCTCGTAGCGACACCTGATGTGATCCGCGGCTACGGCGAGGCGGCCGCCGCCATGGCGACCGGCGTCGCCACCGCGGGTGGCTTCGATCAGACCGCCACCGTCGCAGCGGCAGTACCGGTGTTCGGCCTGATCGGACAGGAGTTCCTGGTGTCCTTCGCCGGGGCGCAGGCCAATCACGTGTCATCGGTGCTCGAGCTGGCCGGTGTGCACGCGGCGACCGCGGTGACCGCGCATCAGGCCGCCGCGGCTATGGAAGCGACCGAGGTGGCCTCCTCGACCGCAGTGGGATCCGTGGTGAGCGGGCTCCGGTGAACCCGCCGCTCGACCCGGCCATCTCGGAACTGCTGCGCGGCAGTGCGCTGGCGCCGATGATGGATCGGCCGGTCGAGTCGATCCTGGCCGACATGGGATTGCCGGGGCTGCCGCAACTTCCGGCGTTGCCGCCGCTGCCGGAGCTGCCTGCGATGCCGGTGCTCGATCTCACCGCGCTGACCAAACCGCTCACCGATCTGGCGAGCAGCTTCGGCACCGGCAATCTCGGTGTCGCGGCCAACGGGATCGACCCCACCGAGGTCCTCTCCGGCATTTCGACCGCGCTGGAGTCGGCGATGTCGTTGGGCAGCACTGTGTTACAGACGGCGATGTCGCTGTGGCAGGGGCAGGGCGCCACCGGTGCCGCGACCAAGGCGGGGCAGGCCTCGGTGAACGGCGCCGAGCTGGCCACCCAGAGCACGCAGGAGAAGGTCGCTCTCGGCCACGGCGCGACCACGGTCGGCATCGGCTCGCTGGAACTGAGCGGGGTCATCGCGCGGTATGTGGCGATGGTGACCGCGTCGGCGCCGTTCCTCGCCGTGCCGGGCGGGCAGGTGTTTTTGGCAAGTGCCACCGCCGAGTCGATCGCCGAGGCTTTGGCCGTGGTGGCCAAGACCAGGGCCGGTCTCGCGGTGAACTCGGCGGAGATGACCACGGCGGGACGCAAAGTCGAGGTCACCGACGCGCCGACCGGCGTGGACTCCATGCAGCAGGTCATGGCGCTACTGCAGCCGTTGATGAGCCTGGTGCAGACCGGTGCGCAGAGTGCGACCGATATCGCCGACAAGCTCGCCCCGACTACTGCGCTGACGGCAACGCCGGTGGTCGACGGTGACATCGAAGCCTCGGCGGGCGCGGGCGGTGGTGTCGGTGCGGGCGGTGGCGTCGGCGGTGTCGGTGCCATCGGCGGAGCAGTCGCGGCGTCGGCACCGTTGAGCCAGTGGACCGGAACCAGACCTGCCGGTGCTGGATCGACCTCGGGACTCGGAAACAGCTCCACCGCAACAGAATCCGACACGGTGATGCGTCCGGCCGCGACGTCGGGCGGGATGATGCCGATGGGTGCCGGTGCCGCGGGCATGGGCGCGCGCGGTGCCGCAGACGCGGGCGACCTGCCCACCTACCTGGTATCGGCCGAGCACGGCGACGAGGTGGTCGGCGATCTCGACGGCATCGCGATGCCGGTGGTCGGTGCGTCCGAACAGATTTCGCAGTCAGCAGATCCTTCCCCAGACAAGCAACTAACTCTGTAGGAGACAGCCATGACCCGCAGCGGTGTGGACTTCGAAGGTGTGCAGTTCGACGCGACAGCGGCCAAGGACGCGGCAGCGCGTCTGGACAGCCTGGCCGATCGGCTCGAGCAGGATCTCCTGGCCGGCGAGCAACCGCTGACGGTGGCGCCCGCCGGTGTCGACGAGGTCTCGTTGCGCTCCGCGCAGACGATGACGCAGGTCGGCGGCTCCTTCCTCGACGGCGGGCAGGCCGGGGTGTTCGAACTGCGCAAGCTGGCCGCGCTGGTACGCGGGCAGGTCAGCGGTTTCGACAAGTCCGAACAGCACAGCGCCACCGAGTTCGGCTCGCACGCCGTCGGCGCCTGAGCCGACTTTCGCACACGACAGGCAGAGTCGATGATCGAACCGCCGCGCCCCGGGTTCACCGAAGTGGTGTGGGAAGCGCGCCAGCCGGGACCGGGCGCCCGCGGACACAACACCCGTGCCCCGGGGCGCCCCCTTGGCGCGAAAGGGGGGGGGAGGGGGCGGCGGGGGACGCGCGCGCCCCGGCCGGGCCCGCCCGCGACCTCACCACCGGTCCCGGTGGGCTCCCGATGGCCGAGTCGGGCGTGGCCTGGGCTCGGCTGGCGGCGGGCTTCGCGGCGGCGGTGGTGGATTACGAGCAGATCCTGGGCACGCTGCGTGGTGCCTGGCAATCCACCAACAGTCGCGATGTCATCGACCGGATCACCGCCCTGCGCGACTGGCTGACCGAGGCCGCCGCCGAGGCAGCGGCGAATGCCGCACGGGCCGAAACCCAGGCTGCCGCTTTCGAAATCGCCCGTCTCGCTATGCCGAACGCGGCGGAAATCGCGGCGATCGCGCAGGTGCAGAAGATGCTGGCGCAGGTCGGCGGCGCGCTGGGTGCGCCGGTGGCCGCGATCGCCGCGCAGACCGAGGACGAAGCCGATGTGGCCAAGGCGACCGCATCGCGGGTGATGCGTGCCTACGAGGCGGCCACCGAACCCTTGGCGACGCCGTGGCAGCAGACCACGCCACCGGTGCTGGCCACCGACGCGGCGCTCGTCGCCGAGCGAAGCGGCAGTCAGCCGAGCAGTGCGGGTGCCACGCCTTCGATGCCGGTCATGGTCGGTGGATTGCCCGCCGGGCTGGCGGGTTTGTCCGTGGCCAGGGAGAAGACCGAGTACCGGACGCAGATCCTGATACCCACCGATGCCCCCGAGATCGTGGAAACCGTTGCACCACAACCGGTGCACACGGTGCCCGCCGGTGCGATGCCGATGATGCCCGGTGCGATGGGCGCTGGTGCGGCCACTGCCGAAGACGAGGAATACCAATCACGGGCGGGCGATGCGGGCACCGATGTGATCGGCGCTGATCTCGGAATCGTCTCCGCACCAGCTGTTCTCGGTGTGCCAGAGCGTATCGCGGGCACAGGGCAGAGCGCCGGGAGTTCCGCATGACTGTGCTGACCAACGACGGTGTGCTCGCGGTCGCCGAACGGCTCGGTGTGCAAACCCTGCCGCTGGTGCTCGCGGTGGCGCCCACCCAGGACTCGCACGCCGACTACGCCGCCGCCCAGCAGTCGGCCGTCGCCGACCTGACCGATGCGGGCGTGTTCGACACCTACGGTGATGTGACACCCGAGGTGTCCGACGCCATGTATGTGCTGTCCCAACCGGATCGCGAACTCGTCGCCAGGGTGTACACCGGCGGCGCGCTGCCGATACGAATCTGCTTGGCGCGACGGGATTCCCGGCATGCGCTCGCGGTGCGCTCCGATGACGAGCTCGACATCTCGACAGTCTGGGCCGACGATCCAGGCGCGGCACTGCGCCGCCCACTCGGCGCAGCGCTCGGCGCCTGCGCACCCGCCGAGGTGGCGAACTTCAGCGCACCGACCACCGACCTGGCCCGACGCCTCGATGCCGCGACGACCTCGGCCGAATACGCCGACGCCGTGTACGCGCTCGGTGTCACCGGCCGCGACGCCACCGAATACGCGATGGCGTTCGAGTCCTGCCATGCCTACGCCGAGATCGTGGCCTGTGCCCACATCGACGGCGTGACCACCCGGCCGCCCTGCGCGGTCGCGGTCTACGACACCGGACGTGGGCGGATCGTCGTCGCGCCCGGTATCGCCCCGGATCAGCAGGTCTGGTCCACCGTCACACCGGGCAGCGATCACCGTCTCGCGCAAGCGATCTCGGGCCTGATCGAACTGCTGCCGGGGGGAAGGTGGCTACCGCTATAGATCCTGCTCCGGCGGTGTACCCGTCGGACTCGGGCGGCGGCATACCAGGTGCCGTCCACGAACATCTCCCAACAGACGAGAAGGGCTTTCGAAGATGAGTGGAAGAGTTTTCAACGACGGCGCGGCGGCAAGCGCGGCGCAGGGCGACATGGCCAACGCGGTCGAGGGCATGCAGTTCACGCTGAAGGCCATCACCGACGAGGTCGTCGCGGCCAAGGGCTGGCAGGGTGCCGCGCGCGGCGCCTTCAACCAGGCAGCCGACGCGTGGAGTGTCGAGGCGGGCAAGCTCCAGACGCTGCTCGATCAGATCGCCAACCACGTGGGCGAGGGCACCAAGGAATACATCCGGCAGGACGGCGAGGGCGAAGACGCTTTCCGCTTCACCAGCCTCTGACCATCTGTTTCACCAGAAACAACCTTTCCGATCGGAGACATCATGTCTGACATCATCGAATACGACTCCGGCCAAATGGTCACCCTGTACAGCGACCTGGTGAACTTCCGCAAGGCGCTCACCGACTTCGCCGGGGACATGAAGGATGCCGGTGGCAAGCTGGCCGTGGCGTGGGAGGGCAACTCCGCCCACTCCGCCTTCGCGGACCTGCACACCAAGTGGGACGGCGAGTTCGAGGACACCCTGATCATCCTCGACAAGGTCGCCGCCGAAGTCGAGAACGCGCTGCACCGCGCGCTCGGCACCGACGGCAAGATCGGCGACGGTTTCGCCGACCTGGGCTGAAGCCGCCCACGCGTTAGGGTCGACGGGGACGACATCCCGTCGACCCTTTCGCGTATCAGCGTGCGGCACTCAGTGATTCGCCGATGTAGCGCATCTCGTCAGGGGTGGTCACCATGTTGACCGTTCGGGTTCCGTGGACGGTGCGCACTGTGATCAGCGTCGGCCGATCGGGGTCCTGGGTCAGCACCACGTCGGCGGCGATGTCACCGGCGGGTTCGTGCGGTGACCGCACGTGCACCACCGTCGCGCCACCCGTCAGCGCGGCGGGCGCGGGACCGTCGAACACGACGACGGTCGCGGGCGGAAACAGTCCGCCGCCCACCGGTGCGGCGGGCGGCAGCTGCTGGGCCGCCCCCGCTGATCGCGATGCGATCGAGAGTAAGTGCGGCGCGCCGACATTGGCGACCATGGTGTGCCACGCGTCCGGGCGGGAGGTGTGCACGATCGCCCGCGCACCCAGCGCCAGCGCCCGCAGGATCACCTGCTGAGCCAGATCGAGCCGACCGATCACCTCGAGATGCCGAGTGCCCTCGCCGATCAGCGGCACGGCCAGACCCTGCCCCTGGTCGTCGGCGCCGATCAACTGTCCGCATCCCGCCGTCGGCACCACGATGCCGTCGAGCGCGGCCAAGGCGCCGCGGTAGTCGCCCGCGGAGTCACGCACCGCCGACTGCACCGGCAGCGTATCGAGCAGCGCGCGGAACTGCCTGCCCGGCATGGCTCGCAGGCCCGCGACCGGCGGACTGTCCAACGGCGTCGCGGTGTCGAACCGGACCAGCGCGCCGACGGTGATCGACTCGGGATCACCCGCACGGTTCGCCGTGCGATGGGTGCCGGGGCGCAGCCGGACCGTCACCGTGGTGCTGACGCTGGGAGTGGCCCAGATGTCGGCGAACCCACGCGTGCCGACGAGTTCGGGACCGATCTCGTAGCTGGTGAGGTGGATGCCCTCGTGCACCAGCGCCGTCTGGGTCTCGGTGAACTCCGCGAGCGCGACATTGCGGGTGAGCAAACGCACGGCCGCGTTCATCTCCTGCGCGGTCAGCACCGACACCGAAATCTGCTGGGCGGCCAGTCGATTCGCGACTCGACGAGTGGCGATGATCGCGGTGCGCAGCGCGCCGGTGCTGCTGCCGCCGCGATTAGCCACGGCCTCGGCATTGGCCAGCGGGTCCAGCCGCAGCACCAGCCAGACGGTGCGATGCGCGATCGCGGGCAGCGGGCCGATGATCTGGTCGTAGAGCCGAGCCAGCGGGCCGGTGCCCGCGGTGCGCGCGCCGGTGCTGATGACGTCGACGGAGGCGAGGCCGATGTCGAATTGGTCGAGGCAGCGCGCGATTTCGGCCAGCGGAAGCAATTGGTCGGTGCTCAGCGCACCCCGGCGCAGCAGCGTGGCAGCGTCCGGGGGCGGGTCGATGCCCAACATCGTGATCAGCAGATCGCCGTCGGCTCGCACGCCGTAACTGCCACCTTCGGGCAGTGGAACGTCGAACGGTTCGGCACCACCCACCCCCGCGCTGGGTCGCACCCGCCGCCAGCGGTAGCTCAGCGCGCGCACGAGCATGCCGCCGACATTGCGCGGGTGTCTGCGGCGCACCGGTACCGCGCCGATCGTGAAAAGCGTCGCGCCGATCGCGGTGGCGGCCCACCACTGCAGGCCGCTCGCCACCGCCACCCACGCACCGAACGCGGCAAGTAGTCCGAGCGGAATCATCAAGTGCAGCGGGTAAGTACGAAACAGCCAGAATTCGGGATCACGCAAACTCGCGTTCACCGAATCTCCGCGGTCGGGCACAACGTCGCGTCGCGGGGTCACCATTTCCCGTTCGTTCACAGCCTGGTTCACGGCAATCAACTCTGAATTCGCTTCCGGCTCTTCACCGGTCGGACAAGGTTGGCGGTTCTCGCGCTCACCCTACCCGGCTGACCATGCGCTCACCCGGCGGCCGATTGACACCGAAGATTCTGTGCGTACGGTAATTTCGCGGCGGCCTTTCGCGCCGCGAACGACCCCCAACGCCGCAGTGGCGACGTTCGATGGAGATCAAGTGCCTGCACAGCTGACCACCCGCGCCCAGGTGAACGGGTACCGATTCCTGCTACGCAGGCTCGACCACGCACTGGTCCGCCGGGACGTGCGCATGCTGCACGACCCGATGCGCTCACAGGTCCGTTCGCTGATGGTCGGCGCGGTGCTCGGGCTGCTCGGGGTGGCCGGTGCGGCGATCCTCGGTTTCCTGCGCCCGCAGGGTGCCGTCGGTGACGCGCAGATCGTGATGGGCAAGGACAGCAGCGCCCTGTACGTGGTGGTGGGCGAGGAGGGCGGCGCGCAACGGTTGCACCCGGTACTCAACCTCGCCTCGGCCCGGCTGATCTCGGGCAGCAGCGAGACGCCCACTTCGGTGAAGGACGCCAAACTCGCGTCGATGCCGCGTGGTCCGCTGCTCGGTATCCCCGGTGCGCCCGCCGCGCTGCCGGGGTCGGCAGGTGGTGATCGCTCGGACTGGGCGGTGTGTGAGACGGTGCAGCTGTCGAGTTCGGGCAGTGCGGTGGCGGCCACCGGGGTGACCACCGCGGTGCTCGGCACCCGCCCCCACCTCGACGCGCGGATTCGTCCGGCCGCCGATGACGCCGCGATCCTGGCGCGTCGCGGTGACAAGACCTACCTGATCTACGACGGCAAACGCGCCGAGGTCGACACCACGAACGCGGCGCTGACGCGAGTGCTCGGTCTCGAGGGCAAGCGCCCGCGTCCCGCCGGTCCCGCGCTGCTCGACGCACCGTCCCCGGTGCCGCCGCTCGCGGTGCCCGCCGTCGCGCAGGCAGGCACTCCGGGGCCGGGCAAGCTGTCCGATGTGCCGGTCGGCGGCGTGATCTCGATCGCCTCGGACCGGCCGCAACTGTATGTGGTGCTCGCCGACGGCGTGCAAGCCATCAGCGATTTCACGGCTCAGGTGCTGCGCACCGCCGATTCGCACGGGATGAGCGAGATCAAGGTGGTGCCGCCGGACGCGCTGACGGGGCTGACGATGCTGCATCAGCTGCCCGTCGACCACTTCCCGGTGACGACGCCGACCCTGCTCGCCGCCGAGGACGCACCGGTGACCTGCCTGGCCTGGTCCAAGGCGTCCGCGAAGGCCACCGGCGGCGAGGTTGTCGACGGGCCCGCCGAGCGCGCGGACACGGTTCTGCTCAGCGGCACACGTCTGCCGTTGGCCGACAGCGCGGTGCCGGTGGCCTTGGCTACCGGCGACGGGACGGGTGATCGGGTCGACAGTGCCTACATCGCGCCGACCTCGGGTGAATTCGTGCAGGTGACCGGCATCGAACCGGGCAGTCCGCGGCGCGGCAGCCTGTTCTACGTGGCCGACATCGGCATTCGCTACGGCGTCCCGGACCTAGAGACCGCCGAGGTGCTCGGTCTGGGCAATCGACCCAAGCTGGCGCCGTGGTCGGTCGTCGGCCAACTGATCGCGGGCCCGACCCTGGCCAAACGTGACGCCCTGATGAGCCGAGACACCCTCGTCACCACCAACTGACGACTCAGGCCACGCCCAGGGTTGCCAAGACGGATTCCAGAGCTGACTGCATGTCAGCCGCCTCGATCCGCATCAGCACCGCTTCGTCCACCTCGGCCAGATCCAGCGAATCGTCATTGGCCAGCCGGAACTCGCGTTCTTCCTCCGCCGCCTCGATCAGATTGCGGATGAATCGACCGTTGCCCGCCAGATCGATCCCACGGCGCTGCTGCCCGCTCTGATCGACCGCCTCCGAGTTGTACAGCCCCTCACACGCGGTGACCAGCAACGCCAGCGCCTCGTCCGACAGCACCGAATCGCGCTTGGTCGCGATCACCTCGCCGATCCGGCCCAGCTCCTGCGGTGTGTAGGAAGGGAATTGGAGTCGCTTGGCGAACCGCGAGGCCAAGCCGTCGTTGGCGGCGAGCAGCCGATCGATCTCGCCGTCGTAGCCTGCGATGATCACCACCAGGCGGTCGCGGTCGTTCTCCATCCGAGCCAGCAGCGTGTCGACGGCTTCGCGACCGAACGCGTCACCACCGGACAGGCCGGTCTGGATGAGCGTGTAGGCCTCGTCGATGAACAGCACGCCGTCCATGGCGGTGTCGATCAGCTTGTCGGTCTTGATCGCGGTGCTGCCCAGGTGCTGGCCGACCATGTCCATGCGCTTGGCTTCGATCACCTTGTCGGTCTTGAGGACACCGACCCCGCAGTAGAACTTGGCGACCACCCTGGCGATGGTGGTCTTGCCGGTGCCGGGTGGCCCGGTGAAGGCGAGGTGATTGCCGCGCGGCACGCTGGCCATGCCCTTGCCCGCCCGGATCTTGGCCAGCTGCGCGGTGGCCGCCAGCTTCGCGACCTGTGTTTTCACCGAGGCGAGGCCGATCTGCCCGTCCAGCTCGGCGCGGGCCTCGGCGAGGATGTCCTTGGCGCGGTCCTCGTGTTCGGCCTCGCGCAGTTGGGCCATTGTCGGCGCCGACGCGGGATCCCAGCGGTCGGTGCGTGACTCGATGGACTCGCGTGAGGTGACGGTGATCCGGTAGGTCTTGTCGCGCATGGCCGCGGTGTTGGCGGCCAGGTCGGGCGACTGCGAATACACCTGCTCGAACAGCTGCTGGGCCTGCTCCTCGTGCCCGGTTTCGCGCAGGCACAGCCCGCGACAGAACATCGCGGCGGTGCGCGCGGCCGGAATCGGGCCCTGCTCAGCGGCTTCCATGCGCCGGATCGCCTCACCGAACAGTCCGAGCTGGGCACACGCCGAGCCGACCATCACGTGTGCGCCGGCGGCCAGGTAGGGATCGTCCCACTCGGCCGACCCGGCCAGCACGGTCATCACGTCGGGCCAGCGCTGGGTGTTGTAGTGCAGGACGCCGCGGATGTAGGCACTGATCCGCTGGTTCACCGCGTAGTCGGGTGCGTCGGGGGTGGTCGCGAGGTGGGCGGCGAGTTCGTCGAGAATCTGCTCGGCCCGGTCGTAGTCGCGATCGGCGATCAGCCGTGCCGCGTAGGCCAGACACACCTCGGTGTAGCCCGCCAGCGGGTAGTCGATGTAGAGACCGGAAAGGAACCGCCCGGCCATGGCCCGCGGCGCCAGCCCGAGCCTGCGCTGCTCGCGCAGCAGGGTGCTGCCCGCGGTGCGGTGCAGGTTGTGCAGCACCTCGGTGGTGACCTCGCCCGCCGCGGCCCGGCCCAGCCAGGCGTCGGCCATTTCCGGGTCCCATTCGGTGGCCCGGGTGAACGCCAGCTTGGCGTACTCGAGATCCTTCGCGGATTCCTGACCATCGATGGGCAAGCCAAGGGACAGAACCCCGGCATCGAAGGCGCGCTGTGCTTGGCGATTGGCGCTCATTGCTGGCGAAACCCCGGCTCTTCCTCGGAACGGATACTTTTGTTCATCTTGCGGACACGTGAAAGATATGTACTCCCAAGGATATTCGACCTCCGAGCCCATCGCGTGGTCTGCGCTTGTCCGTTAGATTATGTTTCGCTGCCGGTAGGTCGCAACGTCGGAAAGAAGTGGGGTTGTACCGCAATTGTCCGAGTCGTTGAGCAGCGCCGCGCGCACTGCCGAAGTCGATTTGTGCCGAGTGTCGGTGATCGGCGGGAACACCCAGCTGGATGTGGGTCTGCCCGCGAATGTGCCGATTGCCACGTTTATTTCGGAATTGGTGAGTTTGATCGAATCGCGCGATCCCGCGCAGGCCGAGGGCGAGGACGGTCCGGCGGTGCTCGACGCCCGCCACTGGACCCTGGCCCGGCTCGGCCGCGACGCCATCGCGCCCAGCCGCACCCTCACCGAAGCCGAGGTGTTCGACGGAGAGTTGCTCGTGCTGCGCTCCACCGGCGCCAAGGAGGCGCCCGCGCTGTTCGATGACGTGATCGATGCCGTGTCCCGGCTCACCGCCCAGGATTTCAGTGGCTGGTCGCCCACCACGGCCCGGCGCACCGGCCTGCTGGCCGCGCTGGCCGCGACCGTGCTCGCGCTGCTGCTGTTCGCCGCGGGCCGCGCCGACGGGTACAGCCTGGCCGCGCCGTTGCTCACCCTCGGCACCGCCCTCGGCGCCTCGGTGGCCGCCGCGATCGCCGCGCGCCGCTACGGCGACGAACTCACCGGAACCTGGTTGGTCGGCGCGGCGCTGGTGCTGTTCTTCGGTTCCGCGGTGCTGCTGGTACCCGGCGAGATCGGCAGTCCGCATCTGCTGCTCGGCTTTTCGGTGCTGCTGGTCGCGGCAGTGCTGTTGTCTCGCGCTACGACGGTCGCGGCGACGGTGTGCACGGCGGCGATCACGATCTCGATCTTCGGCGGGCTCGCGGCCGCGGTGCAGCTGATCTCCGAACCCGAGCTGGTGCAGACCGCGGCGGGGGTGTTGGTCGCGGGAATCTGCGGGCTCTCGGCGGCGCCGCGTCTTGCCGCGGTGGCCGGGCGGCTGCCGGTGCCGCCGGTCCCCACCGCGGGCGGGGCGATCGACCCCGCCGATCACGAACCGCGCCCGACCATCGAGGGCATCGGCGCGATCGGCGCGACGGCCCTGCCCTCGGCGGCCGGACTCGGTGTCCGGGCCAGGGCGGCCAACAGCTACCAGACCGGCATCCTGTTCGGCTGCACCGCCGCCACGGTGGTCGGTGCGCTCGGGACCGCGTCCTCGCTCAGCCGCCCCGGCATCGCGCTGGCGATCATCGCGGCCATCGTGCTCGCGCTGCGCGGACGGTCCTTCGCCGACCTCGCCCAGGCCGCCACGATGATCGGCGGCGGCATCGTGATCGTGCTCGGCCTGCTGACCGGTGGGGCGCTGCACAACGGTGACAACACCCTGGCCAGCGCGACCCTGCTGCTGGTCTTCGCCGCGGCCGCCATCGCGTTCGGTGTGATCGGCCCGCACATCGAGATCACTCCTGTCACACGACGATTCGGGGAGATCTTCGAGTACCTGCTGATCTGCTCGATCATTCCGCTGGTGCTGTGGGTGATGGACGTGTTCTCGATGGCCCGCAACCTATGATCCGGCGTTCGGCCCGCCGCACTGCCGGAATTCTCGGCAGCGCGGCGATTCTCGGCGCGGCCACCTTCGGCGCACCGGGACCGGCCGCGGCGCTGGCACCGCCCGTGATCGACATGGGGGCGCTGGGCGCGGCACAGGGGTTGAGCGGCCGGGCCGCTCCGCTCGAACCCACCGAGCAGCGGGTGCTGTGCTCGGAACCGCAGCTCAGCGGCCCGCAGTCCGAACCGCCGATCGCCCAGCGGGTGCTCGACCTGCCCTCGGCGTGGCAGTTCAGCCGGGGCGCTGGTCAGAAGGTCGCGGTGATCGACACCGGGGTGAACCACCATCCCCGGCTGCCCGCGCTGCAGCCCGGCGGCGACTACGTCTCCGACTCCGACGGCACCGTCGACTGTGATGGACACGGGACCTTCGTCGCGGGCATCATCGCCGCCAAGCCGAGTCCCGACGACGGATTCGCCGGTGTCGCACCGGAAGCCGAGATCCTCAGCATTCGCCAGCTCAGCCTCGCCTACGAGCCCAAGGATCGGCGCGCCGCACAAGGTGCCTCCGGGGAGATGGCCGAATCCGGTTACGGCAGCGTGCTCACCCTGGCCGCCGCGGTGGTTCGTGCCGTCGACCTCGGCGCGACGGTGATCAATGTTTCCGAAGTCGCGTGCAGCACAGCGGGTTCCGACTCCGCCGATGCCAGTCTCGGCGCCGCGGTGAAATACGCCTTCGAGCGCAATGTCGTCGTGGTCGCGGCCGCGGGAAACCTGTCCAGCCAGGGCGCCTGCCAGCAGCAGAACGAGCGCAGTGGCTGGAATGCGGTGAGTACGGTGGCGACGCCCGCCTGGTTCGCGCCCTACGTGCTGTCGGTGGCCTCGGTCGATCCCGACGGTGCGCCCTCGGCGTTGTCGTTGGCCGGACCGTGGGTCGGTGCCGCCGCCATCGGCCGCTCGATCGTCTCGCTCGACAGCAAGCCCGGCGGTACCGGGCTGGTCGACCGGGTGCAGACCTCGGACGGCCCGATGCCGATCGAGGGAACCAGTTTCGCGGCCCCGTATGTCGCCGGCTTGGCGGCACTGGTCCGCGCCCGCTTTCCCGAGCTGAGTGCCGCCCAGGTGATGGATCGGATCGTGCGCACCGCGCAGCGGCCCGGCACCGGACGCGATGACCGGATCGGCGCCGGCCTGATCAACCCGGTGGCCGCACTGACCGCCGAACTCGCCGCGGTCGGACCCGGCGGTGACGCCGTGGCCCGGCCGCTGCCCGCCTCGGTGCGCGCGCCGGGACCCGACCCGCTGCCGCGCCGGATCGCCGTGATCGGTTCGATCACCTGCCTTGCCCTGCTGGGAATCGGTGCCGCCATCGCGATTCCGTTCCGCCGCACCCGCAACGACGACCTACCCGATCTCGATTCGGACAACGAGCTGTAGAGGACACATGGTCACCGAAGGTTTTGTGCGTCGCCCCCGCATCGCCCCGCCGCGGGCGCCCGGTGGGGAGGTCGCGCTCAACCCGCCGCCGGAGATCCAGCGGCCACTGCCGGCCCCGCTGTTGATGAAGCTGATGCCGTTGGTGATGGTCGTCGCGGTGGTCGGCATGATCGCGATGATGGCGATGATGGGTCGCAGCATGCTGGCGAACCCGATGATGATGATGTTTCCGCTGATGATGCTGATGTCGATGGTCGGCATGATGGTCGGCATGCGCGGGCAGGGGCCCAAGAGCGCCGCGGAGATCAACGAGGAACGCAAGGACTACTTCCGCTACCTCGACCAGCTCCGTAAAGACGTGCGCCGCACCGGCACCAAACAACTGGAGAGCCTGGTCTGGAGCCACCCCGACCCGATCGACCTCAGTTCGATCGTGGGAACCCGGCGGATGTGGGAACGCCGCCCGGCCGACCCCGACTTCGGGCACGTGCGTGTGGGCATCGGCAGTCATCGCCTCGCCACCAAGCTCGCCAGGCCCGAAACCGGCCCGCTGGAGGACCTGGAACCCGTCTCGACGGTCGCGTTGCGCCGGTTCGTGCGCACCCACTCGGTCGTGCACCGACTGCCCACCGCGGTCTCGCTGCGGTCGTTCCCGGCGATCAACATCGGTGGCGAGGCCGACGAGGCGCGCATGCTGGTGCGCGCGATGCTGTTGGAGTTCACCACCTTCCACGGTCCCGATCACGTGGCCGTGGCGATCGTGTGCGCCGACCCCGACGGTCCGGCGTGGGCATGGGCGAAATGGCTTCCCCAACTGCAACATCCGGTCCAGCGTGACGGAATGGGCAGTGCGCGAATGATGTACGGCTCGCTGGGCGAGCTGGAGACCGCGCTGGCCGACGAGCTGCTCGAACGCGGCCGCTTCATGCGCAACCCACAACCGACTGCGGGCAGGTTGCACCTGGTGGTCGTGATCGACGACGGCTACGTGAACGGATCGGAGCGGCTGATCAGTGAATCCGGCCTCGACTCGGTCACCGTGCTCGACCTCACCGCCCCCGAAGGCGGGCTGGCCGCTCGGCGCGGTCTGCAACTGGTGGTGGCCGACGGCGAGGTGAGCGCACGCAGCGCCGCGGGCAACGAGAAGTTCGCCGCCGCTGATCAATTCAGCCTCGCCGAGTCCGAGGCGATCGCCCGCAAGATCGCCCGCTATCGCATCGCCACCGCCGCGCAGATCGTCAGCCTCGGCGACGAGACCAGGTCCGATCCGGGTCTGATGTCGCTGCTGCGCATCCCCGACGCGGCCCAGATCGAACCGTCGCGGGTCTGGCGTCCCCGCTCGGCCCGGGAACGGCTGCGGGTGCCGATCGGTGTCACACCCGACGGCACACCGGTGGAGATCGACATCAAGGAGTCCGCCGAGAACGGCATGGGCCCGCACGGTCTGTGCATCGGCGCCACCGGCTCCGGCAAGTCGGAATTCCTTCGCACATTGGTACTTTCGCTTGTCGTCACCCACTCGCCCGATGCGCTGAACCTGGTGCTGGTCGACTTCAAGGGCGGCGCGACCTTCCTCGGATTGGATACCCTGCCGCACGTCGCGGCGGTGATCACCAACCTCGAGGAAGAACTCTCGATGGTCGACCGCATGAAAGACGCCCTAGCGGGCGAGATGAACCGCCGCCAGGAACTTCTGCGCTCCGCGGGAAACTACGCCAATGTCACCGACTACGAGAAGGCAAGGGCGGCAGGCGTTCCCCTCGACCCGCTACCCGCACTGTTCGTGGTGGTCGACGAATTCTCCGAATTGCTCTCGCAGAAACCGGATTTCGCCGACCTGTTCGTGATGATCGGCAGGCTCGGCCGTTCGCTGCACGTGCACCTGCTGCTCGCCTCGCAGCGGCTCGAGGAGAACAAGTTGCGCGGCCTCGACTCGCACCTGTCCTACCGGATCGGTCTTCGCACCTTCTCCGCGAACGAGTCACGCGCGGTGCTCGGCATCACCGACGCCTACCACCTGCCCGGTGTTCCGGGCTCGGGTTACCTCAAAAGCGATGCCGACGATCCGTTGCGGTTCAACGCCTCCTACGTTTCCGGCGCCTACGTGGCCCCCGTCGGCAGCAGGCAGGTCAGTGAAGACGGTCTCGACGGCTCGACCCCGACGATCTTCACCGCCGCCCCCGTCGCATTGCCCGAACTGCCAGACCCGGTGCTCGCACCGGGACCAGGACTGCCGGACCTGCCGCCACCGCCGTCCGCGCAGGAGGAGGGCATCCCCGACACCCTGCTGGAAGTCGTCGTCAACCGGCTCACCGGGCACGGCAGGCCCGCCCACGAGGTGTGGTTGCCGCCGCTGGACGAGTCACCGACGGTCGACATGTTGCTGCCCGACCCCGACTGGCGCTCACCGATCAACCGGCACGGGCAGCTGTGGATGCCGATCGGCATCATCGACAAGCCCTACGAACAGCGTCGCGACGTGCTCACCGTGCACCTGGCGGGCGCGGCGGGCAATATCGCGGTGGTCGGCGGCCCGCAGTCGGGCAAGTCCACGACTCTGCGCACGATCGTGCTGGCCGCCGCCGCCACCCACACCCCCGAGCAAGTGCAGTTCTACTGCCTCGACTTCGGTGGCGGCAGCCTGTCGGGTCTGTCGGGTATTCCGCACGTCGGCTCGGTGGCGGGCAGGCTCGACAGCGACCGGGTGCGGCGCACCGTCGCGGAGCTGACCTCGCTGATGCGCCAGCGCGAGGAACGTTTCGCCGAACTCGGCATCGAGTCCATGGTCGAATTCCGCAGGCGCAAGTCGGCCCTGCTCGAGGCCAGTCTGATCAACGGCACGCCCGCCGACCCGAGCACCGATCCACTGGCCGCCGATCAGTTCGGTGACGTCTTCGTGGTGATCGACGGCTGGGCGGCGATGCGCGAGGAGTTCGACAACCTCGAGGGCGCGATCAATCAGATTGCCCAGCAAGGTCTTTCCTACGGCATCCACCTCATCATGGCTGCCTCGCGCTGGGCGGAGATCCGGCCGGTGATCAAGGACCAGATCGGCACCCGGCTCGAGTTGCGCCTCGGTGATCCGTCGGACTCCGAAATGGGCCGCAAGACCGCGGCGCTGGTGCCGATGGGCAGGCCAGGTCGTGGTCTCACCCCCGGGGAACTGCACATGCTCGTCGCGCTGCCCCGACTGGACTCGGTCTCGGCAGCGGCCACGATCGCCGACGGCGCGCTGGCCGCTCGCACCCAGCTCGAACAGCTGTGGGGTGAGCGCAAGGCGCCGACCGTGCGCATGCTGCCCGCCCGGATCAGCCGCGAGGACGTACTCGCCATCGCCGCCGAGCACGGCGTGCGACAGGGCCCGACCAAGGTCGTGGTCGGGCTGGCGGAGAACGAACTAGACCCGTGGGTGCTGGATTTCGGCGTGGAGCCGCACTTCATGGCGTTCGCCGATGTCGAGTCGGGCAAGACGACCCTGCTGCGCAATATCGTCATGGGTATCACCGAGAACTCCACCGCCGAGCAGGCCAAGGTCATCATGATCGACTACCGGCGCACGATGCTCGGGGTCATCGACGGTGCTCAGCTCGCGGGATACTCGACCTCGGCCCAGACCTGCGGTGGGATGCTCAAGGAGGTCGCGGGCTTCCTGGCCAAGCGCATCCCCGGCTCGGACATCACCCCGCAGCAGTTGCGCGAACGCAGCTGGTGGAGTGGCCCGGAGATCTACGTCGTGGTCGACGACTACGACATGGTCGCCTCGGCCAGCAATCCGCTGCTGCCGCTGGTCGAATTCCTGCCGCAGGCACGCGATATCGGCTTCCATCTCATCGTCACCCGACGGGTCGGCGGCGCCTCGCGCGCACTGTACGACCCGGTGGTGGGCGGCATGAAGAACATGTCGGTGGACGCGCTCATCATGAGCGGGCCCCGCGATGAGGGCAAGCTGATCGGTGACGTACGACCGTCGAAACTGCCGCCGGGTCGCGGCGTGCTGGTCTCGCGTGCGCGCGGCCAGGAGATGGTGCACATCGCCGAACTTCCGCCGCTGTAGTCGCGGAGTTCAGTCCCGGACCGATGCCGCGGAGAACCGGCGCGGCATCGGTCTCCAGGCTGCGGTCTGCCGTTCGAACAGCGCCTTCGACGGCCCCGACGCCACCGGGCCCGCGACCCGAGCCAGCGTGAATCCCGCACGCCGGTAATAGTTGTGGAGCCCGGCATTGGTCGTCCACGCGTCGAGGCGAACCCACGGCCGATGCTCGCGGTCGGCCAGTCGCGCCGCATGTGCTAGCAGGTGATCACCGACCTGCCTGCCCGCGAACCGCAGATCCACGATCATGAAATGGACGATCACCGACTCGGCCAGCTCCCACGCCGACCACAACCCCGGATCCGCGCGATGGTTGACCGTGATCGTCCCCGCGGACTCACCGTCCAACTCCGCGATCCACGTCTCACCGCGATCCAGCGCCCGCCCGACCGCGCCCGCGAAGATCTCGATCGGTCGTCCGCGTCCGGCCACCGTCCACTGGTCCGACCCACGGGCCGTCAGCCACGACGTGCGCTGCACGCGCAGGCGGCAGATCAGCGGCAGGTCGCCCAGGGCAGCCGGGCGCATGCGCACCGTCATGGCAGGGCGACGGCCGACCCGGGGGCGATGCCCAGTGTGCGGGCGATGACGTCGGTGCCGGTGGTGTCGCCGAGTTGGTAGGCCAGCTGGTTGCGGCCCGCCAGGGAGCGGTGGCGGGTGGCGCGGGTGACGCGTTCGTGGTTGGCGCCGATGCGCAGGTGGTCGAGCAGGACGGTGCCGGTGGCGACGCCGAGGACGGCGGCTTCCTCGGCGGTGGCGGCGCGGGCGAGCACGGTGTCGCGGTGGGCGGTTTCGCCGTAGCCGCGGTCGGCCAGGCGGCGGGTGGTGCCCTCGGGGATGTCGCGTGGTGAGTCGATGCCCGCGGCTTCGGCCAGGTCGCGGGGGTAGAAGCTCACCTCCCACGACCACGGTTCGTTGTCGAGGTACTGCACGACCGTGCGGGCAAGCACCCAGGAATCGGTGGCGACCCCGAGCCAGCGCGCGACTTCGGCGCTCGCGGGCTCCATCCTGGTGCTGAACTGCTTGGACGGTTCCCGGTTGGCCGAACGCGCGATCTCCTCGAAGATGTCGTGCGCCGACTTGGGCCGATCGCGCCGGATGTGGTCGGTGACCACCGACTCCAGCACTTCCTGGTTGCGCACGATGGTGCCGCGGGAAGTGGCTGTGTAGACAAGATTTTCGGCGACCAGCACCTGAATCGCGTTGCGCGAGGTGGTGATCGAGACCTGCATCTGATCGGCGAGCTCGGAGTGGCTGGGTAGCCGGTCGCCCGGTTTCCATGTGCCCGCGCGGATCTCCTCACGGAGAAGGTTCGCGATCCGGAGATAGGTCGGACCGTCCGCCATCTTGCTCCTCGGTAAGTCGTGCAGGTAACGAAGTGTACTCGTATCGGTTACCTACGGCCGAGTAATGCTTGACAGAGAGCTTGCGAGGTTTATTGTAATGAACGTCCTGATCCGGTGCTCTGCGGCGATGACGGCGAGGCAACGTGGCTGGTTCGGAGAGTTCAACAGTTGTAATGGCTTTCCCCGACACCATGCGGAGTGTCGATACCGCCGGGCCCCCGGCCGCTACCGGTCTGTTACCCCTCTCCGACATTCTCGTCCGGGCGTGTCGCGGGCATCGGGTGGTCGGTGGACCGCTGCTGTGGTTCGCGCGCGACCTGGCCGTGCTGCACGAGAAACGTGTCGTCGGGCGCGGGGGACGGGTCGATACCGACCCGGAGGCCCTGCGCGAAATCGACTGTCGCCGTAGCGAACTGGTGCTTGCGATCGACGACTGGGTGCTGCGCGGAATACCGCAGCACCGTCTCGGGTCGACCCTGCACACCGAGACCGTCGGCGCGGTCATCGACCGCATGGCGGAGGCCTCCGTGCGCGCGCACCACGCGCTGATGACGATGGCCGCCCACGACGAAATGCTGCACAGTGCCTGGCATCACCTGGCCGAACTGGCCGACGCCTACGACGATCTGGTGCGCGAGGTGCTGGCCGGACGTCGGCGATTGCCGGAGTGGTGACCTACTCTTCGACGTGGCGCGGGCGGCAGTGACCTGGTCCAGTTCGGAAACCGCGCCCGCGTTGTTCGCCGCGGGCGCGGTTTTCGTGTGTCAGCCGAGGCGGTGGTGCTGTACGCCGAACTCGTCGGCCACGGTAGCGGCCAGTTCGACGTAGGCGCGCTTGGTGCTCTTGTGCAGGCGGTGCAGGTCGATTTCGGCGCCCTCGGAGAGGTGTTCGTCGAAGGGGATGATGTGGACGGCGCGGCAGCGGGAGAGGAAGTACTCGCGTAGCTGCTGGATGCCGACGTTGGGGGAGCCCTCGCGGGGGAGGTTGATGACGACCACCGCGTTGCGGACCAGGTGGTCGTGGCCGTGCAGGGACAACCAGTCGAGGGTGGCGGCGGCGCTGCGGGCGCCGTCGATCGCGGCGGAGGAGATCAGGACAAGGGAGTGGGCGAGGTCGAGGACGCCGCTCATCGCCGAGTGCATCAGGCCGGTGCCGCAGTCGGTGAGGATGATGTTGTAGAACCGCTGCAGGATGCGGGCGACGGCGCGGTATTCCTCGTCGTTGAACGCCTCCGACGCGGCCGGATCACGTTCGCTGGCAAGGACTTCCAGGCGGCTCGAGCCCTGGGAGGTGTGCCTGCGGACATCGGAATAGCGCTGGATCGACGGGTCGAGGAGCAGGTCGCGCACGGTCGAGCGGGTCTGGATGGCGACGCGCTGCGACAGGGTGCCGAAGTCTGGGTTGGCATCGACGGCGATGACTCGGTCGCCGCGGATCGAGGCGAAGATCGAGCCGAGGCCGGTGGTGGTGGTCGTCTTGCCGACGCCGCCCTTCAGTGACAGCACCGCGATGCGGTAGTCGCCGCGCACGGGCTGACGGATACGGGCCACGAGTTCCTGCAGACGCAGCTCCTCGGCGGACATGCCGGGGTTGATCGCGCCACCGGACACGTGGTGCACGGCCTTGCGCCAACCGCTGCCCGGCGCCTTCTTGGCGCGCTTGACCGGCACATTGTCGAGCGAGGGCTGGTAGCCCTGTGGCTGTGCGCCCCAACCGGGTTGGCCGTGGGCCGGTTGGCCCTGGTTGCCCGGCTGCTGGTGCTGTGGGGCGGCGGTGGGCTGCTGGTACTGCTGCGCGAAGGTGCCGTTCGGCTGGTGCTGGGGCGCGGGGGTGCCGTCGGGCAGGTACTGCTGGCCGGGGCCGGTGGGCTGCAGGTGCTGAGGCGCGGACATGCCATCAGGCCGGTACTGAGGAGCAGGTGTGCCATCGGGCAGGAACTGTTGCGCGGGGGTGCCGTCGGGCAGGTACTGCTGGCCCGGTCCGTTGGGCTGTTGCTGCGCGGGAGCTCGGTCGGGCTGGTACGGCAGTGACGGGCCGTTCGGCAGGAATTGTTGCTGTGCACCCTGATTCGGCTGCGCGAACTGCGAAGCCTGGGTGCCGTCGGGCAGGTTCTGCTGTGCGGGTGGGCCGTCGGGCAGCTGGTGCTGCGTGGGTGCGGCATCGGGTCGACTCGGAGCGGCACCGTCGGGCCGTACGGCGACACCATCGGGCCCATAGGTCGGCAGGCCGTCGGGCTGCTGGTGCTGCGCCGGGGTGCCGTCGGGACGCGGATATGGCGAAACGGCGTCGGCCGCCTGCACGAATTCGCCTGAGCGATAACCGGTTTGGGCAGGGCGTGCCTGCTCCGGTGTGTTCGGGCCTGCCTGCTCCTCGCCCGGCGTGCTCGGCAGCCGCAGGTCGTCGGCCCGGAACACCTCGGTCCGCCCATCCGGCGCATACACCGGCGCGGGATCGCCCGGCACCGGGTTGTATTGCGTTGCGGGGTGATTCGACGCCTGCTGGCTCTCGCCCGACGCGTACGGCGATCGCTGCTCTGCGGCTTGCCGCGGAGCGACGGATTCGCCAGAGCTGTACGGCGATCCGTGCGGTGCCACGGATTCGCCTGTGGCGTGCGGGGATCGGTCGCCCGAATGCCCGATGCCGGAGAACGCTTCAGTAGCCGAGTGGTCCGTCGGCGACTGCGCTGTATGCAGTCGCTCGGGTTCACCGGTGGCAGGCCGCCGACCCGATTGCGCAGCGCGCGAGGGCACTTCGGGCGCCGCGTGATCCGAAGCGGCATCCCGCGGCAGGGATTCGTCTGCGGCGTGCGCGGCTCGACGACCTGTCCGAGCTGTATCAAGGGTCGCGGAGTCCACGGGCGCCGATTGCGGCTCGGGTGTGACAGCAGGGGGCCGGGACCGGACTGGCTGCGACTCGGGTGTGACAGCGGATGTCGGCGATGACGTCAATCGCGAATCGGGTGCGTCGGCAGTCGTCGGTGACGCCGCCGAGTGTGACTCGGGTGCGGCAGCCAACGTCGGTGACGGCACTGGTCGCGAATTGGGTGTGACAGCAGACGTCGGCAAGGGCGCCGCGTGCGGTTCGGATGTTTCCGCGGGTGTTGGTGAGGGCGCGCTGTCGGCGAACGGGTCCCAGGCGGCCTGCGGTTCGGCAGTGGGCGTTGGGTTTTCGGCGGTGGGCGCGTGGGCGCCCTGGCCCGGCGACGACTGCGATGCCGTGTCGGTGGGCTGCTCGACCTCGCGGGGAGGGACCGCCGACTGCGGTGGGACGGTCAGACGTGGTGGGGCCTGGGTCGGGCGGGCAGGCGGGTCCGGCAGGGGAGGAGGCGGGGGGAGGTCGGGACGTTCCTGGGTCGGGCCCAGCGGGGTGAAGCCGTTCGACGGGGGTGCCGGGGTGCGCGTCGGGAGCGAGCTCTCGGCGTGATTCGGCGACGCGACGGTCGGTGCGGGCCCCGCGTGGGCGGACGGCCCGGCCTGAGCGGGCGACGTGCCGGTCGGCGACGGTGCGGCCGATTCTGCACCGGTACGGCCGCTGGTAGCGAGCGGCCCATTCGCAGGAGGCGTTCCGGTCGCGGGAGTCGATCCCGTTGCAGGAGATGTTCCGGTCGCGGGAGTCGAGCCGGTCGCGGGAGCCGATCGGGTTGCAGGAGATGTTCCGGTTGCGGGAGTCGATCGGGTTGCAGGAGGCGTTTCGGTCGCGGGGGCCGAGCCGGTTGCACGAGGCGCCCCGGTTACGGGAGCAGGGCCGGTTGAGTGAGCCGGGCCGGTGGAGGTCGGTGCGGGATCGGCAGGCGGCTGACCGGTGGGCCGAGGCGCCGGGCTGGTCGGCGCCGGCTGGCCGGTGTTCCACGGTGTCGAGCCGGACGCGGCAGGACCTGTGGTCGCAGACGGTCCCTGGGCGTTCGACCACGGGGCCGAGTTGGCCGACGGCACACTCGGCGGCGGCGTGAGCGGGTTCGGAGTTGCTTGCCAACCGGCCCTCGACTGCTCGGGCACTCGCTGGTGCGGCGTCGCATCGCCGCCGGTTCGCTGATGCGGGGCCTGCCCGTGAGCCGGGGGCGACTGCTCGCGACCGGACTGCGGGTCGCGGGTCGGCTGATAAGCGCCCTGATCAGGCCCGGACTGCTGCTCGCGGGTCGGCGGCGTGAACGGCGGCTGCTCGCGGGTGGGCTGGTAGGCGCCCTGATTCGGACCGGCCTGCTGCTCGTAGGTGGGCTGCTGACGCGGCTGCTCTTCGCGACGGGGCTGCTGATGGGACGGCCCAGGGATCAGCGGGCTCGCGGGTGGCGGCGTCGACCAACCGGACTGGGGAGTCGACTCGGGCCCGGCCGGACGTGCGGGCTGCGCGGCGGCCTCTTCTTCGGCTTCGCGATCCTTGCGGCGGCGCCTGCCCTTTTCCTTACGGGGGGCATCGTCGCCGCGGCTCATGAAGCGGCGGCGTTTGGGTGCCTCGTCGATCTCGTCGTCCTGGGGCAGGTTCTCGACCGGAGCCTCGTAACCGACCTGCGTGACATCGCTCTCCGACAGCCACGGCGGCAGCATGGGGAGGCTGTCGTTGTTGCGGCTCACCGGCACGCCTCGCTCACCAGGGTCCCCCGATTCTGATCGACCCAACTATCCGACGCCGTGGAGTTTACGCGACAACCCAGTGGGGGTGGTGGGCGCCTCATATATAGGGCCGACGCTCTGATGGCCCACCGTCAACCCCCAGATCTCTGGGTAACGAGCCACTCGGATCGCACAGCGTAAGGGCCGTTCGGGGTGTACCGTGCGGGGCACTTTTGCCTCTGACCGCCCGGCCCGGTAAGCTTGAGCGGCGGTGCACCTATGCGCCGACTGTTCGCATGCATGTCGACTGATCGTCGGCCGTTGCGAGTGAGCAGCACGAACCAAAACTCAGGTTGAGCGTAACCGGGATCGCGGAGGATATGGCGAAGAAAGACGGGGCCATCGAGGTCGAGGGTCGAGTTGTCGAGCCGCTGCCCAATGCGATGTTCCGGATCGAGCTCGAGAACGGTCACAAGGTTCTCGCGCACATCAGCGGAAAGATGCGGCAGCACTACATTCGTATCCTTCCGGAAGACCGCGTTGTCGTCGAGCTGTCGCCGTACGACCTCTCACGCGGCCGGATTGTCTACCGCTACAAGTGATGCCTGACGGCGTCGCGAGCCCCACCGGCGCGCGGCGTCGCACAGTGTCCCGGCATCGGGACGCACCCCAGACTTCCCCAGTCCTCAGGCTGGGGAAAAACTGTGTTCACACACCTGTGTGGGCCAATACAAGATTGGACTGACGTGAAGGTTAATCCGAGCGTCAAGAAGATCTGCGAGAAGTGCAAGGTGATCCGCCGTCACGGGCGAGTCATGGTGATCTGCGACAACCTGCGCCACAAGCAGCGTCAGGGCTGAGTCTCCCCTCACCACCGGGCACCGATCGTCTGATCGGACTGACCGAAAGAAGAACTCCCAGATCCAGCGCGTACGCACGTGTGCGCGCCATCCACCGGCACGGAGGCCGGTGCCCCCATTCAGTACTCGGGGGGACGGACGGGGAGCAGACCTCCGCAACCATTAAGGAACCTGCCACATGGCACGTCTGATGGGCGTTGATCTCCCGCGCGAAAAGCGCATGGAGATCGCGCTGACCTACATCTTCGGAATCGGGCGCACCCGCGCCACCCAGATCCTGGCCGAGACGGGCGTCAGCCCCGACCTGCGCTCCAAGGATCTGACCGACGACGACCTCGCGAAGCTTCGTGAGTTCATCGAGGCCACGGACTACAAGGTCGAAGGTGACCTGCGCCGCGAGGTGCAGGCCGATATTCGTCGCAAGATCGAGATCGGCTGCTACCAGGGCATCCGCCACCGTCGTGGCCTGCCTGTGCGTGGTCAGCGCACCAAGACCAATGCGCGTACGCGCAAGGGTCCGAAGAAGACCGTCGCCGGCAAGAAGAAGTAGGGATAGCGTATGCCTCCGAAGAGCCGGGCCGCTGGCCCGAAGAAGACTCAGAAGTCGCGTCGCCGGGATAAGAAGAACATCCCGCACGGCCACGCGCACATCAAGAGCACGTTCAACAACACCATCGTCTCGATCACCGATCCCGAGGGCAATGTCATCTCGTGGGCGTCGTCGGGTCACGTCGGTTTCAAGGGTTCGCGTAAGAGCACCCCGTTCGCCGCGCAGCTCGCTGCCGAGAACGCTGCCCGCAAGGCGCAGGAGAACGGCGTCAAGAAGGTCGACGTGTTCGTGAAGGGCCCGGGTTCGGGCCGCGAGACCGCGATCCGTTCGCTGCAGGCCGCAGGCCTGGAGGTCGGCTCGATCTCCGATGTCACTCCTCAGCCGCACAATGGCTGCCGTCCGCCCAAGCGGCGTCGCGTCTAATAGCGGGAAAGGAAAAAGCTTAAAATGGCACGTTATACAGGCCCCATCACCCGCAAGTCGCGTCGTCTGCGCGTCGACCTCGTCGGAGGCGACCAGGCGTTCGAGCGTCGTCCTTACCCGCCCGGCCAGCACGGCCGCGCGCGGATCAAGGAATCCGAGTACCTCATGCAGCTGCAGGAGAAGCAGAAGGCTCGCTTCTCGTACGGCGTCATGGAGAAGCAGTTCCGTCGTTACTACGAAGAGGCCAACCGCCTCAAGGGTAAGACCGGCGACAACCTGCTCCGTCTGCTCGAGTCGCGTCTGGACAACGTCGTGTACCGCGCCGGTCTGGCCCGTACCCGTCGTCAGGCCCGTCAGCTGGTCAGCCACGGTCACTTCATCGTCAACGGTGTCAAGGTGGACGTCCCCAGCTACCAGGTCTCCCAGTACGACATCATCGATGTCAAGGAGAAGTCGCTCCCGACGCTGCCGTTCCAGGTAGCTCGCGAGACCGTCGGCGACCGCCCGGTTCCCGGTTGGCTGCAGGTCGTCCCCGGCCGCCTGCGCATCCTGGTGCACCAGCTGCCCGAGCGCGCGCAGATCGATGTGCCGCTGCAGGAACAGCTCATCGTCGAGTACTACTCGAAGTAAGCGCTTTTGGTGGGGGTCGCTACGCGGCGGCCCCCGCAATCACTGATCAGGCATCAAATAGTGGATGCCCAGACAGGAAGTAGATCCTCATGCTGATTTCCCAGCGTCCGACACTGACCGAAGAGGTTGTGGCGGAGAACCGCTCGAAGTTCACCATCGAACCCCTCGAGCCGGGCTTCGGTTACACCCTCGGCAACTCGCTGCGTCGTACCCTGCTGTCCTCCATCCCGGGGGCCGCGGTCACGAGCATCCGCATCGACGGCGTCCTGCACGAGTTCACCACCGTCCCCGGCGTGAAGGAAGATGTCACCGACATCATCCTGAACCTCAAGGGCCTGGTCGTGTCCTCCGAAGAGGACGAGCCGGTCACCATGTACGTGCGTAAGCAGGGCCCGGGCACCGTCACCGCTGGTGACATCGTCCCGCCCGCCGGCGTCATCGTGCACAACCCGGACATGCACATCGCCACCCTGAACGACAAGGGCAAGCTCGAGATCGAGCTCGTCGTCGAGCGGGGCCGCGGTTACGTGCCCGCCGTGCAGAACAAGGCGACCGGTGCGGAAATCGGCCGGATCCCCGTGGATTCGATCTACTCCCCGGTGCTCAAGGTGACCTACAAGGTCGAGGCCACCCGTGTCGAGCAGCGCACCGACTTCGACCGTCTCATCCTCGACGTGGAGACCAAGAACTCCATCACGGCCCGGGACGCGCTGGCTTCGGCCGGTAAGACCCTGGTCGAGCTCTTCGGCTTGGCCCGTGAGCTCAACGTCGAAGCCGAGGGCATCGAGATCGGCCCCAGCCCGGCCGAGGCAGATCACATCGCCTCGTTCGGTCTGCCGATCGAGGACCTGGACCTCACCGTCCGGTCCTACAACTGCCTCAAGCGCGAGGGTGTGCACACGGTGGGCGAGCTCGTTGGCCGCACCGAGTCGGATCTGCTCGATATTCGCAACTTCGGCCAGAAGTCCATCGACGAGGTGAAGGTCAAGCTGCACACGCTCGGCCTCTCGCTCAAGGACAGCCCGGCGTCGTTCGACCCGTCCTCCGTGGTGGGTTACGACGCGAGCACCGGAACGTGGAGCGACAGCGGCACGTTCAGTGATACCGACGGCGGCGAGCAGGACTACGCCGAAACCGAACAGCTTTAATACGCCCAGGAGAAACCCACAATGCCCAAGCCCAAGAAGGGTCGCCGGTTCGGCGGCTCGGCGTCGCACCAGAAGGCGATCTTCGCCAACCTGGCCACGGCGCTTTTCGAGCACGGTCGGATCACGACCACCGAGGCCAAGGCCAAGGCGGTGCGTCCCTACGCCGAGAAGATCATCACCAAGGCGAAGGCCGGCAGCCTTGCCGACCGTCGTGAGGTCATGAAGGACATCCGCAACAAGGACGTCGTCCACGTCCTGTTCGCCGACATCGGTCCCTCGTTCGAGGGTCGCGAGGGTGGCTACACGCGCATCACCAAGGCGCTGCCGCGCAAGGGTGACAACGCGCCGATGGCCATCATCGAGCTCGTCCGCGAGAAGACCGTGACCAACGAGGCCGATCGTGCCCGTCGTGTCGCCGCTTCGCAGAAGACCGAAGAGGCTCCGGCCGCTGAGGTCGTCGAGGAGACCGTGGCTGACGCCCCGGCCGCCGACGAGGCCACCGAGGACAAGAAGGACGCCTGATTCTCAGGCATCCTGCCGAGCCCGTCACCCTTCGTGGGTGGCGGGCTCGGTTCTTTTCCGTGTGCGAATTCAGGAGGATGGCATGACGCGGGTGCGGCTCGGGATCAGTTATGACGGAACCGATTTCATCGGCTGGGCACGTCAGCCGGGGTTGCGCACGGTGCAGGGTGTGCTGGAGGATTCGCTGTCGAAGGTGTTGCGTGAGCCCCTGCAATTGACGGTAGCCGGGCGCACCGATGCGGGTGTGCACGCTGAGGGCCAAGTCGCGCACTTCGATACCGAGGCCGAATTCGACGCCGACAAACTGATGTACCGGATGGCCAAGTTCCTGCCCAAGGATGTGCGAATCACCGAAATCCGCACCGCGCCACCAGAATTCGATGCCCGCTTCTCAGCGATGCGCCGCCACTACGCCTACCGCCTCACCACCGCCCCCTACGGTGCTCAGCCGTTGCAGGCGCGCGGGGTGGTGCCGTGCAAGCCCGGCGTCGACCTCGAGGCCATGCGTGCCGCCTCCCGAAACCTGTTGGGCCTGCACAACTTCGCCGCTTTCTGCCGCCGTCGCGAGGGGGCAACCACCATCCGCGAACTCCAGCGCTTCGACTGGGAACGCGACGGCGACTTCCTCACCGCCTACGTCAGCGCCGACGCCTTCTGCTGGTCGATGGTCCGCAGCCTCGTCGGCGCCGTCCTCGCCGTCGGCGAAGGCCGCCGCACCCCCGACTGGACCACCACTCTGCTCGCCGAAACCGAACGCTCCAGTTCGGTCACCGTCGCCCCCGCCCACGGCCTGAGCCTGATCGCCGTCGACTACCCCGCCGACACCCACCTCGCCGCCCGCAACATCCAAACCCGCGAAACCCGAACCGTCCCGGAGCCCGGCTGCTGCGGCGATTAGTCGTGCGGCGCGCGCGGTCATTGCTTCTGAGGGGGATAATGCCATTCAGAAGAAATGGTCGGCGGTAGTGGAGGAGCTGTGAGTTCGGTGGAGCGCGGTGAATCCTTTGCGGAGTGGGAGTCGTTTCTTTCCGAGAGTTACGTCCCGTTGGCTGTCGACCCGGATCGGGGCGCGGAGTTTCACGGTGCGATTCATCGCAGCAGGATGGCCGGATTCGACTTGTCGACGATCAGTTCGAGTGCGCAGCGGATTCGGCGGACCAAGCGAGGGATAGCGCGGACCGAAGGGGAGTTTCTGCTCGGGTCGATTGTCGTCGAGGGGATCGGGCGGCTGCATCAGGACGGTCGGGTCGCGGTGGTGCGGGCCGGAGACATGGTCTTCTATGACACGTCGCGGCCGTATCACTGGGAGATCGACGAGTCGTGGGCGCAGGTCGTCGTGCAGACCCCGCTCGAGTCGGTGCGCGCGGAAGCCGGGGCGGAACTGGGGAAAATGCCGACCGCGGTGGCGCTCGGATCCCACACCGCGGCGGGCGTGGTCGCGACGTTCTTCCGGGATCTGGCGCGAATCGAGCAGGCCGCGCCCGAGCACGCGAACGTACTGGCCGACAACGGGCTCACGCTGTTGGCTTCGGCGGTCCGGCTCGCGGCGGGGGAGTTGCCGACCGGGCCACCGGCGCAGGCGCTGGTTCGCGAACATGTGCTCGCGTATATGCGTCGGCGCTGCACCGATCCGCGGCTGAACGTCGACGAGATCGCGCAGGCCTGCCTGCTCTCGCGGCGCAGCCTCTATCGCGTTTTCGGTGACGAGGGAGTCGGTGCGGCGCTGCGGCGGATGCGAGTGGAGACCGCGCGCGCATTGCTTCTCGGTGATCGAGCTCGTTCGATGGCGTCGGTCGCGGCGTCGTCGGGATTTTCGTCCGAAAGACAGTTCTTCCGTGCTTTCCGGTGGGAAATGGGTATGACCCCTGGTGAGTTCCGCGAAGCGCACGGCACCTGAAGAAACCGACGGGTTGGCACGTCCTGTCAGTCGACTGGCACGAATTGACAGTTTGAGACGCGCAATTCTGCGAGAGAGTGAAAAGAGCACTTTTACTCCGATAGGCGACCAGGGGGCACGATGAGCCGGATACGTGTGGCGGCGGTGCAAGCCGAGCCGAAGTGGTTGAACCTGTCTGCGGGAGTCGAGCAGACCATCGGGTATATCGAACAGGCCGCCGACGGTGGTGCCGGACTGGTCGCGTTCCCCGAGACTTTCCTGCCGGGATTTCCCTGGTGGATGTGGCTGAACTCGGTCGACTGGGGCGGGGAATTCCTGGCCAGATATCGCGCGAACGCGCTCACCGCCGACGGACCCGAATTACGGGCGATCGCCTATGCCGCCCGCCGCAAGGGGATTCACGTGTCGGTCGGATTCGCGGAGCGGGCCGGGGACGAGATCTTCATGTCCCAGGCGCTGATCGACACGAACGGCACGATCACGGTGGTCCGCAAGGCCGAGCCGACCGGGCTCGAACGCACCGTGTTCAACACCTCCGACGGCGGCCTGCTGGTCCGCGACACCGAACTCGGACGGATCGGCGTTCTCGGCGGTACCGACCACCTGCGCGCCGACCTGCGCGCCCGCATGCACGAACAACGCGAACAGATCCACGTCGCAGCCTGGCCCGGCTTTACCGTCTACTACGGCGAGGACAAGGAGTGGGGCGGCGACCTCGACACCGCGGCCAGCGTTCGCTACGCGATGGACGGATCGACGCACGTCATCGCGCCGGTCGCCGTCGTTCCGGTGGCGGGCTGGGAGGTTGTCGACGCGCGGATGCCGGATCGGCGGCTGCTGCGTGGCGGTGGAGGGGTTTCGCGGGTCTTCGGGCCCGGCGGGTTGGAGCTGGCTGCGCCGTTGGCCGAGGGGCAGGAGGGGTTGTTGTTCGCCGATCTCGAGGTCGGCCGGGCGCTGCGGACGATCGGTGAGCGGGCGCCGAGGGTGACGAGTGGGCGGGTTGTTCGGCGCGAACCGGTGCGCGCGGGGGCCGTTGAATCGGCCTGATAGATGCGAATCGAAGACCTCCGAAAGTAGTTCGCACAGCGATGTTTTCGCTGATGGAGCGAACCTCGCTGCCCTTGAACGGGATATGGTGCCGGGGCTATTGTTGGCCGATGCCGTAGGGGCGACTACGCCTGGGTTCCGGAGGTCGGCTGCTGATGGCCATCGAGACGTACGAGTTCTCCTCGCCGACGCCGCGCAGTGCTGCGCGCGACGAATGGGAAGCACTGATGTCGCAGACCTACGTGCCGCTCGCGGTCGACACTCATCCCGAGGCGCCCTTCTACGGCCGGGTCACCACCGGCTCATTGACCGGTCCGGACGACTTCAGCCTGACAGCCCTCGCGGGCAGCAATCAGGCGTTCCGCCGCTCCAAAGGTCATGTCGCCCGTTCCAGTGACGGCTACCTCTTGGCGAGCATCCACACCAAGGGTGGGGCCTGCCTGCATCAGCACGGCCGGTCTGCCCCGGTCAGCGGGGGTGACATGGTCTTCTACGACACCACCGTGCCGTACCACTGGACCAACGGATCAGGTGATTGGAGCGACAGTCGAGACTTCGAGCAGGTCGTCGTGCAGGTGCCGATCAGCCTGCTCCGGGACCAACCCGGCCTGGAACAGCTGGAGTTGCCGACGGCGGTGACCGTGCCTGCCGACAGCGCGGCAGGCGTGGTCGCGGGCTTTTTCCGCAAGCTCGCGAGGTTTCAGCACGAGGCTCCGGCCGAAGCCGAAGTTCTGGCGGGCAGTGCGCTCGGACTGATCGGATCCGCGGTACTGCTGGCAGCGGGGGAACGGCCGACCGATTCGCCCGCCGAAGCGCTGAGCCGCGAACACGTCATGGTCTATCTGCGCAAACGCTTTATAGACCCGGAATTGTCCGTCGACGAGGTCGCGGCGGCCTGCCATATCTCGCGTCGCACCCTGTTCCGGATCTTCGACGGCGGCGAGAGTTTCAACGCCAGCTTGCGCAAGCTGCGGGTTCGGCACGCGCAGTCGCTGCTCATCAGCAGCAACTCGCATCCGTCAGGCGCGATAGCGTTCGGTTCGGGATTTGCTTCCGAACGGCATTTCTATCGCGCATTCCACCGCGAAACCGGGATGACGCCCGGCGAATATCGCCAGTCACGCCGGAGTGGAATCTGCTGAAAGAGGCTTGCGTAGCGGGGTTTTCGCTGGTCAGATGACCTGCAGGGGTATTGAGAGGGTATAGGTGCACGGCTATTCTTGTGCGATGCCGTAGTGACGGCCATGCCTGATTCCCGTTTTCCGGAGGACGCCGATGGCGAACGAACCGACGACGCTGGAGTTCTCGGCGCCATCGCCGCGCAGTGCCGAGTTCGAGCAGTGGGCAACGGTGACGGCACAGGCGTATTTTCCGCTCGCGCTCGAACCCGTCAGGGAAGCCCCAACTTTCGGTCGCCTGACAAGCGGGGTACTGCCCGGCGCACCCGACTTCTCTCTGGTTGTACACGCGGGTGGGAATCAGGAGTACCGGCGCGACAAAACCCATGTGGCTCGTGCTGTGGACGAGTACCTGCTGGCCAGCATTCAAGTCTCCGGTCGGGCGCGGCTGACCACAGGTGGGCGGTCGGTGATGCTCATGCCAGGGCAGATGACGTTTCTCGACTCCTCGCTGCCCTCGCTCTGGGACGGCAGTATGGCCTTCGAGCAGGTACTCGTACAGGTGCCGACCAGCATTCTCCGAATGCAGCCCGGACTCAGTGGCGTGCGGATTCCGACCGCGACGTTGGTCGCCCCGGAGAGCCCGGCGGGAGTGGTCGCCTCCTACTTCCGTGAACTTGCCCGGATTCGCGAGAAATCGCCCGCGCAGGCCGGCATCCTGGCCCGCAGCGCGATCGACCTACTGGGCTCGGCGGTGCTATTGGCCGCCGGTGTACGCCCGGTCGATACCCCCGCGGACTCGCTCAGCCGCGAACACGTGCTGGTCTACCTCCGAAGGCGTTGTACCGACCCGGAATTGACGGTCGACGAGGTCGCGGGAGCCTGCCACATCTCGCGTCGCACCCTGTTCCGGCTCTTCGACGGATCGGGCGACACCCTCAACACCACATTGCGCAGAATGCGAGTCCGACACGCGCAGAAAATGCTGGCCCACAACAGCACTCACGCTCTCGCGGCGGTGGCGTCCGCCTCCGGATTCGCCTCCGAGCGGCACTTCTACCGCGTCTTCCGCCAGGAAACCGGGATGACCCCGCGTGCGTACCGACAGGCGCAGCACTGACCGGTGATCAACATGGCACCGATTGTCAGAACCTTGGCGCGGTCGGACTGTAAGTACATATGCACGTGCATCACACTGGATTTCGTTGGACCAGTGGAGGAGCAGGCACCATGGCGATTCGGATCAGGGCGGCGGCGGTGCAGGCGGAGCCGGCGTGGCTGTATCTGCCCGCCGGGGTCGCGCAGACGATCGGGTTCATCGAGGACGCGGGCGCCGGTGGGGCGCAGCTCGTGGCCTTTCCCGAGGTGTTCCTGCCCGGGTATCCGTGGTGGTTGTGGCTGAACGCGGTCGACTGGGGGTCGGAGTTCCGGTCGCGCTATCTGGCCAATGCGATGACCAGAGACGGCGCCGAGATGACTGCGATCGCCGATGCCGCGCAGTGGGCCGGGGTATGGGTGGTGCTCGGGTTCGCCGAACGGGTCGGCGACGAGGTCTACATGGCGCAGGCGATCGTGAGTCCTGCCGGGCTGGTGCAGGTTTCGCGCAAACAGTGGCCGACGCAGCTCGAACGAGAAGTCTTCGCCGACGGAGTGGCGCCGTCGGTGGTCTACCACACCGAACTGGGCCGGATCGGCGTCTTGGGGGGAGCCGATCACCTGTGCCCGGACCGGCGCGTGGACCTGTGGCGGGAGCAGGTCCACGTTGCCGCGTTCTCCGGATTCACGGTGTATCACGAGGTCGGCGACGACATCGTGGTCGCGGTGAACAGTACGGTCGCCGAGCAGTACGCGCGGGACAGCGGAACAGTGGTGATCGCGCCAACAGCCTTGGTCCCGATGACGGGGTGGTCGGTGGTCGACGCGCGCTCACCGGAACATCTGCTGCTCAGCGGCGGGGGAGGCGTGGCCAGGATCCTCGGCCCGGACGGCCGCGACCTGGTCCGGCCGCTGCCGCCCGGCAAGCCGGGGTTGCTGTTCGCCGACGTGGTGCTCGACGAGACGAGCAACCCGTGGACCGACGGTCGATCGGACATGCGCGCGGCGGGGTAGGCGTAGGTCCGCCTTTTCGGGGCCCGAAGGGCCGCGACCGCGGCACCAGCCGCCAAAAACTCAGCTGCGAACGAGGCGTGCGATCGCGTCGGTCGCTTCCTTGATCTTCGCTTCGGCTTCGGGTCCGCCTGCCACCGCCGCGTCGACCACGCAGTGCGAGATGTGGTCCTCTAGCAGGCCCATCGCCACGGCCTGCAGCGCCTTGGTCATCGCCGAGACCTGGGTGAGGATGTCGATGCAGTATTTTTCCTCTTCGACCATTCGCTGCAGCCCGCGGGACTGGCCCTCGATGCGGCGCAGTCGCTTGAGGTAGTCGTCCTTGGCGGTGATGTAGCCGTGGCCCGCGTGCTCGTGGCCCGCGTGCTCGCCGTCGGTCGCGGTGTCGGGGGTGGGTGTGCTCACCGAAGGTCTCCTCGCCTGCCTGGTAGCTCGCCTGGCGAACTAATACCCCCCTAGGGTACAGTTTCGCGACGGAATTGTCAGATGCGCGGTCCCCGGTGGTGCGGGCAGGTGTGGCGGGCGGAAGAATCAGCGCCATGAGTTCGCTTCCCCGCCCCGCGCTCGCCGTCATCGGTGGCAGCGGTTTCTACGACTTCTTCGACAACGACGCGACGCATGTCGAGGTCGACACACCGTACGGCGCGCCGAGTGCGCCGGTCGCGATCGGGGAGGTCGAAGGCCGCGCCGTCGCCTTCCTGCCGCGTCACGGCAAACAGCACGAGTTCGCCCCGCACACCCTGCCCTACCAGGCCAACATGTGGGCGCTGCGCTCACTCGGAGTGCGTCGGGTGTTCGCGCCGTGCGCGGTCGGCAGCCTGCGCGCCGATTGGGGGCCGGGGACTGTGGCGGTCCCGGATCAGCTCGTCGACCGGACCTCGGGTCGTCCGCAGACCTACTTCGACGGCGGTGGCGTGCACGTCTCCTTCGCCGATCCCTATTGCGACGATCTGCGCGCCGCCGCGGTGCGAGCGGCGGGCCCGGAGGCGGTAGCGAAGCGTGACCACGCAGGGCCCTCGGGAGCACCGCCATCGGACACAGTGAAGTCCGCCGGTGACATGCGGGTCGAGGATTCCGGCACGATGGTCGTCGTGCAGGGCCCGCGCTTCTCCACCCGTGCCGAGAGCCGCTGGTTCGCCGGGCAGGGCTGGGACCTGGTCAACATGACCGGGCACCCCGAAGCCGTTCTCGCCCGTGAACTCGAAATGTGCTACGCCGCAGTCGCTCTCGTCACCGACCTGGATGCCGGGCTCGAAGAGGGCGACGGTGTGCACGCGGTCGACGTGTTCGCCGAGTTCAAGAAGAACCTCGGGCCGTTCAAGGAGCTCGTGCGTCGCGCGGTCACCGCGGTCGACGGCAGCGACACCTGCGAGCGCTGCCGCGTGCACACCGGGGTCTCGCTGCCCTTCGAACTGCCCTGACCACTACGGCGTCGAGGTGACCTGCACCTGAGCGAGCACGAACGTGGCCGCCGCGCCACCGCCGGGTAGCGGGGACACCTCGACGTCGACAGTGAGCCAGCCGCCGTCCTCGGCGGCCAGCCGCAACCCGGTCAGCCCGGCGCGGGTGGCACCGGCCAAGATCTCGGCGCGCAGCGCGGCGATCCTGGGCCGGTCGTCGGGGTGCGGGACGGTCCGCTCGTCGACCCCGCGCCAGGCCAGTCCCGGCACCGGCTCGCTGACCCAGCGCACCGTACGCACCTGCGCGGTGTCGAGGATGACCAGATACAGCCCGGCCTGGGTTTCCCGCAGCAGCTCGAGTGTCGCCGCCTCGAACGACTTGGGTTGCGGGGCAACGCTGTCGGTGACGTCGACGGTGACGCCACGCCAGCCGAACCGCTGCCCCTGCGCACCGTTTCGCGCGGCGATCAGAACCGAGCGCGGCCCGATCGCCGAATGCACGGTGGCGATACCCGACCACCGGCTACCGGGCTCTGAACGATTCAGCGCCCCGGCGAATTCCAGGCCGTGATCGAAACGCTCGACGAGCTGGAACGAATCGGCAGCGCTGTAATCGACTGGGTCATCGGCGAACTGGGGCCCGAGATCCGCGGGCCGGGTGCGCACGCGACGGTTGCGCGCATCGATCTGAAAGGGCGAGACATGAAGCGCGTCGGCGGGCGAGTCGGGTCCGACCCACACCTTCACCGCGTGCGTCGACGACCCCGGCCACACCACCGGTTCGGCCCGAAAACGCATAGCGGACCAGGGATTTCGCGACTTCGGCAGTAGCTGCTCGACCGGCTGGCCCGTATCGTGCGCGCCCGCGATCAACGGCTGCAGCCGGGCCGGGATAGCTCGGTGATACGACGCCCAGTCACGCGGCGTGGTACCCGCGGTCAGCATCGACCAGGTGTCCGGCTCGCCCAACGTCTCTACTAGTTGCCACCGTCCAATGAGCACGTGACCCCCTTCGCTCCCCACGAGTACTTCACGACTGCGCTCCATCGTGCCTGATCGGGTGAGCGGGCAGACCAGGGGGCGCGTGTCGATAGGCTGACGGCATGAACGCACCGTTGCGGCTGGAGATCATCGTCGCCAGCAACCGCCCCGACAGATTCGCGGATGTGCCCGCGGGTTGGCTGGTCACCGCGCTGCGCGAGCGGCCCGACTTCGAGGTGGGGGTGCTCGATCTGCGCGAGCTCGGCCTGCCCGCCGATCTCACGGAATCACCGGCGAGCGAAGACTTTCGGGCGAGGTTGGCCGCGGCCGACGCGTTCGTCGCCGTCACCTCCGAGTACAACCACGGCTACCCGGCCGCCCTGAAGACCGCGCTCGACAGTGCCAAGCACGAGTGGCGGGCCAAGCCGATCGGGTTCGTGTCCTACGGCGGGCTGTCGGGCGGATTGCGCGCGGTGGAGCAGTTGCGTCAGGTGGTCGCGGAACTGCACATGGTGTCGGTGCGCGAATCGGTGAGCTTCGCCCAGGCCAAACGCCGCTTCGACAAGACCGGCATGACCAACGACGACGCCGCGATCGACGCCTGCGACCGCATGTTGAACCAATTGGCCTGGTGGGGAACGACTCTGCGCGCCGCCCGCACCGTGGAGCCCTATCCGGGCTGAGTCACCGGGCAGGGAGCTGAGTCACCGGGCAGGGATCAGACGCCGGATGGTTCGGTCAGGCGGAAGCCATCGCTCGCTGCCCGCGCGGCTGACCGATGTAGGTCGACTCGCGAGGGATCGAGACCAGCGTGAGGTTCACCCTGGTCGTGCCCGTGCGCAGGACCACCCGGTTGCCGATCGCGCCCGGCTGGAAGATCTCCAGGTCGGGGCGTGAAGCAGGCCAGCCGTTCGGATCGCCGGTGAGATAGATCGTGGTGACACCGGCGTGCGGGGCGGGCGCGAGCACACCGTCGACGACCGTCGCGGTGAAACCCGCGTCGGACTGGTGTGTTTCGACCGCGATGGTCAGTCGCTCCGGATTTCCGACGGTGGTCACCAGCTGCTCCCAGGCCTGCGCCCGGTCGGTGCGCACCAGCACCCGCTCACCGACGGCCAGCGCACGGAACACCAACTGCTGGGCCAGATACAGCTCGCCTGCCACATACACCGTGGAGATACCGGTACCGACGATCCTGGTGGCGACGCCGTTGCCCTCGTCGTCGGAGCCGAGCAGCTGCCCGCAACCCGAGGACGGCAGGTGCAGCGCGCCGATCACGTCGATCGGGTACTCGATGGTCGGGATGGTGTCGTCGACGCCGGGCACCGCGATCGGCAGGTGCGCGAGCAGCGCGTCGCGATGACGGCCGCGCATCGACACCATGCCCTTGGACTTGGTCTTCTCCGGCAGCTCCCGCGCGGTCAAACGCCAAGCGGCACCGACACTCACGGATTCGGCATCGCTGCCGGGACGCAGCCGCACGGCCACCGTGGTGCCCCGCGACGGCGCGACCCATAGCTGCGCGAGCAGATCCGAACCCAGTTGCTTGGGATCGACTGCGGCGCCGATGTTCACGGCGTTGCCGATCTCGGCGTACTTCCAACGCTGAGTCAGCGTGCGTGGGTCGAGGCCCGCGGTGATCTGCTGCACGGCCTTGCGGATCTCGGGCGCGGTGAGGATGCGCGCGTTGCAGTCGGCGTCCTCGAGAGTGCGCATGATCCGCTGGGTGGCGATGGTGACCGAACGGGAAGCGCCGTCGGTGCCGCCACCGCGACGAGCCGTCGCGTTCGGGCAGGCCACGGCGTCGAAGCTGATCGCGAGCCACACCGTGCGGTGCGCGGTGGCGGGCAGCGGGCCGAGCAGCGATTCGTAGATCGCGCCTGCGGGCGTGCCGGACCGGCTGCGGTGGCCGTGGCTGATGATGTCGATCCCGCTGAGCAGGATGTCGTGCTGGTTGAGGCAGGCGGCCAGCTCGGGCAGCGGCAACAGGTGCGAGGCGTGCACGGCGGTGCGGGCGATGCGGGTGAGCCCACCACGCGGCGCCAGCACCTCGACGACGGTGACCACGCGACTGCCGTCCCAGTACAGGCCGAGCGAGCGGCCGTCGGTGTCACGGAAGTCGACGGTGTCGCCGAGGGTGTACTCGCGCTTGCCGGAATACCGGCGGATCGTGGAGATCCAGTCGAGGATCGTGCGCTTGCCGATCGGGATCAGCGGGATCACTGCCACCGCGATCCCGATGCCGAGCGACGGCAGCGGAGCGAGCCCGCAGATCATCGCCACGACCCCCGCGATCAGGCCGAGGACCTGCGCAGTGATGAGTTGCGACAACGTAATCCGACCGAACAGCGGGCGTGGTTCCGCGCCGGTGAACTCAGCCATTCGTTCCTCCCCCAGGTACCCGATTGTCGACCGACCGATGGCCGAATGCGAACAACTGCTGCCGGGAACTGTACTGTGTTGCCCGGACGAGAGCACTGTTCGGGGGAGGAACCATGCCTTCAAAACCCACAACGCGCTGGCAGGTCAGCGGATACCGCTTCCTGGTGCGGCGAATGGAGCACGCCCTGGTGCGCCGGGATGTGCGGATGTTGCACGACCCGATGCGCGCCCAGACGCGTGCCTACGTGGTCGGATTGGTGCTGGGCCTGGTGGTCCTCGCCGGTTGCGGCATCCTCGCGCTGTTGCGCCCACAGGACAAGATCGGCGACAGCAAGATCCTGATCGCCAAGGAATCCGGCGGCGTCTATGTGGTCGTCGAGAACGTCGTGCATCCCGCGCTGAACCTGGCCTCGGCCCGGTTGGCGGCCGGTGAGGCGTCGAAGGCGGCGATCGTCAAGGAGTCCGAGCTCGGGAAGAAGCCGCGCGGTCAGCTGATCGGCATCCCGGGCGCCCCGTCGTCGATCCTGTACGACAAGGGCGGCAAGGGGCGCACGTGGACGGTGTGCGATCAGCTCAAGTCCGACGGCAGCGCGGACCTGACCACGTCGGTGCTCGCGGGTGACCCGAGTCTTGGTACCAAGGCGTCGAAGGTCGAAGAAGGCAAGACCATGCTCGTCAAGGGCAAGGACGCGACCTACCTGGTCTACGACGGCAAGCGTGCCCGCGTGAAGATGGACGATCCGGCCGTCACCCACGCGCTCGGCATCACGAATTTGACCCCGCGTCCGATCAGTGAGGGCCTGCTCAACGCGATTCCCGAAGTACTGCCGATCATCACGCCGGTCATCGACAATCCCGGTGGCACACCGTCTTACAACGTGAGCGGCCACAAGATCGGTGACGTGGTCCAGGTCTTCAACGAGCCCAACCAGAACTACGTGGTGCTCCAGGACGGACTGCAGGAGATTTCGACGCTGACCGCCCAGATCATCCGCAACTTCTATCCGACGATGATGAACGGCACGACCATTCAGTCGACCGACCGCACCTACGCGACCATCGTGCAGACGTTGAAGGTGCAGGACTACCCGCGTGACCGGCCGACGCTGATCACCGCCAAGGACCAGCCGGTCAGCTGCATGTCGTGGAAGCCGATCGCGGGCGCCACCGACAACGCCGACGCCACCGCGCGCGCCGAACTCACCTTGCTCACCGGCATCGACCTGCCGATCCCGGACAAGGCGAAGATGGTCGCTCTCGCGCAGGCCGACGGTGCCGGCCCCAATGCGGACACGGTCTTCATCCCGCCCGCCTCGGGTGCCTACGTCCAGTCCACCGGTATCGAACCGAACAGCCGCCGCAAGGACAGCCTGTTCTACATCGCCGACACCGGCGTCCGCTTCGGCATCAAGAACACCGATGCGGTCAAGGCGCTCGGCCTCGAGCAAGTCACCGCCGAACCGGCGCCGTGGCCGATCATCGGGCTGCTCGCGGGCGGGCCGACGATGGGTAGGGAAGAGGCGATGGTCGCGCACGACGGTGTCGCACCGGACCCGTCACCGGCCAAAAAGCCTGTCGCCACAGTGAATTAGCCGGGCGGGGTCGTCGGCTTCGCGGAATCCGCGCGGAGCTCGGCGACCTCGGTCCGCAGGGCTTTGACCTCGTCGACCAGTTCGTGGAGCAGGATCTCGGCGCGGTCGGCGGCGTCGTCGACGGTTTTGAGTTGTTCGACGACCCAGCTGGTCATGGTGCCGATGGCGAACGAGATCAGGCCGATGCCCAAGGTCATCAGGATCAGTGAGACGAAGCGGCCCTCGGTGGTCACCGGGTAGACATCGCCGAACCCGACGGTGGTCACCGTGACCGCCGACCACCACAGCGCGTCGCCGAAGGATTCGATCTTGCTGTCGGGTGCGCCGTATTCGGCGTCGAAGAACGCCAGGCTCGTCAGCAGCAGGATCAGCACGGAACTGGTGGCCACGAAGGTCACCAGGCGGGTGCGTGGGTGCGTCGCCCGGTTGAGAGCATCGAGCAGCAGCAGGGAAGCCCGCAGCAGGCGCAGCGGGCGAAACGGCGGCACGAGGACGACCAGCAGGTCCAACGGGTGCTTGCGAATGAACCGCGGCCGGTCGCCCGACAACCACAACCTGACCGCGAAATCGACCGCGAAGACCGCCCAGATCGCGATATCCGCCCACAGCAGAGCCGCATCGAGCGTCGGTGACGCATCGGTGTCGAGCACTCGCCACGCGTACATGACGACGAACACCACCGCGAGCACGATCAACGGCAGATTGGTCGCGCGCTCCCACCGCTGACGGCGGGTGAGAGCACGTTCGGTTGTTTCCATGCGGCTACCTGGGTCGATGGGGCTTAGGCTCCAGGACCGTACCCTGCTCTGTGGTCGAGCAGGTCAGAGATCGTCGGCCGACATTCCGAACTTGCGGCGAATCGGGAACGACGCCAGCACACCGAGGACCAGGATCAGGCCGATCGCGCCGGAACCGATCAGTGCCACGTTGCGCGCGGTGTTGTCCGGTGGCGGCGGCGGTGCCGGTACGGCGAGTTGCTGACTGCGGGGCGGGCTGGACTGCTTGGGTGGAAGTTCTTTGGGCACTTCGTTTGTCAGTGCCGCGACGGGATCGACCGCGCCGTAACCGATGTAGGGGTTCCAGCCCTCGGCCGGTGCGTGGGCGGTGGCCTGCAGCCGTTCGATGACCTGCTTCGAAGTCAGATCGGGGAACCGGTCGCGTACCAGCGCGGCGACACCGGCGACATATGGCGAAGCGAAACTCGTTCCGCTGTAAGCCATGTACTTGCCCTGGTTGTCGTACTTGCCGTCGGAGATGCCGCCGGTCCTGGCATCCAGGGACGTAATCCCTTCTCCTGGTGCGGCAATGCCGACCCACGGGCCGGGCACGGTGAACGACGACGGGGCGCCGTTGGCGCCGATCGAACCGACCGACAGCACGTACTCGTCGTACCAGGCGGGGTTCACGTAGGTGCGGATCGTGCTCCACAGATCCTGCGCGGGCTTGAGCGGGTCGGGGCCGGGATTGCCTGACTCACAAGCACCGTCGGAGTTGCCGGCGGAGCTGATGATCACCGCGTCCTTCTCGACTGCCGCGTACTGCACCGCAGCACCGAGCGCACGGAATGCAGGCTCGTTCGCCGGCGAACTGGTCGGGCAGGAAACCAGTGAGATATTTATCACTCCGGCGCCGAAGTCGGCCGCTCGTCGAATTGCGCTGGCGAGCGAGGAGACCTTGCCGTAGCCGTCCGGGAAGTCATCGGGCGACTTGTCTCGACCAGCGCCTTCTGCTTGGTAGAGCTGGCTGTTCTGGCGAATGCTGAGAATTCGTGACTCGGGTGCGACACCGGAAAAGCCTTGGCCTTCAACCTTGGTCGCGCCGATGATCCCAGCCACGACCGTGCCGTGCACATCGCAGTCCTCGGTGCCGTCGCCGCCTGCGGCCACGTAATCGCCGCCCGCCCACAGGTCGGGCAGACGGGGATGCGGTTGCACTCCGGTATCGATCACCGCGACGAGTTGCCCTGCGCCACGCGAGAATTGCCACGCACGGTCCAGATCGAGCGATCGCTGGCTGGTCGGAATGACCGCGAGCGAATTGCTCGCCTGCGTGCGGAAACACAGGCCGTTGGCACCGCTGCCCTTTTCGGTCTTGTCCGGCGGCGCGGCCGGATCACCGGCGGGCAGCATCCCGGGATCGATGGCAGGCGGCCGATCGGCATGCGCCGTGCCGTGCACACCGAACCCGGCGTTCAGTCCGACGACAAGAGCAACGGCCGTCAGTCGAAAGCCGAGCCTCACAGCCCGCGAACCAGCGAGTAGAGATCGGCGACCCAGAACACCAGCGGCAGCACCGCGGCGACGAACGCGTATTCGAGCAGTTCGACGGCCCGGCGCATCGGCGGAGTCGCGGACTGGTTCGGCAGGATCAAACCCATCACCAGCGCCGAGATCAGGATCACCAATGCGGCACCGAAAACGACCAGGGGCTGGCGCATTTCGAGTGCGACGCCGATCAGCATGATCAGCACGATCGCCGACCCACCCGCGATCAACACGATGGCCTGTTCGGCGCCCGCGTAGGTGCGGCTGCGGAACATCAGCACCACCGCGCACACCAGTGCCAGCGAGATGCCGGGCCAGTAGGGATCTTCGGCGCCCGCGTTGGTCGCCAGCAGCGCGCCGGCGACGGTGACCAGCGTGGTCGCGCTGACCAGGCCGGCGAGATAGTTTCGGGCGCGCTCCGACCGTGCGCGCAGGGCGTCGAGGGTCGGCAGGGCGCGGTGGTCGTCCGGGTCGTCCTCGGTGGGATCGATCGGGGTGCCGGGGGAGGGGACCGGCGGCAACGGCAGTTTCGCCAGCAGCATCGAAATACGCGGCGAGAGTGACAGTCCGGCCAGACCGAGCGCCGCGACGACCGCGCCGATCGCCTTGACCGGCTGATCGGTGAGCAATCCCACCAGTGCGGCGGGCGCCCCGAATACCGAGACGGTCGCCGCGCCGATGAACAGTGCCAGCCCGATGCCGGTGACCCGCCACGCGAGCACCGCGATGGCGCCGAGCAGTGCGAAGCCGAGCAGCAGATGCGCCGCACCGTAATGGTCGGGGACCAGCAGCAGGCCCGCGGTGAACGCGGTCGGCAGCGCACAGCCGCCGAGCACCAGTGCGGCCGAGGTGTCGCGGTACATGCGGCTCAGCACCGTGCCCGCCACCACGCACAGGATCGAGACGAACAGCGCCAGCGACCCGGATACCCAGAACGGCAACGCATCCGGTGCGGCGAGCAGGCCGAAGCAGCCGACCAGCATGGTGAGCGCGGCGAGCACCGAACCGGTGATGCGGGCCGTCTTCGGCGTCCAGCTGCGGTAGTGCTCGGCGTCGGCGACCGCGACGTTGTACATGATGTCGTCGAACAGTGGCGTCGGCGCCGCGTGCGAGGCGCTCTCCAGCATCAGCAGTTCGCCGTCGCGCACGCCCTGTTCGCCCAGGCTCAGCGAGTTCGAGAACGGCGGGTGGCCGATGCGCGCGAGCACCCATTCGGCGGGCTCGTAGCGTTCGCCGTCGTTGTCGAAATCATTCGATCGACTGTGCTGCGCGACCATGTCGACCACGCTGGGAATGACCAGGGCAACCGGCACATCCACCGGGATCGCCATGTCGACCTGTGTGTGCTTGGCCAGGATGGTCACTCGGGCAAGGTCCGGCGCGCGAACGATGCCGCGTGCGGAGTCCTCTTCCACATGATGATCGAGTCGCGCGTGCGTCAAAACTCCCCCAGTTCCGTCTCTACCTCGTGTTTCCGCTCGACCGCTCTTAACGGTCGACAGTTTGCGGAACCCACCGTTCGGACAGCAGAATGCCTGACGAACCATACGACATGTCGGCCGCGACCTCTACACTGAGCCCGTCGCGACGACAGATGAGCGAGTAGTCAAGCAGGGGGAGTCTTCGACCATGAGCACCGTCAGGTTCCAGCGCCGTGCCCGGCGCGAGATGCCGCGTACACCGGGTGGCGAGGTCACCTTGCAGCCGCCGCCGGAGATCCCACGGATCACTCCGGGCAACCTGCTGCAGAAGCTGATGCCCGTGGTCATGGTGGTCGGCATGGTCGGCATGATGGCGCTGATGTTCACCCAGGGCAGCGGCATGCTGTCCAACCCGATGTCGATGATGTTCCCGATGATGATGATCATGTCGATGGTCACCATGTTCGGACAGGGTGGCGGCAAGGGCGCCAAGGCCGCGGAGGCCAACGAGGACCGCAAGGATTACCTGCGCTACCTCGATCAGGTCCGTAAAGATGTCGATGAGACCGCCACCCAGCAGCGCGCCGCTGTCGAGTGGAGCCACCCCGAGCCCGGCCTGATCTGGATGCTCGCCGGCACCAGCCGGATGTGGGAGCGCCGCTCCGGCGACAAGGACTTCTGCCACGCGCGCATCGGCCTCGGCGGCCAGCGACTGGCGACCCGGCTGGTGGCCCCCGAAACGGGCCCCGTCGAAGAACTCGAACCCATCGCCGCGGTCTCGCTGCGTCGTTTCGTGCGCGCGCATTCCACGGTCCCCGACCTGCCCACCGCCATCGCGGTGAAGGGCTTCGGCACCGTCGCCCTCGACGGCGACCGCGCCCAGGCGCGCGACATGACGCGCGCGATGTTGTTGCAGCTGTGCATGTTCCAGGCGCCCGACCAGGTGCTCGTCGCCGTGGTCTGTGGTCCCGACACCGCCCGCGAGTGGGAGTGGACCAAGTGGCTGCCGCACACCCAGCACCCCGAGGTGACCGACGGCATCGGCACCCAGCGCATGTTCTACGGCTCCATCCGCGAGGCGATGGCCGGGCTGCATCCGCTGCTCGGCAACCGGGTGCGTTACTCGCGTAACCAGCCGAACAACCCGAACATGGTGCACGTGGTGATCGTCGTCGACGGCGGTCTGCTCGAGGCCGAGGACGACCAGCTGCGCGAGTCCGGGTTCGAGGGTGTCACCATCATCGACCTGTGCAATTACGCACCGCGCCTTGCTGTTTCGCGCGGCATCAAGATGGTCGTCGAGGACGGCGAGTGCCTCGGCCGCGGCGCCACCGGCAACCAGGAACGCTTCGCCACCATCGACCGGGTCAGTGCCGAACAGGCCCAGCAACTAGCCCGTCGTCTAGCCCCCTACCGTGCCGCTACCCAGCGCAGCAGCGATGTGGAGACCGACGACTCCGAGGTGATCTCGACCTGGTCGCAGCTGATGAGCCTCGGCGACATCGGTAACTTCAACCCCGCCAGCGCCTGGCGCCCCCGCTACGGTCGTGAACGTCTGCGCGTGCCGTTCGGCATCGGCGCCGACGGCGCCCCGGTGGAACTCGACATCAAGGAAGCCGCCGAGAACGGCATGGGCCCGCACGGCCTGTGCATCGGCGCGACCGGTTCCGGTAAGTCGGAATTCCTGCGCACCCTGGTGCTCAGCCTGCTCGCCACCCACTCGCCCGACCAGCTCAACCTGGTCCTCGTCGACTTCAAGGGTGGCGCGACGTTCCTCGGCCTCGACGGCGTCCCGCACGTCGCCGCGGTCATCACCAACCTCGAGGACGAAGCCGACCTCGTCGACCGTATGAAAGACGCCCTCGCCGGCGAGATGAATCGTCGTCAAGAGGTCTTGCGTCAGGCGGGCAACTTCGCCAACGTCTCCGAATACGAGAAGGCCCGCGCGGCAGGCGCCGACCTGGACCCGCTGCCCGCGCTGTTCGTCGTGCTCGACGAGTTCTCCGAACTCCTCACCCAGCACCCCGACTTCGCCGAACTGTTCGTGATGATCGGCCGCCTCGGCCGCTCGCTGCAGGTCCACCTGCTGCTCGCCTCGCAGCGCCTCGAAGAAGGCAAGCTCAAGGGCCTGGAATCGCACCTGTCCTACCGCATCGGCCTGAAAACCTTCTCCGCCAACGAATCCCGCCAGGTCCTCGGCGTCCCCGACGCCTACAACCTGCCGAGCACCCCCGGTGGCGGCTACCTGAAGTCCGACTCCGGTGAGATCCAGCGCTTCCAGGCCTCCTACGTCTCGGGCCCCTACGTCGGTGGCGGCTCGGCCCGCGAGGTCACCAGCGCAGGCATCGTCGGCGGCGAAATCGACGTCAACGCACGGCCTTTCGCCGCCACCCACGTCGGCTTCCGCGCCGCCGACCGCGTCCCGATGCCGGTCGAGGCCGAGTTCGAGCCGGAGCCCGTCGGCGACGAGAACGAGCAGATGTCGAACCTGAACATGCTGGTCTCGCGCATCCAGGGCCACGGCCGCCCCGCCCACGAGATCTGGCTGCCGCCACTCGACGAAGCGCCGACCATGGATCAGCTCATCCCACGCTCGATCCTCACCGGCGAGTATGCCGCGATCGCCACCCTGCGCGCCCCGATGGGCATCGTCGACCGCCCCTACGACCAGCGCCGCGACCCGTTCGTCGTCGACCTGTCGGGTTCACGAGGCAACGTCGCGATCGTCGGTGGCCCGCAGTCGGGCAAGTCGACCGCCCTGCGCTCGATGATCATGGCGATGGCGCTGACCCACACCGCCGAGCAGGTGCAGTTCTACGGCCTCGACTTCGGTGGCGGCACGCTGACCAGCCTGCAGGGCCTGCCCCATGTCGGTTCGGTGGCAAGCCGCCTCGACGAAGACCAGGTCCGGCGCACGGTCGCGGAGATGACCACGATCGTCCGCAGCCGTGAGGCGAAGTTCCGCCAGCTCGGCATCGAGTCGATGGTCGAGTTCCGTCGACTGCGTTCGATGGACCCGGCATCGAGCCCGGCCGCCCAGGGCGCGCACGAGGATCCGTTCGGTGACGTGTTCCTGGTCATCGATGGTTACGGCTCGATCCGCCAGGACTTCGACGCGCTCGAGCAGGTCATCATGAACCTTGCGGTGCAGGGTCTTTCGTATGGTGTGCACGTGGTGATCGCGCTCGCCCGCTGGGCCGAAGCCCGCCCGGCGCTGAAGGACCAGATCGGCACTCGCATCGAACTGCGCCTCGGTGACCCGATGGATTCCGACCTCGGCCGCAAGTTCGCGTCGCTGGTTCCGCAGGGTCGCCCCGGTCGCGGTATGACCGCCGAGTGCCTGCACATGCTCACCGCGTTGCCGCGGATCGACGGCTCGTCCGATCCGTCCAATCTGGGTCAGGCGGTGTCGGCCGCGGTCGAGACGATCGCCCGGATGACCCCGGGTCGTCCGGCCCCGCAGGTCCGCATGCTGCCCGACCAGCTGCCCCGCGAACAGCTGCTGTACCTGGCAGGCAACTGGCCCTCGCGCGTCGACCCGTCGACCAAGTGCATGCGCATCCCGATCGGTATCAACGAGGCCGAGCTCGCCCCCGTCTACATCGATTTCGCGGAGAGCCCGCACTTCATCATCATCGGCGATTCCGAGTCCGGTAAGACCACGCTGCTGCGCTCGATCATCGAGGGCATCGCCGCGTCGAACACCCCGAACGAGGCGCGCTTCATCGTCGGCGACTACCGCCGCTCGATGCTGGGCATCATCCCCGAGGGTTACCAGGCCGGATACGGTTCCACCGCACCGCAATTCACCCAGAACATGGCCGATCTCGCGGCGTATGTCGCCAAGCGGACCCCCGGTCCCGAGGTGACGCCGCAGCAGCTGCGTGATCGTTCGTGGTGGACCGGTCCCGAGCTGTACGTGCTCGTCGACGACTACGACCTGGTCGCCACCTCGTCGGGCAACCCGGTCTCCGCGCTCGTCGAGCATCTGCCACATGCGCGCGACCTCGGCTTCCACCTGATCATCGCCCGCCGCTCCGGTGGCGCCAGCCGCGCCATGTACGAAGCGACGCTGGCACGGATGAAGGACCTCGGGTCGGCCGCACTGGTGATGAGCTGCAACAAGGACGAAGGCGTCATGGTCGGCACCACCCGCCCGGGTCCCAAGCCTGCCGGTCGTGGCACGTTCGTCACGCGTAATTCCGAGGGCCTGGTCCAGACCGCCTGGATGCCGCAAGCCGAATGACCGTCGTCGAGCTCGTTGTCAGCGAAGCCAAAGTGTGGGCGCGTGGCGCCACCACCCACTGGGACGTCGCGCCGTCGGTGGTGTTGGCCAGCAACGGTTCCGACCTCGTCGTCGGTGAGCCGCTGACCCCGCCCACCCAGGCGGTGTCGGCGGTGCAGTACCTAGCCGGCGGTGTGATCGCGTTGCCGCCTCGGATGCCGACGGTCGGCCAGGCACTGTCCGCGGTGCTCGGGGCGATCATGGATACCCTGCGTGTCACGCCGTTGTGCGAGCGGATCGTCGTCGTGCATCCCACCTCGTGGGGTCAGCCCGAACTCGACCTCTTCGGTACTGCCGCTGGGCAATTCACGCACGAGGTCGTATTCGAGACGTGTGCGCTGCGAGCCTCGGCGGTCGACGTCACGGCCAGCCGCAGCCGCCGCACGGCGATCATCGAGTTCGGCATGCTGTCGACCTCAGCGTCGTCGGTCGTCTACGACACCAACGGCAGCCATGTCGAGGCAGTCGAGGTGGAACCCGATCTCGCTGCCGCCGAACTTGCCGACGAGGACGGCTTCGGCCACCTCGCGGGGCTGCTCGGCCGCCTGCTGACCGATCGCCCCGCCGATGTGGTCCAGGTGTTCGGCACCACCGATCCCGCCGTGCTGGCCGCGGTCACCGCCGTCGTCGAAAGTGTTTGCGGCGCAGGCGTAGCCGTGAGTCCGCTGACGGGAACGGATCTGGCCCGCCCCGCCCAGAAGGCTCCGGCCTACACCCCGACCATCCCCCCGGCCGCCGAGTGGATGCAACCCCTGCGCGAACGCGCCGCGGCCACCAACCCGGTCGACCGCCGCCCCCTCTACCTCGGCGCCGCGGCGTTGGTCGCTGTCGTCGCCGCGGCGGCGATCGGCGGCTTCTTCCTGTTCGGCTCCAGCGACCAGGAGGCGACCGCGGCGGTCGCGACCACCACGGCCCCGCCGACTTCTGCGTCGGCATCCAAACCGCCGACGTCATCGAAGCCCAAACCCCCACCCGCTCCCCAGACCCTCGGCAAGGTCGTCGTCACCATCCCATCCGGCTGGCACAGCACCACCGCCACCGACGCCCGCATCGACCTTGCCCCCGACGATGCCGCCCGCCAACGCATCACCATCACCCAGAAACCGGTCTCCGCGGGCGCGGGCTACGACGAGGTCGCCGCCGCTCTCGCCGCCCAGATCGCCAAAAAACCCGCGGGAACAGTCACCCCCGTCCGCCAAGATGTAGTCTTCGCGGGCCGCCCCGGCCTCTCCTACGAAGAACACCCCGCCGACGGATCCACGGTCCGCTGGCAGGTGCTGGTCGAACGTGGCGTCCAGGTCAGCGTCGGCTGTCAGTACGCCGAAAACGGTTGGGACGGTGTCATGTCCGCCTGCGAGCAGGTCGTCGGAGCGGTTCGCGTAGGCCAGTGAAACGCACACTCCTCGCAGCACTACTGGCAACCAGCACCCTCGCCTGTAGTTCACCCGACCTGTCGACCTCGAACGCCCCGTCGTGCCCCACCGGCATCCCCTTCGCGACCTCCGCACACCCCGACGGCTTCACCATCCACGCCCCGCACCTCCCGGGCTGGAAAGTGCGGGAGGTCGAGGGCGGCGGCGGCTTCGTACTCCACCATTTCGAGACCACCGAGGGCGACACCCCGTCCTTCGCCATGGCCACCGTCACCGCCATCACCTTCGTCCCCGCGAAAACCGCCGACGACGCCTACAACACCCTGCGAAAGCTCGGCCCCCACGCCGCAGGCTGGCAGCAATCACGCTCCGACGACGTAGAAATCTGCGGCAAACCGGCCCGCCTGACCACCGGCGTCAGCGCCGATTTCCACACCGACTACCTGGACATCGCCCACCCGCTAGGCGACAAGTTCTACCCGATCCAGATCGCCACCCAGATTCCCGTCGCCAACGTCTCCCGCTACCAATCCGACCTGAACACCATCCTGAGCGGCATCCGGATCAGCCCGTAGGTGAAACGCTCAGTCCGGTAGAAGTCGTACCGGATGACGATGCCGAGTGCGTACGGCACGAAAATGTGCGCGTGGGATCTCAACCAACTCCTCGACGGCTCACGTTATCGGTGCGAGCTTGGGCAGCCAGCTCGTCAAACGTGCATCCGACGCGACGCAGAGCGTTCGCGATCGAATGCCGAATGTCCTCGGCACTCAGTTCGATCACTGAGCCCTGCGGCCCGATTAGTGCGGTCATCCTCGCCCCTTGTTTGCACCAGGCAACTCAGAAGGTCTGACAAGCGGCCAAATTTCTTGCAATGACATTCTCGAGCTCGCGGTGCCAGCAGGTGGCTGATCGCGCGGACCGGCGTCCGATAAGGGTCAGGAGAGAGTTTCCTCGAATGACGAGGCAGTGAGGATCTGATCGGCCCACCGATGCAGGTCGCTGGGATCGGCAGACCTGACGCGACGAATGATCGATTCGGGCACATCACCGAATTTTCTCCCGAGCAGCCGGATCAGCAAGTCGGCTTCTCCCTCGGCTCTACCCTTGGCCACACCTTCGGCGCGCAGCATTTCCCCGGTTGTCATGATGACCTCCTTCGCGTGCGGATCGAGTCGCCTGATCAGCGGATCGAAGTCCGCCGGTGCTGTTTCGCCGACAGTCATAATGTACGTGACAACGGCCTGCAGGTCACTGTCGCCGCCGGGGGCTTCGGCCATGGCGGACAGGTCGGCGACCAGCGGCATCATCGTGACTCCGAGGTCCTTGCGTCCCAGGGCGTGCTGTTGGACGAACAACATCACCCGGACGGCTGGGGTCAGCGGGCGTTTCTGGAGTTCGGCCAGGTCGGTGCGTGCGATGTCGTCGAGGATGAACCGCATGTGCGGGACGAGGTCGCCGAGTGATTCGCGCAGTGGTGCGGATAGAGCGAACAGTTGTGAGAGGTCCGTTGGCGCTGTCCACCGGTATCCGCGCGGGCTGGTGTGGAGTACGACCGGGATGACGATCGGCAGAGTCTTGGTGTTGGGGTGGGTGTCGACGTACTGGGTCCAGATGTTGACCATGTATTCGGTCAGGCGCAGGGCCATGGGGTGGTCGTTGCTGCTTTGGTGTTCGATGAGGAAGTAGATGATGGCTTGTTCGCCGTTGATTTCGGCTGAGAACGGTAGGTCGGTGTAGCGCGACCGGAGTTGGGGTGAGACGAAGCTGCCCGGCAGCAGGCGTAGGGTTTTCCAGTTCACCTGTTGGACAAGATGTTCGGGCAGAACCGAGCGTAGTTCCGAGGCGGCGTTGGCTGTTCGGCCGAGGATGTGGCGCGTGAAGGCGTCGTGGGGGTTCGATGGTTGCTCGACCATGTCTGCAGCCTACGCTGTGGCCGGTTTTTCCTGATCGTCGATGATATGGAACATGTTGCTGGACTTGAGAATAGATGTCTTGCACGCCGTGCGGACATGCCAGGTTTCTCGCAGCAGCTTTTCCTGGGTCGCAGTGGCCGCAGGTCTCTGATCGCAGGAACCGCCTCGATTCGGGTTCGGTGACTTGCGCAAGTACGCTCGCTGCGGGTCGCGTGTTCATCGGATGCGGACCGTGAATCAGGGAGGGGACCATGACTTATCCACCGCCGCAGCAGGGTCCAGGTTGGGTGCCGGGGCAAGGCGCGCCGCAGGGGTATGCCGGACAGCCGCCCTACCCGCCGACGCAGCCACAGCAGGGCATGCCGCCGCAGTATGGCGGTCAGCCCCACCCGCAGCAAGGATGGGGTCAGCCGCCGCAGCAGGGCTGGTCGCCCCAGCCGCCGCAGCAGAACCCATGGTGGAAATCGCCGCTCGTGTTGGTCGGCGGTGCTGTCGTGGTGATCGGTGCGCTGGTGGTCGGGGTTGTCGCGGTCTCCAGTGGCGGAGACGCCGAAGCCGGGACGGTCGCAGCGTCCTCGTCGGCGGTCCAGGAAGCGCCCTCGGCACCGACCTCCGCGAAGAGCACCTCCAAGACGGCTCCCACGTCGAGCAAGGCTGCCCCGCAACCTGTTTCGGCGGATGCCAAGGCCGTCCTCGATGCACTGCCCGCACCCCTGCGTGAAGTCGTCGCGGTCAACAACATCACCGAGAAGGCTCCGATCGGCAACGACCCGTACGCGGTACGAGTGGTGTTCACGGTGCCGGCCAAGAACAGCCTGACAGTCGGACTCCTGCGAACCGCCGTCGACATCGACCGCTACCCGATCGCCTGGATCGACACCAACCCGGACAAGCTGCTTCGTATGTGGAGCAGTCAGCACCCGGAGTGGTTGATCGACAAGGGCGAGAAGAAGTTCCGCATCGACGACACGATCCCCGGCGGTGGGGCCACGGTGGAGACCTTCAACACCACAACGAAGCTCTACACTTCGACGTCTGGGTTCAAGGACAAAGACTCCGCCTTGAAGTACCTCGAGCGCGCGGCGTTCTGACGGGGTCAGTTGGCTCACGACCAGGTGAGCAACTGCAAGACCTCGCGGCTGATGAACCCCCGGTCCCGGCCGACTCTCGTCCTCCAACGTCCCTGCCGCAGCCAGTCCCGCTGAGCCAACTCGTCGCGGTGGGCGAGACGTCTCAGCGGGCTTGTGTTGATCAAGCGTGTAGGTGTCGACGTAGCCATGGCTACCTGGCTCGAGAGACAAGGCGATATGTAAAGTTTCTGGCGATTTCTTTACACGTCACGCGGACATGCAAAGTTTCTTGCAACGACACCTGACGATGGCGAAGTGGTCGCCGTGATGGTCGGTAACGCACCTCTTGGTCGACGGCGCGCTATCAAGGGGGCCTGCTGAAATTGTTGCTGTAGAGGTCAATTCGGCGTGGCAGCTCAGAACCGCCCGGCGAGGGCGTGTTGTGCTCGCCAGCTTCGAGGTCGCACTGCAGGCCGCGATGCGATCCGGGCGCCGTACCCGTGCCGAGCCGGTGTTCGTGGCGACACACCCACCTCTCCATCACGTGGTGTCTTGGTGGTAGAGCCGTAGCGCCGAAAGCAGGGGTTCAGCTAAGGTGGCCTCGTTGGCTCGTGCACTACGGAGCCGGACACACGCCAGGGGAGTAGCGGGGGGAGATATGAACGACGTGCAGAACGTCAAGTCTGAGGCCGTGCCAGTCGGCCCCGTATACGCCTCTGACCAGGTTGTCCTGTCTTCGACGCGCACCTACTACATGCTGACAACGGGGGCTACCGTGACCGTGCGCCAAGGTTTTTTCGAATCGATGGAACCGATCGGGCACCGCGCGCGTCCAACTATATGAACGAGGCCAAACCGACCCGCGACGTTGGCCGTGACGAGGGAGCAGAGCAATGACCAATTTCAGTTCAGATATGGGCGGTCTCGATTCAGAGGTTGTCCGGTTTGTCGATCGCCACGGCCAGATCGCTGATGCGATCAAGGCGCTCAAGAGCCGCGAAGACATGATCACCGATGGATCGAACTGGAAGGGTGCGGCCCGTGACGCGTTCAACGCGTTCATGGAGCGGTACTACTTCCAGGCTGACAAGATGAACGATCAGCTCATGCAGACGTCGGAGAACCTGCGGAAGATGAGCGGCACTCTCACCGATCATGACTCGGAGTTCTCGTCGAAGGTCAATCAGCAGGTCTCGAGCCTCGACCTTCCTGCAGTCTAAAAGTCGCATCTCACGACCTTCGAAAGGAAAATTGCTATGACCATCATTTCCGCCAATTTTGACGGCGTCGCTGAGGGCGCCAGGCAGCTCGTTGCTGACGCCGAGCGTCTCGCCGCCGACCTCCAGGACTTCCACAAGCAGGTCGACGCCTTCTTCCAGGAGCAGGGCGGTCAGGCCAAGGAAGCCGTCATCGCGTACCAGGCCACGTGGAACCAGCACGTTCAGCAGTTGAACGAGACCCTCCAGGGCGCTGGTCGTCTCGTGGATACGGGCAACTCCGAACTCCAGGACAAGGACAAGGCCCTCGCCGGCCTGTTCTGATCTCCAAACGGTTCGAGCCCCTACACAGTGCGTGTAGGGGCTCGAACCTTTTGTGCCCGTAGCGCTTCTACTGACTATTAGCCAAGACCGCGTACTGGGCCGCGGCACGCTGATGTGCATCGGGAAGCTGTTGGCTCTGAACGTACGCGACGTAGCGGCGGTACTGGACCGCGCAGGAGAAGCGTTTGACCTCGTCCATAGGGTCCTTGTTCTCAGTGCATTTCACCGAGGTGAGCTTCTCCGGCGCCTCAGCGGGCTTGTATGCATCGCCTACGAACATCCCGTCGAGCAGAGTCTGAGCCGCGTCGGTGTCCCGGGTCCGGATAATATAGGAATCCCAGGACCGGCCGAACTGATCGGCTCCTACCTTCTTGTACAAACCCTGAATTTGGAGTAGGTCGCGGCGTGTCTGCAGAAATCCTTGCAATCCGTACGAGGCAAATAGTCTCGCATCAGGAGAGCTGAGTTTCTGGGGGTTGAGTGTGCGTTCCAGGATCCGTTCGGGATCGCTGGTCAATTTGACGACCTCCACGGGCGACAAGGGTTTCAACTTGTCAAGACGTGGCAGCTGCGCATCGAAGACCCTTTGAATCAAGTCCGTCAGCTTATCTGCCTCCGCCTCAGCTACGCCAGCCTGTACATTCACCACGTAGCTGCCGTGGGACAAGGTGGAAACCATACTCGCCACGCCTGGGCGCCAATGTGAATGGGCGCCGGGATACTTACCCAGTGGAACTCGAATGTTGAGATCGGCGGCCACATCGAAGTCCAACCGCTCGATCTCGGTTGCTGCGCGCTCGGCAGTTGTCGCATCAGGAAATTGCATGACGGAAAGGCCGAAATAGGTCGGCTTGCGATTCCGCAGGTAATCCGCCAAACTTTCGTCGCCAGGGGCTAGCGACATCACCGCAAATTCTTTTATGTCGGAGTTTCCGGTGGCGAACCCGTACAGCATGTTATTCGGCTCGAGCGCAGGGACTACTGCCTTGGACATGACTCCCGGAGTGCCCGAGTCGATGCTCTCGAATGAACCGAAGGTCAGCTTCGGATCGACCTCCTGTCCGAGAACCAGGCTATCGGCGAGCCGCATCGCAGCCAGCCTCCTCCCGAATGTGAACGAGGGATTGAACTCAGAATATTCGCTCAGCGGTCGCGTCGGGTATTTTCCGGTATCGAGTTGTCGGACATCGATCTCTGCGGGTGCGGCACTCCCGCCGACCTGGGAACTACACCCGGTCATGGCAATGACCGAGGTGACGACTGCGATGGTAGTTTTCAGCTTCCGCATGAGGTGGGGATCCTTACCGTTCATCGGCTACTTACCAGCCACCAGCATGAGGTACTGAGCGGATACCCGTTGATGCACATCGGCCAGCTGATTCGCTGAGATGGTAGCGGCGTACCGACCTGACGCGAGGGCGCACTCGAACCTGATGACGGATTTGGACGTTCCCTGATACTCATAGCATTTCGCGGTCGGAATTCCGGGGGGTGACGAGGTCAACGTGTACAGCTTGCCCCGGGCCGAGCGGTTCTTGACCAGTTCGATTGCGGAATCGCTGTCGCGCGTACGGAAGAGGAATCCGCCGTTGTAGCCGACAAGGTCTACACCCAACTCTTCGAACAGTTTCTTGTCTTCGCTGATTCGGTCGGATACATGCAAGAAACCCGGGATACGGTATACCGCAGGTTCAATCGGGTAGAGGGTCTCTTCGTTCGCCGCTGGAACGGTCATCCCGAGTATTCCGTCGATATCCTTTGGAAGGCTGTCCCACCTGTCCTGGGGCGTTGGCGCAAAATCACGCAACCGCGAGCCGATGACTTCGATGCTGCGCTCAGCCTTATGGGCCATCGATGGTAGATCCGCTGCGGAAACTTCATTCGCCAGGTGGTCTGAAATGTAGGAATAGATAACGAACCGGCCACTCGGGGCCGATGAATGCAAGCTGGCATACTCTGGGCTCCAGAATGCGCGAGCTTCCGGATACTTCGCGATCGTTGTATCAAGGTATTTGTCGGGATCACTTCCAGGTTTGTTCTTTCCCAACTCAGCCGCGGCGTTCTTCGCTGCCTGTTCGTCGCTGAACAACATGACGAGATTCTCCACCTCGTAGGAGATGCGCCGGTACTTGTCTGACCGCGCCGACGAGCGAAATCCGGTGATGAATCCGGGCGTGGCAGCTGTGAATTTGCTTGGCTCGAGGTTAAGCACCCGAGATATAGCGAATGAGTCGGGTTTTGTGAAAGGCCGAACCTTGTCGTAACTGTAGGTAAAGGTGAGCTCTGGAAAAATATCGGTCGGCAGCGGAATCTGATCTGCGAGTCGCTCGGCCTCGATAACCCGCGGGCCTCTTGCGTCACCGAGCGAGGCGGCGTCTATCGGTCCCGTCGGATAGTTACCTGCATCGATTTTATCCTGGTCCGTGGCGGGTATCGGATCATTCGTCGGCACCGGTGCACTGCCGCATGAAGCAAGGGCTGATATCGCAATCAGACAGGCGGCAATCGACATGATGGATCGGTATCTACTAGAACTTGCCCGAGATCGGTCATTCGATATCAACGGTCCCCCTGCGATGGTTCTGTAAAAATTGGAAAGATGTCGTCCTGTGAAACTGGATGACATGTTATTTACTTCGTCTGCGCAGTCACTGGATCTGACTGTTCGCCAAGAGGGCGTATTGTGCCGCCGCTCGCTGATGCGCGTCTTGGATTTGGTCGGCCTCGACAACTGCAACATAGCGTCGATACTGCACGGCGCACAGGAACCTTTTACGCTCTCCAGTGTCAACGAACTTGTCGTTCAGCCGGGGGTCAGTGTTCTTGGCGCACTTGGTGTCCGGCAGTTGGGGCGGTGAGTCTGCAACCTCGGAGGACGGGACGAAAACCGCGATGGCTTTGTCGCGAAAGGTCTCCGCTGCTACGTCGTCACGCGTTCGAACGAGTTCGGTTCCCCATGATCGCGTGAACCGGTCGGCGCCGGTCTCCGAGTACAGAGCTTCGTTCAGTTGCTGTTCGCGATTCAGCTGGTAGAAGCCGACTTTGTCCACGGTGAAATATTCATCCTCGATCTGCGCGAAGTTCGCCTTGGGATTCAGCGCTCTGCGAAGCATTCCGTCGGGATCCGGCGGAAGTCGGAGCATATCGGCCGGCGAAAGGGCAGGAAGCTTGTCCAGTAACGATATTTGGGTGCGATAAGTCTTTTCTGCGAGTGTGATCAATTGCGTCACGTCGTCGTCGCGAACACCAACATGGATATAGATAACGTAACGTCCGTGAGCCAGAGTTGATCCGAGTGTCGGAACCCCTGGGCGCCGGTGACTGGCGGCGGATGAGTAATTCGGCAGCGCGACAGCTTGATTCTGGTCTGCAGCTACTGCAAAGTCTGCGGCGGACATATCCTTCGCGACCCGTTGAGCAGTTTCTTCGTCTGCGAACTGCAGCACAGTGATGCCTGAGTATCTCGGCTTCAAGCGTTCGCGTTGGCTCTCGCCAATTGAGTGATCACCTGCACGATTAGAGGTGATGGCGTAGTCTGATTGATCGGTGCTTCCGCTGGCCCAACCGAACAGCATCTTATTGTCCTTGAGGACATCCCTCGTTGCCTTGCTGAGGTACAGAGTTGCGGTACTCGGTGACGTGAGGGGACTACCTGCACCATATTTGAAGTCGGTATCAATATCTGTACCGAGCGCCATGCTGCTCGCGAGTCGATTGGCCGCTAGTAGCTGCGCGGTCCGCATACTCGGGGTGAATTCGTAGATGGTATCTATCGGTTCGACCGGGTATTTTGCGACGTCGAGCGTTCGAACGTCGATCTCACCCGCGGTTTCAGTTCCGGAGACAGTTGACCCGCACCCGGTGGCTACGATCGCTATCGTAGCCATCACGCACGTCTGCGCTATTCTGGAAAGCATCGGGTTCCTTGGCTTTGGAGAGTTGGGCATTATTTACCATTCGCCAAAAGTGCGTACTGGGCAGAGATTCTTTGGTAGGCATCGGTCATCTGGTTGGCGGATATATCCGCCGCATACCGATCAAAATTGACACTGCAGTAGTAGCGCATCCTCGATTTTGCCGTTGGATTTTTCAGCTCGTAACACCGTGCGATAGGCAGCCCGGGTGGAGCGGAAATTTTTCGGTAGAATTTGGTGAATGTGGCGTGCTGGTTTGTGACGGCAGCGGCTGAAGCTGCATCCTTGGCTCGGTACAGATAGCCGCCGTTGAATGCGACGCGATCGACGCCAGCGGTTTCGAACAGGGTGCGATCGAGTTCGGGCTGCCGTGAGATCTGCAGGCCACCGTGCCGGTCGTATACGCCCGGAATTGTCAATCCCGGCACTTGATCGTTGATGGCGGGGACAGTGCGAGCAAGCATGCCATCCCAGTCGGGCGAAGTTGATTCTCGTTCTCGCGGCGCGGCTGGTTTGAACCCGGAAATCTTGCCGGGGATTGCAGTGAGACTCTTGGTGACAAGATCCATCATTCCAGGAAGGTCTGTTTGAGATAGCTCGCTGCCGAGGTGGTCCCAAACTGCTGTGAAGATGATGAACTGTCCCGCGACATACCACGACCACAATGTTGGGCGATCGCCTTTCCAGTAAGCGCGTGCAGTGGGGAACTGGGAAAGGGTTACACCTGTCTTTGTCGGATCGGCCGCCAGTTCTGAATCTACGATGGTGTTCATCGCGGTGGATGCCGATGCTTCATTGTCGAATATCAGGACCCGGTTCTCCAGTGTTGTCGACAACGAGTACTGCGCGTCGGAGTTGGCTGTGCTGGTGTATCCGGAAATGAACCCTGACAGGGCGTTTACATGTGGTGTCAGATCTGACCCTACCCATGAGCCCATGCTCTGGTGGTCGATCGTTGTGAACACCCTGGGTTGAATTGAACTGTAGTATTTCAAGCGGGGATCGATATCCATCGGCAATGGAATATGATTCGCAAGCCTTTGGGCTTGGACCGCACGTCCCTGGGCGTCGTCGATCGGTCTTTCGAGCACTTGTGGGACCGTGGCGTAATTTCCTACCTCCAGCTTCTGGAGGTCTATCTGAGGCTCAGATGCAGTTGGAGTCGTCGGCCCTTGTCCGCTGCTGCATGCTGTTGCGAGGAGCAGTCCGATAGCTGTAGCTGTGGCCGTGAAACCGCGTATAGAAGCGTGGGTCAGGCGCGGTCGCTGTTGGTGTAGTTTCAACACATCCCCCATTGTTTTGGAACCCAACGCTAGCGAATTTTCGATTTCAGGGTTGGTACCAGTTGGTCAATCAGAGTACGTTCGGAGTCCGTCGACCAATTTCGCATCGATGAGACCGTCGCAGGCACATCGATGGGAATCACAGTCGCTCGCGAGCTTGTGATTCCGTACGGGAGACCGAGAAGTCCACCGCCCCCGGCTTTTTCGTCGCTCCTCAGCACGATGACATAGCTGTCGTCCGGTGCTTCGAGCGAGCCCGAACTGTCGGTCACCTGCTTGGGTGAGGGTTCTCCCTCGGTATTCGTGTATTCGAAGTTGTAGACGAATCCCAGCTTCTCCAAGAACTGTGTCTGCGGGCTGCCGGACAAATACACGCCGTATTTTCCCGGCTGCTGCGTGACATCGAGGAGCGTCACAGTCTTTCCCTGGAACGCGGGATTGTCCTTGCGCGCCTGTTCGAGCGGCGACAGCGCGGCCGTTGATGCACTGGTGGTTGTGGGACCCTCGGTCGGGGTTCCGGATCCGCTGGTGGCCCAGATGCCCGCTCCTGCACCGATGCCGACGACGAGCACAACGGCTCCACCTATCGCTGCTAGGCGCTTGGTCTTGTTCGGTGGGGTGGGAGTCGAGGACGTGAGGCCGGGCAGCGATGTGTTTGCTCGCGGGTCGGTGTACTCGCGCGGCGGCATCACCTGGATCGGGTATGTCGGTGAGGTGTTGTGGCCGACCGGGTTGAAGCCGGGGACCAGTGCGTTCGCGGCGGCGTCGGTGAACTCTCGGCAGGTGGAGAACCGTTCGGCGGGGTTCTTGGCCATCGCTCGGGCGAACACGTGGTCGATGGCGTGGGGGAGGCCAGAGCGGACGGCGGTGGCCAGGGGCGGGGGCTGGTGGAGGTGGCCCATCATGACCATCGCGGGTTGGGCTGCGGGGTACGGGTTCTGTCCGGTGAGGAGTTTGTAGAAGGCGCAGGCGAGGCTGTAGATGTCGGCGCGGTGGTCGAGGGCGGCGCCGCTGAGTTGCTCCGGCGGGGCGTAGGCGATGGTAGCGAGGAAGCTGCCGGTCTGGGTGAGTTCGGTGGCGTCGTCGGTGGACTTCGCGACGCCGAAGTCGGTGAGCAGGACGCGTTCCTCGTCACCGTCGGTGCTCGACAGCAGGAAGTTGGCGGGCTTCACGTCGCGGTGCAGCATGCCTCGGCGGTGGGCGTGGTCGAGACCCTTGCCGACCTCGGTGGTGATGCGCAGCGCGCGCAGGGGGGTCATGGCGTGTGGGTCGCGGGCGAGCTCGGCGGCGGCATCGGTGCCGTCGACATACTGCATGGCGATCCACAGCTGGCCGTGTTCCTCACCGCGGTTGTACACCGAGACGACGTTGTTGTGGTCGAGGCCCGCGGCGAGGTTGGCCTCGCGTTGGAAACGGGCACGGAATTCGGGGTCGCGGCTGAGCTCGGCGCTGAGCACCTTCAGTGCGTCCATGCGCGGCAGGCTCGGGTGTTTGCCCAGGTAGACGGTTCCCATGCCGCCCGCGCCGAGAATCCGTTCGATGCGGTAACCACCTACGACGGTTCCGGGGTTCAACGCCATGATCCACTAACTCCTGATTTGCGGGCAACGGCCGCCTTGGGCAACGCCTGAGGATATCGTCAGAGTTGTCACGAGCCGACCTAGGTAACAGTCTTGGCGATGGTCGGTACGAGAGTGTCCACAAGTCGCTCCGGTGATTGTTCGGTCCACACCTGGAAGGCTTGCACAGTCCCGATGTCGTCGACGACGACGATCTTTGCCTTGGTGTACATCAATCCGGACGGTAGTCCGCGCAGTCCGCCGTTGCCCGCTTGATTGTCGGTTCGCAGCACGATGATCACGTCCGAGTCGAACTCCGACGACGACGCGCTGAGTGACAGCGAACGCGGAGCCGTTTCGGTCCCCGCGGCCTTGTACTTCGGGGTGTAGCGGAACCCGATGTCCTGCAAGAACTTTGCCTGCGTTCCGCCGTCCAGATAGACCGACAGCGCCGATCCGGTATAGCTCACCGCGGTAATCGTCTTGTTGTCGAATTGAGGGTACTTCTCCCGTACATCGGCGTACATGCCACGACTGCTCGCGGCCGCGTCATCGGACGGCCTGGTGAGCAAGTACGTCGCGGATCCGACTGCGAGTGCGAGAACGACGGCGAGGATCGCGGGTACGAGAAACCTTCGGCGACGACCGTTACGAGCGCTACCGCTGTTGTTATGCAGGGTGTCGACGAGGTTCTGGTCGGTAGGGGGCTGATTGCCCCAGGCGGCGACGGGGGCGGTCGCAGTCGGGTAGGAGCTACCTGTGTAGTAGCCCGATTGTGTCGGGTGATGCGGATCCGTCGATGGTGCCCGAGACGTTCCGAGGAGCGCAGTCTCGGCATCACGGGTGAACTCCCGGCAGGTGTTGTATCGATCGGCCGGATCCTTTGCCATCGCTCGGGCGATGACCCGATCGAGCGCGGGAGGTAGGTCCGGACGAACGGCTGTCACCCGGGGCGGTGGTTCGTGGAGGTGGCCCATCATGACCACGGCCGGAGTATTCGCGGGATACGGATTCTGCCCGGTCAGCAGCTTGTAGAGCGCGCAGCCGAGACTGTAGATGTCTGCCCGGTGGTCGAGTGGGCTCGCGACGAGCTGCTCTGGTGGGGCGTAGGCGACCGTGGACATGAAGGTTCCGGTCGCGGTGAGGTCCTGGTTGTCCTGCGCCGACTTGGCGACACCGAAGTCGGTCAGGAGCACCCGCTCCTCTTCGTCGGGGTCTTCGGGCTTGGAGAGCAGGAAATTGGCCGGCTTCACGTCGCGGTGCAACAGACCACGCCGGTGCGCGTAGTCGAGACCCTTGCCGACTTCGACCACGATCCGCAGTGCCCGCTGCGGAGTCATGATCGAGGGGCCCTTTTTCACTTCGTCACTCGCGTCGACGCCGTCGACGTACTGCATGGCGATCCAGAGCTGGCCGTCTTCCTCGCCGCGGTTGTACACCGCGACGATGTTCGGGTGGTCGAGACCGGCGGCGAGGTTGGCTTCCCGTTCGAACCTGGCGCGGAACTCCGCGTTGGTGGAGAGATCGGCGCTGAGCACCTTGAGCGCGTCACGTCTCGGCAGAATCGGGTTCTGGGCCAGGTAGACAGTGCCCATGCCACCACTGCCGAGCATGTTGAGTATTCGGTATCCACCGACAATCGCGCCGGGCCGCAACGCCATTCAGTCCTCCTCCACGGTCTCGAACGCCCGGACGACGAGCCTTCGAACGAAAATCTAGCAAGTGGGCGACAAGTCCTCGACTCGCTTCGGGTCGAGCCGACCCCGCGACCTACTTGCCGGTGAGCATCGCGTACTGGGCGTTCACTCGTTGATGAAGGTCCTGTAGCTGAAGCCCCTCGAGCTCGACCAGGTACCGGTCGGTGTGAAAAGAGCAGAAATTCGTTGTGGTGGTTTCGGTCTCGTTGACCTTCGTCGCGAAGGTATGACACGAAACGCGGTCACCGAGGCCGGTGGGAACATCGACCGGCTTGTACAGCATGTTCGCCAGCTCACTCTGTTTCGCCGAGGATTTTCGCTCTTCCCAGTGGCGTTCAGCGGCTTCGCGGGTGCGGCTTCGGAAGATCAGCGCCTCACCGAAGGAGATCAGATCGACCTCGAAGTCCTGCATTCGAGCCAGGGTGGCCGGCCCTGCCAGGGAAAGTAGTGAGAGGACTCCACGGCCGGTGAACACGCCGTCAGGTTGTGCTCGCACAGGTTTGTCAGGACTGGACGGGAGGGTACGACTGAGAATCCCGTCGACATCGAGCGCGATGGTGGACAACTCCGCTGCCGGAGTGGGAACGAACTTGTCCAGCAGCGGCAATTGGACATCGAGCATGCGCTCGACGTGGGAGGTCAGAGCCGGGAGATCGGCGGGCTGACTCTCGTCGTCCACCTTGATGAAGACCACATAGCGATCATGGACGGTCCAGGAACCGATCGATGACACTCCGGGCCGCCAATGTGCCGCTGTCGCTGGGTGTTTGGTGATCTGTACCGGCTGGTTATCGGCGTTGAAGGTGAAGTCGTCGTGCTCGAGCGTCGGTCCGACCTGGCGTGCTGTCGCGGCATCGGGGAACAACAGGACCGCGAGACTGATGGTCCGGTTCTTGCCTTCGGAGTTGGGCGCGGTCGACCAGGAGTGCACCCAGCCGGCGGTGAGGTCCTTGGCGACATCGTCGAAGGTGTCGTTGATGACCATGCGCCGCAACCCTTTACCGTTGAGCGCGATCGGGCTGGTGAAGAATCCTTCGTCTACCACGTAGGCCGGGTCCGCTTCGAAAGGAAGGGCGACGTAGTCGGCCAGTCGTTGCGCCTCGCGTGCGCGGGCTTGCATGTCGCTCTTGGCGTTGCCCACCGTGCGCGGTGCGAAGGGGTAGTTGCCGACGTCGAGCGTGCTCTTCGCCGGAATTGCCTGTTGTGCCTCGCCGGACACTGTCGTGCCGCACCCTGCGGTCAGCAGCAGACAAGTCGCCAGCAATGCCGTTGCGGTGCGGGCGGACCTACCGCTGATGCGACTCACCGCGGTCACCGGTCGACCGCGAGGAGCTTGTACTGGGCAGCGGTCCGATGGTGCAGGTCTTGGACACTCGAGGCGGTGACGCGCGCCAGAAAACGGTCGTAGACGACATAGCAGATCGGGGTGAGGCCCGAGCTGCTCGCTGAGGAGTCCTTCCGGTCGAAGCACTTGGCATCCGGTAGGTTTCGCGGGCTGTCGATCGGCTTCATGAACCGTGAGTACGGCTCGATCAGCGCTGCCATGAGGCGTTGCGCGGCCTTCGTGTTCTCGGCCCGGTACACCCGCGCGAGCGTGGACTCGCTGGAGATCAGATCAACCCCGGCATCCACCAGAGCGGGCTTGGTCGTTCCCGGGAACTCGTCTCGGGCCAGGGCGGCCTGTGTCGGTTCCACCGCTCCCTCGGGGACCAGGGGGTCGATCCGGTGGTCTTCTTCACCCGGCAGTGTTCGGCTCAGCATCCCATCGGTGTCGATGGGCAACGCGGCAATTTTGTCGACCGGGGTCGGGGAATAGCCTGCCTGCATCTCGATGATCTTCGCGTACGCCTTCTGTGTGAAGTCGATCGCCGCGGCGGGGTCGGGCGGTTCAGTCATCGGATCGTCGATGCGCACGCCGAAGACCATGGGCCCCTTCGCCATCCACGAGTCGAGGACGCTGCCGGCCCAATTGTTGCGGGCAGCGGGATAACCCGGGATCTCAACGCGCTGACCGGTGCCCAACTTCTGCTGCTTCGCTGGGATTCGCTCGGCTGCGATCGCAGCCTGGGCCTCGGTTTCGAATCGGTAGACATGGATCCATGCCTGGCGACCGAGGAAGGGTTGTTCGCGGCGTTCACCACTGGATTTCCACCCGGCGATCAGGCCATCGGTGACCTCATGGAATTCTGCGGGGTCGATCTTCGTCATCGATCCGGGGAGCTTCGAGGTCGATCGCAACCGCGGGGAGTTCAAGCGCTGGAATGCATAGCTGCGGTCGACGTCGTAGGGCAGCGGGACTGCCGCACCCAGTCGGACCGCTTCGATGGCTTGACCGGTCGCGTCGGCCTTCGACATGTTCGGGTCGCGCGGTGTCGACTGATAGCTTCCGGTCTCTAGCTGGCTCAGATCGACGGATGGCGTCGAAGATTCACTGTCGGCATCGCTACCACAGGCACTGGCGACGGTGACAACGGCGATCAGGGCGGCACAGAGTCGCAGGTTAGGGTGCATTGTTCGTCTCACTCACTCTTCGCCAAGACCGTGTACTGGGCCGCCGCGCGTTCGTGCAACCCGGGATTGACGGTGGCGCCCAGTTTGCTTTTCGCGACCACGACCCCGACGTAACGGCCGCGCACGACCGCGCACATGAGGTCGTATTTGCGCAGCGGGTCCGGTTCGTAGAGCCGCAAACAGCGTGCGTCTGGGAGCCCTGGCGGTGCTGCGACAACTTCGTCGTTCTTCGCGAGGGTCGTCAACGCGGTCTGCAGGCGAAAGGCTGATTCGAGATCTTTCGCGCGGTAGACGATTCCGGCACGCCTGCCGATCAGGTCGACGCCGGTGTCCGCGAACGCCTGCTTCATCAATGCCGAATTTCGTTCGTACTGCAACTGCCCTGAGGGCCCGTAGGCGTAGAAGTCGAGATCGTTTCCGAAGGGGTCGGTGTAGTCGGAGGCCGCGGGCAGCGCTCGCCGCATGATGCCGTCGGGATCGAACGGGACGTCGAGGACGTCTTCGAACGGTGTCGGCGACAGCTCGCTCATCTTGGCGAGTTGCAGGTCGAGGGCCTTCTTGACATGGGATTTCACCGTTGTTTCGTCGGGCTGGGGTAGCCCGTAATTCGCGACGACGAGGTAGGGACCCTTGGTCACGTAGGCGATGCCCGCCGACCAGTCCTTCGAGGAGGCCCGTGCGTTCGGGTGGCCGTCGACAGTGAAGGTGTGTGCCGCATCTCGACGGCTCACCTCGAACATCTGGTCGCCGCTTGCGCGCGCGGCCTGGTCGGTCGGGAACCGGAGCACCATCATCAGCAGTTTCTCGAGACGGCGGGGGCTGCCGTTGGTTCGTACGACGTAGGTTCCGGCGAGGAGCTTGTTGTCGGTCAACGCCGCCCGGTACTGCTCCGGCAGCGCTTCAGCGGTGAACGGGTCGCTCGGGCTGGTGAAGGTCTTGACGCCGGTGAGTTCGCCGATATCGGGGTCGACGTCGGTGGTGGGGATCATGTAGTTGAGCATTCGCTGCGCTTCGAGCCTGCGAACATCGCTGGCATCGGCGAAGTCCCGCAGCCCGAACGGGGTGGGCTCCGGTGAGTAGCTGCCCAGCTTCAGCTTCGCCAGATCGACCGGAAACATGCCGGGAAGGGCATGACCGGTGACGGTGGCCGCGCACCCGGCCGTCGCCAGTGCGCCGACCAAGGCCAGCATGAGCAGCCTCGTACGCAACTTCATCGGATCCCCCCGCGTATTTCTCCATACCCTCGCGGCATCGACTCGCGACGGTTGTCGGACGCTGCGAGAAGTCAGCCGCTTCGGGCTGTGTGTTCGGCGAGGATACTACTCGACCGTTGTGACGGCGCGCTGTGACGTGGGAGCGCGACCGCGTGGGCGGTCATCGGGTATTGGCAAACAATGCATATTGCGCGGCTGCACGTTGGTGGGCGTCCAGAAGTTGGTTGCTGCTTACTATTCCGACGTATTCGTTGTAGGCGAGGAGGCAGCTGAAGCGCTTCGAGGCGCCTGGGCGTTTGTTCTCCACGCAGGCGGAGTCGGGGAGGTTGGGGGCGTTGGCGGCGTCGGCTTCTACCTGCCAGGGGAACAATTTCTCGGCGACCGCGCGGCCTGCGGTGGATGAGTCGGGGGTGCGGACGGTGATCGAGCCCCAGGACAGGGCTACCTGTTGGGCGCTCATTTTGGTGAGTTGTTCGTCGACGTAGTGGCGGTCGGTGGGGAGTTGGTCGCCGGAGTAGTGCAGGATGCCGTGTTTGCCGGTGACCAGGTAGTAGCCCGCACCCTCGGGGTTGGCCAGTTGGTCGGGGTTGAGGGTGCGTATAAGCAGGTGGTCGGGGTCCCAGGGCAGGGTCATGACCTGTTCGTCGGTCAGGGGGGTGGTTTTGGCGAGTGCCTCGATCTGCTCGGTGTAGGCGTTCGAGGCGAGGGTGGTGAGGGCTTGCTGGTCGGGGGTGGGCACCGAGAGCAGGAAGGCGATCACGTAGGGGCCGTGGGGGAGGACGGTACGCAGGAAGGGGGAGTCAGGACGCCAATGTGACAGGGCTGCTGGGTGTTCGGGCAATGCGACCGGCTGGTTGCGGCCTTCCTGCATGCCGAAATCGGTGTCGTAGAACTCTTTTGCCGCGGCGGCCGCTCGGTCCGCGTCGGGGAACTGCAGGACCATGGTGGTGGCGGTGAGTCTGTTGTCGGCCTTCTTCGTCGGCCAGCCGCCATAGGTTTCGACGCGGGAATCCTTTGCGGCGCCGCTGGATTCGAAGCCGTACAGCATTTTGTGTTTCTTCGCGACGGCCGACATCGCTGGTTCGTCACCGAGTGCGGACGGCATCACACCGGCGGACACGGTGGTCGCGCGTTTGCCGTAGGTCATCTGAGCGTCGACGTCGCGGGAGTTGATCACGTAGTCGGCGATCCGCATCGCCGCTACCTCGTACATCTCGTAGAACGGCGGGACGGGGTCGTCGTCGTGCGCGTTGAGTGGCTCGGTGGGGTACGAGCCGACGTCGAGCGTTCGGACATCGATCTCGCCGGGCAGCGCCTGACCGGACAGCGTGGCGCCGCACGCGGACAGAACCATGGTCACAGCGGCGAGCAGGGCGTATCGGATTCTCATCGCGCGTTCACCAACAATGCGTACTGGGCGGAAATTCGCTGCTGGGCGTCGAGGAGCTGGTTCGACCAGACGTAGGCGGCGTAGCGGTCGTAGGACACCGCGCAATAGAAGCGGATCGCGATGCGCTGCTGCCTGCCGATGTATTCCTTGCACCGGGCGGTCGGCAGGTTCTTCGGCGGGGCGGCGGCGGTGAATTTGCGGGTGAGGCCACCGAGTTCGTCGCGCACGCCTTGGGCGGCGGCGATGTCGCGGGCCCGGTAGACCTCGGCGCCGTCGTTGGCGTAGAGGTCGATGCCGTAGTCGTCGATCATTTTCGTTGTGCCCACCGGATCGGAGACGAAATGGCGGGCGGTGCGGCCCGCGTAGACGCCGGGTGGGTTGATCCAGGAGTCCTCGCGGGGGCGGGGCGCGGTGCGGCCGAGCATGCCTTCGCGGTCGCGCTGCAGGGTCGTCAGCTCGGTGCTCGGGGTGGGGGTGAACTTCGCGACCGCGGGGACGATCGTGTCGAGACTCTTGCGGGTGAGGTCGAGCAGCGCCTGTTTGTCGACCTTCTCCAGCCAGATCTTCAAGTAGTCGTAGAACCAGGTGTAGATCACCAAATTGCCGGTGGCGAACCAGGATCCGATCGACTGCTGGTCGGGCTGCCAGTGCGCGGTCGCCGCGGGATAACCGGGGATCTCGATGCGCTGATTGTTCGGGGCGTAGCCGAAATCGAGTTTTTCCAGCTCGATGGCGGCGGTCGCGGCCCGCTGCGCGCTGGGGAAGATCATTACCGCGTTGACCATATCCAGGCCCATGTTCTTGGGCTCGGTCTCGGCCGAGCTCACGAACCCACCGATGAAATCAGGAGCGATCTCGGCGAAACGGTCGACGGCCATGATCTTGCCCAGCGAGGCCTCGGCGTCGAGGAAGACCGACGCGATCGTCGGATTCGTGTAGACGAACCGGGGATCGATGTCGGCGGGTATCGGCACGAAGTCGCCGAGGCGTTCGGCCTCGATGAATCGGCCCTGGTCCAGGTTGGCGACCGTGCCGACCTGGCGGGGCTGGGTCGGATAGTTGCCGACGTCGAGCGTGGCGAGGTCTACGGGGGTGTCGGTGGCGACGATCTCGTCGGGACCGCCGCAGGCGGCAACGGTGGTCAGCAGCGTGGTCGCCAGGACGCAGACGATTTTCGTGGCGCGCAACTCATTCCTCCCCGAACGATTGTCGGCATCCTACGACACCGCGATCGAGGAATGGGCAGCTACAAGCTGTTGGCCAGAAGGGCATACTGGGCGGTGATTTTCTGGCGGACTTCGGGTTCGCCGTCGGCGCTGACCATGGCCAGGTAGCGCTTGTAGGCGACGTAGCAGCGGTAGACGTAGTCGTCTTCTTTGTTGCCGTTGTCGTTGAGTTTCAGGCAGGTGGCGGTGGGGACGTCGGCGGGGGCGGTGATCGGGTCGTAGTGGCCTGCCGAGTCGATGAGGCCTTGCATGAGGGATCGGGCGGCGGGTTGGTCGCGGACGCGGGTGACGGCGCCGCCTTCGACTACCGCGTAAGCCTCGACTCCTGTTGTGGTGACGAGGTTTTGGCGGGTGGTGAGGTTGGCTGCCTTGTTGATGAGGTGTTCGGGGGCATAGGAGGCGAACGTGTACTCGCCGGGGCGCATGGTGGCGCGGTCTTCGACTATCGCGCGGGCGAGGAGGCCGGTGGGGTCGACGGGCAGGTCGGCGATCTTCTCGGCGGGGGTGGGTTCGAACTTCGAGAGCTGGGCGAGTTCGGCGGCGAGGTTCTTGTCGATCCAGGCGGTGAGGTCGGTCGCGTCGGCGCGCGGGCGCTGGATGAACAGCGAGATCACGAACTCTTTGTGGGCGAGGAAGGCGCCGATCGTGGGAACGCCCGGTCGCCAATGCAGGTAGGCCTCGGGGTATTTGGTGGAGGTGAGTTTGCGGTTCTCGGGGGAGACCGCCAGGTCGACGTCCTCGAGTTCGCGCGCGGCGAGGGTGGCGGCGGAGGCGGTGGGGAAGCGGAACAGTGCGGTGGTCAGGGCGGTCGCGTCGGGGCCGGGGCGGGTTTCGCCGGCGGGATCGGCCTTGTCCGCGCCGAGCGCGACGTAGCCGGTGATGAATTTTCGGTTCTCCAGAACAGGTTTGGAGACATTGGCGACGAAATCCAGCGCGCGTTCGATGTCGGGGACAACCACGCCGCCGCGGCCGTGCGACAGCGAAGGGTCGATCCGGACCGCGGGGACGACGGCCGCCGACATCCGCGCGCCCTCGACCAGCGCGCCCCTGTTGCCTGCGGTGTCGGTGTAGGTGTGCCGGTCGGTGGCGAAGGTTCCGGTCTCGAGACCGCGCACATCGGGTTCGCCCGCGACGGGCGTGCCGCTGACCGTGCAGCCGGTGAGGGCGATGAGGGCACCGCTCAGTGCGAGCGCGACGCGAATTCTGGTCGAATCGATCATCAGGTTCCCCTCGATGTTCCTCCCACAACACCTATGAAGTTACCGGACCGACCCCGCCCAGGGGGACCGATGCGCGGTGCTTGCCATACTCTGGATGCCATGGTCACCTCTGTGCTGCGAGGCCGATACCTGTGAGGGATCGGCAGGTCGAAGTGGTGCTCGGAAGTCACGCGGTGGCGCGGGTGGCGGGCGCGGTGATCGTGGTCGCGCATCGCGGGCAGGGCAAGCTCACGCCGGGCGATACCGCGGCGATCGCGCTGGAATCGCTGGCGGAGTTGGTGCGCGAGGCGCACGAGCAGGCGCCGTCGGGGCCCGGTTCAGTGGTGGCGCGGGAGGCGACCCGCTGGTTGATGAAGTACGCCGAGCAGATCTCGCCGGGCGTGCCGATCGATTTCGGGGTGCTCTCGGCCGCCGACAACGGTGGCGTGGCGATCTTCCTGCACGGTTCGGTGACGGCGGTGCTCGCCGACGAACGTGGGCCGGAGTACTACCGCGGCAGTGATGCGGCGTTCACCGTCGACCGGGTGGCGTCGGAGCCCGCGAAGGCGGTCGCGCTGTTCGTCGACGATGCCAAGGGGCGCATCCCGGACATGCCGACGGAACGCGGAATCGGTTGGCTGGTCGAGGGAATCGCGCAGGCGGGCGGGGCCGTGATGTGGTCCAACGATGTGCGCAGTCATGTGCGGACCGCGGAACCTGCAGGTCAAACCCGCAGGCCCCCACCACCTACCGCGCGCATCGACCGGGAACCACGTGAGCCGCAACAGGATTCACGCCCCAGCCAGCAGCCCGCGACGGGCATGCAACCGGCGACCTCGATGCTGGATGCCGTCACCGGTACTTCGCACGGCACCGTCGCCGACCCGCACAACGCCGAAACCCGGCTCTCCGGAACCAATCCCGCGCCCGAACCCGATCCCGACCTGCAGCGCAGGCTCGAGGCCACGGCGAAATCGACGGTGCTCGCGGTGAAGGTGATGGGATTCAAGTGCGCGCGTGCGCATCCCAGCGATCCCCGCTCGGCGTTCTGCACGGTGTGTGGCATGCCGGTCGACCAGACCCAGGCGCTCGCCGAAGTGGTCCGCCCGCCGCTGGGCATGCTCGTGCTCGACGACGGCATGACCTACCTGATGGCCGCCGACGCGGTGATCGGGCGCGACCCGGAGAACTCCGAAGCGGCCCTACGCGGCCTCATCCCGCTGCGCATCGACGACACCTCAGGTGGCATGTCACGCGCGCATGCCGAAGTGCACCTGGTGAATTGGGACGTCCAGCTCATCGATCGCGGTTCCACCAACGGCACCCGCAGCAGACACCCCGGCTACCGCGACTGGGTCCGCCTCACCCCGAACCAGCCGATGGTCCTCGTCCCCGGCACCGAGGTGATGATCGGCAACCGAGTACTGCGCTACGAACCGGCCGCGCCCCCGCCGTTCGGCTAGGAGTAGCGGGACAAGCAGGTGGTTTCGCCGTTGAGGACGCCTGCTCGGAAGGCGTCGACGCGGGAGAATCCGCTGGGCACCGTGTTGCCCTCGGTGTCGCTGGCGGCCAGTCCGTCGGTGAGCAGGCCCGAGACCGCTTCGTCGAGGTCGCCCGCCGACAGTTGGATGTCGCCCTGGCTCACGGGACGATCGGGTCGGGCGAGTGCGCCGGTGACCACACCGGACAGGCAGGCCGCGCGCAGACCGGTCTTCGCGCCGGTCAGCTCCTGGCCGTGGCTGCGCTGCACGGCCAGGGTGTAGCGGGAGATGAACACCACGTAGCCGTTGTAGTCGCCGCTCACCTTCACCGGCAGCGGGCCGTCGTCGTCGTTGTCGACGGCACCGCGTTCGGCCAGGCCGGGCACGTCGGTGGCGATGGTGTTCTTGGCGGGGCAGTAGGTGACCGGGTCGGTGTCCGTGCCGTCCTCGCAGTCGATGCGCGAGCCCGCGTAGGCGTAGGTCGGGGCGTCTTTCACCGGCAGGATCGCCTGCAGGGCCTTGCTCAGCTCGACGAGGTTTTCCTTGGAGACGGGGTATTCGCCGCGGCCGCTGTCGTCGGCGAAGCTCTGTGGGAGATTGCCGCGGCGCGAGTCGATCTCGTCCTCGTCGATGCCCTTGCAGCCGCGCGGGCCGTCGGTGAACCCGATCTGCACGGCGGTGACGCGTTCGAAGGCCGAACCGTGCACGCTCTCCGGATCGTCGGGATCGGAGTCGCGAATCGAAACAGTCGCGGCGAGAACGGAATTCAGGCCGTCGGAGGTGTTGATCGTGAAGTGCTCCGACTTGCCCTCGGCGACGTGGCGCATGAACGCGCCCGCGAAGCAGTCGGCCTGCTGTTCCTTCACCAGCACCGGCGTCTTCTTGGTGACCATCTTGGCCATGGTCTGGATGGCGTGGCCGTATTCGTGGGCGAGCACCATCACCACCGACATCGGGCCGAAGGTCTCGCTCATGGTCGGCAGTAGCATCTCGCGGTCCCAGCCGATGGAGTTGTCGCTGCGGCAGTAGGCGGCATTCACCAGGTGGTAGGTGGTTTCGGAGCAGAATTCGACCGACTCGCTGCGGGTGGCGCGCGCGTTCCAGGAGATCAGTTTCTCGACCGGGTCGAAGGTCTCGCCGGGGAATTCGGTGCCGAAGCCTGCCTGCCAGTAGGACTGGATGTCGTCGATCGCGTTGAGCGCCAGCTTGTCCACGTCGCCACCGTCGCCGTTGGTCGCGGTGAGCGGCGAATCGGGGACGCCGGGACGCGGTCCGTTCGGCCCGCCGGTGGTCGGCAATCCCGCCACCTGGAACGGATCGTCATAGATCGAGACGCCGTGCCCGTCGATCGCCTTCGTGCACCCGACGCCCATCAGCGCGCACAGTGCGATGGAAACGGCAATGAACACTTGACGTTTCGGCATTCGTCCCCCTGGTCGGCCGGTAACACGTGCAGGTCGATCGCCGGATCGGTATCGAAGCCGTCTCGGGGGCACCGCCGATGTCCGGGCGATGGCATAGTATCCGCTCCATGTCTTCACCGGGGGCGCAGACCATCACCGTGCGCCATGATGGAACCGAACGAGTCTTCGAAGCGAGCCAGCAGATCACCATGGGCCGCGCGCCCGAGGTCACCCTGTTCGTGGACAGCCCGCTGGTCTCGCGTGTGCACGCCACTCTGCGATTCAGCAACGGCGCCTGGGTACTCGCCGACAACGGGAGTACGAACGGGGTGTTCGTCGACGCGCGCAGGCTCAACCAGCCCGTGTCGATCGACCGGCCCACCCAGGTCCGCCTCGGTGACGCGATCACCGGGCCGCTGCTGCACCTGGTCCCCGCGGCGCCTGGGGCGCGCCACGCGGCGACCATGGTCGCGCCGCCCTCGCAACCGCAGTCGCACCAACCGCAGCCGCACCACCAGCAACCGCGTCCGCCGCAGCAGCAGCAGCATCCGGGCTTCCAGCCGCCCTCGCGCCCGCAACCGCAGCAACCGCAATTCGTGCCGACCTCGCAGCTGCCGGCGCAGCCGCAGGACAACATCAACATGACCCGCCGCGCCGACTCGTCGATGCTGCCGCCGGTCCGCAAGGCCGCCTCGACCGAACCGGTCGCGCGCGGTGACCGCATTCCGCCAGGCGGCCTGAGCATCGGCCGCACCTCCGACAACCAGATCGTAGTGAACGATCCCCTGGCCTCGCGGGCGCACGCGAAGCTGATGTCCTCGCCGGAGGGCTTGGTGATCGAGGATCTCGGGTCGGCCAACGGCACCTTCGTCAACGGTCACCGCCAGCAGCGCGTGGTCCTGCGCGAACGCGACATCGTCACCATCGGCAACATCGACTTCGTCGTCACCCAGGGTGCGCTGGCGCATCGGCAGAAGCCGGTCGCCGAGCAGGGCCTTTCGGTGCACGGGGTCGGGTTCACGGTCGAGAACAACAAGCAACTGCTCGTCGACGTGAACATGACGGCCGGGCGGGGGACGTTGACCGCGCTGATCGGGCCGTCTGGCGCGGGCAAGTCGACGCTGTCGAAGCTGATCGCGGGTAACACTCAGCCCTCGGGCGGTGTGGTGACCTTCGAGGGCCGCAACCTGCACGCCGAGTACGAGGCGCTGCGTTCGCGCATCGGCATGGTGCCCCAGGACGACGTGCTGCACCGTCAGCTCACCGTGCGCCAGGCCCTCGGCTTCGCGGCCGAGCTACGGCTGCCGCCGGATACCACCAAGGCCGACCGGCAGAAGGTGATCGACGGTGTGCTGCAAGAGCTTTCGCTCACCCAGCACGCCGATACCAGGGTGGACCGGCTCTCCGGTGGTCAGCGCAAGCGCGCGTCGGTGGCGATGGAACTGCTCACCGGTCCGTCGCTGCTGATCCTCGACGAGCCGACCTCGGGTCTGGATCCGGCGCTGGATCGGCAGGTCATGCAGATGCTGCGCGAGCTGGCCGACGCCGGTCGCGTGGTGATCGTGGTGACGCACTCGGTGGCCTGCCTCGACATGTGTGACCAGGTGGTGCTGCTGGCTCCCGGCGGGAAGACGGCGTTCGCCGGGCATCCCGGTGGGGTCGGTGCGGCGATGGGGACCAGCGACTGGGCGGAGATCTTCGCCGAGGTCGCGGCCAACCCTGATCAAGCCTTTGCGAAGTATCGGTCCAGGCAGGCCTATGTGCCGCCGCCGCCCCCGGTACAACCGAACCGCGGCAATGTGGGCGCGCCACCGCAGTCGAGTGCGATGCGGCAGTTCTCCACACTGGCTCGCAGGCAGTTGCGGTTGATCTTCTCCGACCGGGGATATCTGATCTTCCTGGTGGTGCTGCCATTCATCCTCGGTGCGTTGTCGCTGGTGGTACCCGGTAGTGACGGGTTCACCGAGGGCGCGTTGGTGCAGCTGCCAGACGGCTCCTTCGGGCGCGAAAGCGGCGGTGAGGCCCAGCAGTTGCTGGTGGTGCTCGTCCTCGGCGCGTGCTTCATGGGCGCCACGCTCAGCGTGCGTGACCTGGTGGGCGAACGGTCGATCTTCCTGCGTGAGCGCGCCGTCGGCCTGCTGCCGTCGGCATATCTGATGGCCAAGATCGTCGTGTTCAGCGTGACCGCGTTCCTGCAGTCGGCGGTGCTGATCGGCATCACGTTCCTCGGCAAGAAGGCGCCCGGCGAAGGTTCGCTGATCCCGAGCGGCAGCCTCGAGCTGTATTTCGATATCGCGATGACCGCGGTGTGCTGTGTGGTGTTCGGCCTGCTGATGTCGAGTCTGGCCAAGTCCAACGAGCAGGTCATGCCGATGCTCGTGTTGATGATCATGGTGCAGCTGGTGATGGCGGGCGGGCTGATTCCGGTGACCGACCGGGTCGGCCTCGAGCAGATCTCGTATCTGTTCCCCTCACGCTGGGGTTATGCGGCGGGTGCGTCGACGGTCGATCTGAAAAAGCTGGTCTTCGGCTCGCAGGAGGACGTGCTCTGGGACCACACCGCGTGGATCTGGCTGCTCGACATCGCGATGCTCATCGTGATCACGTCGATCCTCGCGCTGATCACCTGGAGCCGACTACGACTGAAGAAGTCCCACGCATGATCGGTCAGCGCCCGGAGGCGGCAGCTCGCATGATCGGCCAGGTCACAACCATTTCGGCGGGCATGCTGCGCGTGTCCGTCGCCGACCGGGCACACTTGAGCCTGTGACCGTTCGAGTTGGGGCCCTACATCTGGGGTGGGACGTGGTGTCCGTGGCCGCGGGTGGCGGCGCGACCCCGGTCCGCCCGGTACAGGTCGAGGGCACCTATACCCCGCCCGCCTACCTGCTCGCCGACGCCGCGGGCAGGTTGCACACCGCCGGTGTCGACCGGCAGCGACCGGATCTGGGGATGGCGATCGCCGACGTGCGCGACATCCTCGGCCACCCGCAGATCGTGATCGCCGGCGCCACCTGGCCTGCCGAGCTCGTCTTCCGGGCCCGGCTGTACAACCCCCTCGCGTCGATCGGTAAGTACCTGCAGGGCAAGCCGCAGGTGGTCGCGCTGCCGTACCCGGACAGCTGGCCCGAGGACAAGGTCGACGTCTACGCGGCGCTCGTCGAGCAGCTCGACGTGGTCGTGGAGCCGCTGCCGGAGAGCGTCGCGCTCTCGGGTTATGTCCGCGCGCTGGGCTTGGTTTCGCCGCCCAGCGAGCGGCATCGCACCGGCGTCGGCGCCACCGGGATCTACTCCGACGGGCGTTCGCTGCTGGTCGTCGCGGTGCACGGCGACGACGAGCAGCCCACCGAATCGACGGAGGTCGCGGTCGGCGCCGAGGCCCTGCGCGATGCCCGCACGGCCGACAACGTGGTGATCGAGGCGATGGCCGCGGCCCGCTCGATCGGCGCCGACACCTCGACGGTGCTGCTCGCGGGCAATGTCTGCTTCAACGACGCCCTGCGGTTCGCGTTCCAGAACCACCTCGGCCAGCGTCTGCACGTGGCCGACCATCCGATGCACGCGCTGGTCCTCGGCGCCGCGCATCTGCTGGTCACCGAGCCCGACCTCGACGACGAGGAGGACGACTATCCGGCCTCCGGACATCCTGGTCAGGCCGTCGCCGCGCAGGTCGGGTGGGGTGCGCAACCCACGGCACCGCCCGCGGCGCAACCGCCCGGACCCGCCGGCTTCGTCGCCGGGCCACCTGCCACCCAACCGCCGCAGCCGTCGGGCCCGCCCGCTCGCGCGCCGCGGCACGCGCTCGAGCACGAGGACGACGACCGCGCCGGCTTGCTCGGCAAGGTGAAGAAGGGCTTCTTCGGCGCACCGGCGGTGGTCGGCGCGCTGGCGTTGGTCGCCTTCCAGCCGAGTCCCGCCGTCGCCTCGGCCGCCGAACCGGTGAGCTGCGCGTTCACCCCGTACGCGAACACGGTTCCGCGCGAGGGTGTCGAGACCGCGCGGGGTCTGCTCGTCGACGATCGCGCCTGCGTCACCCCCGGTATCGACACCCTGCGCTACCTGCTTCCCGGTCCCGCGCGTGCGACGGATCCAGGTCCGCCGGTGGTGATCTAGCGCCACGTCGCTTCGTCGGTGCTCGTGCGCCGTCGAGGTCGGGTGCTGGTGTGCATCGCCCGATTGTGGGTCGGTGATGCGTGGCTGGTATCGTTGCCGGTTGGCGTGTGGAACGTCGAACCGTTCGCGGATCGGCGTCTCCTCGATGTCCTGGGTCTCCACCGGCCGCCAGGGCAATCCGATCCACACAACAGGGCCGGCAACACCGACGACAGACAGGGATCCACTGTGCCTACGTACAGCCCCAAGGCAGGTGACACCACTCGTCAGTGGTACGTCATCGACGCCACTGACGTAGTCCTCGGCCGTCTCGCCGTGCAGGCCGCTGGCCTGCTGCGCGGCAAGGGCAAGCCGACCTACGCTCCCCACGTCGATGGTGGCGATTTCGTCATCATCATCAACGCGGAGAAGGTTGCCATCTCCGGCAACAAGAAGAACGACAAGCTCATCCACCACCACAGCGGACACCCGGGCGGCCTCAAGTCGCGCACTGTCGGCGAGGTGTTGGCGACCCGTCCCGATCGTCTCGTGGAGAAGGCCGTCAAGGGCATGATCCCGAAGAACAAGCTGGGTAACGCGATCGCGGGCAAGCTGAAGGTCTACGCAGGCCCGAACCACCCCCACGCCGCGCAGCAGCCGGTTCCGTTCGAGATCAAGCAGGTGGCCCAGTGACCGCTCCTGAAGAGTTCGCAGCCGAAGAGTTCGACGTGGCCACCGATGAGGTCATCGTCGAGATCGTCGAAGACGGCGAAGGCTACGCCGAAGGCGAGTACGTCGAAGAAGAGCTGGCTTTCGAGCCGCTCGGCCTCGACCGCCCGGTGCAGACCGTCGGCCGCCGTAAGGAAGCCGTCGTCCGCGTTCGCATGGTGCCCGGCTCGGGCAACTTCGAGCTCAACGGCCGCACCATCGAGGATTACTTCCCGAACAAGGTGCACCAGCAGCTCGTGAAGTCCCCGCTGGTGCTGGTCGAGCGTGTCGAGAACTTCGACATCTTCGCCCGCCTGGTCGGTGGCGGCCCGTCGGGTCAGGCAGGCGCCCTGCGTCTGGCTATCGCCCGCGCGCTGATCGTGGTCACCCCGGACGACCGTCCCGCCCTCAAGCGTGCCGGCTTCCTGACGCGTGACCCGCGTGCCACCGAGCGCAAGAAGTACGGCCTGAAGAAGGCCCGTAAGGCGCCTCAGTACTCGAAGCGCTGATTTACGCACTGTCGACGGCCGTTTTCGCTTAGCTTTGGTGGAGACGGTACCGTCGGCGGAGCATGTGCGAGAGCAGGCTTCCAGCACGGCTGGTGGCCTGCTCTTGTGCTATCTGGACCTACAACGGTAGAGGGTTTATGGGACGGCTGTTCGGTACAGATGGTGTTCGAGGGCTCGCCAACGATTCGCTGAGTCCGGAGCTGGCGATGCGCGTGGCCGCCGCGGCGGCGCAGGTGCTCTCGCGTGGCAAGAAGCGCCCGGTCGCGGTGCTCGGTCGCGATCCGCGCGCCAGCGGCGAGATGCTCGAAGCCGCGGTGACCGCCGGTCTGACGTCGGTCGGCGTCGATGTTCTCTCGGTGGGCGTGCTGCCCACTCCGGCCGTGGCCTACCTGACCGGCCTGTACGACGCGTGCTTCGGCGTGATGATCTCCGCCTCGCACAACCCCATGCCCGACAACGGCATCAAGATCTTCGCGGCGGGCGGGCACAAGCTCGACGACGCCATCGAGGCCCGGATCGAAGCCCTGATCGACGAAGGCGTCACCGGACGCCCCACCGGCGCGGGCATCGGCCGGGTGCGTGGCGACTACACCGTCGAGGGCACCCACGAACGCTATGTCGAGCATCTGCTCGAATCCACCGGCCAGGATCTGTCCTCGCTGACCGTCGTCGTCGACTGCGCGCACGGTGCGGGCGCCGAGGTGGCGCCGCAGGTGTACCGGGAGGCAGGTGCGCGGGTGATCGCGATCAACGCCGAACCCAACGGGCTCAACATCAATGACGGTTGCGGTTCCACGCATCTGGACAACGTGCGGCGCGCGGTCCTCGAAAACGGCGCCGACCTGGGCATCGCCCTCGACGGTGACGCCGATCGGTGCCTCGCCGTTGACGCGTCGGGTGCTGTCGTAGACGGTGACGCGATCATGGCCGTGCTCGCGTTGGCGATGCGCGAGGCGGGCGAGTTGGTCGACAACACGCTCGTCGCGACGGTGATGAGCAACCTGGGCCTGCACATCGCGATGCGCGCCGCCGAGATCACCGTCATCACCGCGGCCGTCGGCGACCGGTACGTGCTCGAGGAACTGCGTCGCGGCGGATACAGCCTGGGTGGTGAACAGTCCGGGCACGTGGTGTTCCCGCGTTTCGGTACCACCGGCGACGGTGTGCTCACCGGGCTGCGGCTGATGGCGCGGATGGCGCAGACCCGGTCTTCGTTGGCCTCGCTGGCCTCGGTGATGACCACGGTGCCGCAGGTGCTGATCAATGTCGCGGTGTCGGACAAGAGCGCTGTCGCTGCCGCTCCCGAGGTGCTGGAGGCCGTTGCCGAGGCCGAGCGGATCCTGGGGGAGACCGGACGAGTTCTGTTGCGGCCCAGCGGAACCGAGCAGTTGGTGCGGGTGATGGTGGAGGCCACCGATCCGGCACAGGCGCGTCAGTTGGCCGATGATCTGGCCAAGCGGGTCGCTGCGGTCTAGTGCCAGGGGCGGCCCTGTGGCGTGTTCTGCTGGGCCGAACTAGTATTTGAGTACGCCGTAAGGACCTGTGTGCCCGTGGCGCGTGTGCTGCTCGGCGCAGGCGGATATTTTGGCGCGCAGCACTATTCGAAGGGGGCCGATCATGGTTCCGCCGCTGCCTGCCCGCAACTACTCCGATCAGTACCCGTACGAATACGGCGAGCCGCACCGCTGTGGTGGGGCGTGTGGACGACCGGGGTGTCGCGAAGTGCCGCAAGGGTATTCGCACACGGTGCCGATCCGTGACGAAGGCTACGGCCAGCCCGCCTACGAACCGGTCGCCGAGGCGCCACGCACCCGCGCGTTCGCGGCGCCACGCGTGCCACGGTCGCGTTCGTTCATCGCGGTCGTCGCCGTCCTCGGTGTCACTGTCGGTGCCGGGCTGATCGGGGCGAAGCTGGGTTCCGACATCGCACTGTTCGGTGCGGCCGAACCTGTTGTGGTGCAGTCGTTGTAGTGGTGCGGTCGTTCTAGAACTGACCGGCGACGAAACCGCTGAACAGCACGCCGAAGCCACCGATCTCGCCCGCGATCAGCCCGTACATCGACAGCCGTAGTTCGGCGGGGATCTGCCCGTCGAACTGGTTGGTGGTGTCGCGGCGCAACCCGTGCAGGGCATAACTGGCGATCGCGCCGACGAAGAACGCGAGAATCACCAGGTCGGCGGTCAGATTCACGATCGTCGGCCAGGCGCTGAGCTCGGTGAACACGGCCAGGAGGATCCCCGCGAAGGAATACATCAGGGCCGCGCGGTGGGCGATGTCGACATACACATGCGCGGCGCCGTCGACCCGGATGCCGTGGTACTTCCACACCCCGAGCAGCAGCGCGCTCAGGAAGATGAAACCTGTGATGAGCAGGGTGATTCGGGTGTCGATGCCTAAAGCCATGGTCATTCCTCGGTGAGTAGCCCACCGGACATGTGCCAACGACGGGTCGCACGAACAGAATCCAGCATCCGGCGATCGTGCGTGACCAGAATCAAAGTGCCGGTGAAGGATTCGACCGCCTGCTCGAGTTGTTCGATGGCGGCCAGGTCGAGGTGGTTGGTCGGTTCGTCGAGGACGAGCAGGTTCACCCCACGCGCCTGCAGTAGGGCCAGGGCGGCGCGGGTGCGTTCGCCGGGGGACAGGGTGTCGCAGGCGCGGGTCACATGCGCGCCGCGCAGGCCGAACTTGGCCAGCAGCGTGCGGACTTCGGCGTCGGGCCAGTCGGGCATCGCCGCTGCGAAGGTGTCGGCCAGCGCGTCGTCACCGCGGAACAGCCCGCGGGCCTGGTCGACCTCGCCGATCTCGACACCGGAACCCAGTGCCGCGGAACCGGAATCGGGTGCGATCTTGCCGAGCAGCAGTCCCAGCAGGGTCGACTTGCCCGAGCCGTTGGCGCCGGTGAGCACGATCCGGTCGGCCCAGTCGATCTGGGTGGTGATCGGGCCGAGGGTGAACTCGCCGCGTGCGACGGTGGCGTTGTTGGCCGTCGCGACCACCGCGCCGCTGCGGGGAGCGGACGCGATCTCCATCCGCAGTTCCCACTCCTTGCGCGGTTCGTCGACCACGTCGAGGCGTTCGATCCGGCGCTGGGTCTGGCGGGCCTTGGCGGCCTGCTTCTCGGTGGATTCCGCGCGGGTCTTACGGCCCATCTTGTCGGAGTCGTTCTTGCCCTTGCGGCGGGCATTGCGCACTCCGTGCTCGAGCCAGTTGCGTTGCATCTGCGCCCGCGACTCCAAACCCGCCTTGGTGTCGGCGAATTCGTCGTAGGCCTCGCGGGCGTGCCTGCGGGCGATCTCGCGTTCGGCGAGGTAGGCGTCGTAGCCACCGTCGTAGAAGCCGGTCTGCTGTTGCGCCAGATCGAGTTCGAGGACGCTGTTCACGGTGCGCGCCAGGAACTCTCGATCGTGGCTGATCACCATGAGCGGCACGCGCACGCCGGTGACGAACTTCTCCAGCCGGTCCAGACCGTCCATGTCGAGGTCGTTGGTCGGCTCGTCGAGCAACAGAATGTCGAAGCGCGACAACAACACCGACGCCAGCCCCGCCCGTGCGGCCTGACCGCCGGACAGGCCCGTCATCGGGGTGTCCAGACCGCTCGCCAAGCCCTCGGTGAGCCCCAGATCGGCGGCGACCTCTTCGGCGCGCTGATCGAGGTCCGCGCCACCCAACGCCAGCCAATGTTCCAGCGCGGGTGAGTAATCGTCGTCGCCACCGTCGCCGAGACGTTCGGCCGCGGCGTCCATCACCTGCTGAGCGTGCGCCACTCCGGTTCGGCGCGAAAGGAATTCGAGCACCGTCTCACCCTCGACACGCTCCGGTTCCTGGGTCAGATATCCGACCGTCGCATCCGGCGGGCTCAACGCGATGGTGCCCTCGCCAGGCTCCCGCTCGGCCAGCATCCGCAGCAGCGTCGACTTGCCCGCACCGTTCACCCCGACCAGCCCGATCACATCGCCGGGGGCGAGAGTGAAATCGAGGTCGGCGAACAGGGTCCGTTCGGCGTGCCCCGCGGACAGGCCGCTGGCGTGCAATGTCGTGCTCACCTCGACAATTGTGCCCGTCTCGGGGTTGAACCCTGAGGTCGGGGCCTCGCGAAATCAGGGTGCGGATAGGTCTGTGGACCGATGCGGGTGCGGGTCCTACCTCGGCAGTATGGAGACATCACCGCTCCACAGGAAGGCAACACCATGACCGCCCCCGCCCGCCGCCTCACCCGTTCCACCAGCAACTCCTGGATCGCAGGCGTCTGCGGTGGCCTCGCCGAACGCTACGGCTGGAACCCCAGCGTCGTCCGCCTGGTCTTCGTCGCCTCCTGCCTGCTCCCCGGCCCGCAGTTCCTGATCTACCTGGCGATGTGGATTCTCATCCCCAAGAATTAGCCCCGAACCCCGCGCCTCCCACTCGCGGATGACAAGATGGTGAGCAATCCCGCCACGTCGTCATCCGCGAGTTTTCACGTTGGAGGAGCAGTCATGGTCACCTCGGGCGAGTTCCCCGGCCTCGGCCTACCCGACATCGACGCCCACTCATCCCTGGGCGGCCTCGGCGCCGTAGAGCTGAACAACCCATCCCTGGACCTCGACAACGACGGCGTCGCCGACTCCCTCTCCACCGGCGACACCGACTCGACCAGCATCTGGTCCGACTACGACCACGACGGCCTGGCCGACCACGTCACCGTCGTCGAGGAAGACGGCGACTACGCCGCCTGGGAGTACCACCGCCATCCGGACGGGACATCGGAGTGGCGCAAGACGGACCAGGGAAACCTGGAGAAGTAGCGCACGAGGGTGCCGCTGTGGTCGAATCCGAGCACAGCGGCATTTGTCGTGTGATCGTGGAACCGATCCGGGTCTCGGCGCGTCTAAGAAGGCAGGAAGTCTTCTCCGACGGTGGGGGACGGCAACGGGATCCGGAACGGAGGGGACGTTATGGGGTACTCGAACACGCTGGGCGTGCAGACGGGTGAGCTCGGACAGTTGGGTAACGACTTGAAGATGTCGGGGGGTGCGGTCAAGGACACCGTGAAACGCATCTCCGACAACAAGTTCGGCTCAGCGGAGGCGGGGAGGAACTACGCCGCCGAGGGAAAGACCGTCACGGCCGGCATCGATGTGGCGATCGCGTGGCTGAACAACTGGAGCTCGGCCACCACGGCCATCGGCGACGGTATCGGCGCTTCGTCGATCGCCTACTCCAACACCGACGCCGAGAACGCCAAGCAGACCAACAAGGCAGGGCAGGCGCTGTAATGAGTGACGAAGGACAAGTGGGAGCCGACCGATGACTCTGTTGAGCAACCCTGCGGCGAGCATACGCGGGAAGAACGTCGATTCGCTCCTCGACGACGGTGCCACCGGACTGCAGTACTTCATCCAGCTGCTTCCCCTGTACAACAAGGCGTTCGGCAACTGCAGTCACACCGAAGCCAAGATCTGCGAATTGTATGACCAACAACGCGGTATGAATCTGGACAAGCTGGCAGACACCACCGAAGCCCTGTACAACGCCCTACAGGTCTCGGACACGCAATGGGGTGTGCAGCAAGGGCTTTCGCAGAAGATGTCGACGGTGTGGAGCAGCGGCGCTGCCGCGGAGGCCGCGTCGACGATGCTCGGCCAGCAGCTGACGCTGGCCACTGAGGATCGTACGAAGCTGAGCACGGCGGTGGAAGCGTTCGCCACCGCCACCGTCAAACTGCGCGCGCTCGTCACCCTCAAGAAGGACTGGGTCAAAGCGCTTGTCTCCGGTAACCAGGTGTTGGTCGGCGGAAAGACCGTCGCCGAAATCGACGAGATGATCGAGAAAACAGACGTTTTCGATATCGGGACGATCGGCACCGGTATCGCCGCGATGGCAGTGCCAGGCTTGGGTTTTCTCAATGCCGCGAAGACGGTATACGACAAGGAGCAATCCGAAGCGTGGTTGAAAAATGTCTTCAAACCGGACTTCGACGCCAAGCTGACGAGCTACACCACCCTGTGCTCGAGCACCGATGACGCCGTCAAACAGGCATACGGTGTACTGACAACGGCGACCAACGCGCTCGACAGCGGGGCGTACCCGCGACCGGCGGGCACCGTCACCGCTGACAACAAAGGCAACGGAACCACTCCCGGCGGCACCACGCCCGGCACGACAACACCGACGACGACTACCCCGACCACGACCACACCGACCACTACGACACCGACGACGACAACGCCGACCACGACCACACCGACCACGACTACCGACGACACGGTCAGCACGGTCGTCAGCGCGGTCACCGACGCCGCCAAGGATCTGCTGACAACGGCTGCCAGCACGCTCACCGAGAACATGGACACCATCACGTCCACGATCACCGACGGCATCGAGAACGCTGTCGGCCAGCTCGAATCGGTGGTCAAGGACACCGACGGCGACGGGGTGCCCGACATCATCGATGGCAAGTCGGCGGAATTCGACTTGGCAGGCAACAACGTCAAGGTCGAGATGGGCGAGGACGGCAATCTGAAGATGGTCGTCACCGGTGCCGACGGTCAGTCGACCGAGTACGGCATGACGATCGGCGCCGACGGTCAGCCGGTCATCACGACCGAGAGTGGGGAGCCCACCGACGACGGTGCGAGCACCGGCGACAACGAGGCGACCGAAGGCGTCCTCGGAGACGGCACGCCGAGTTCCGGCTCGGGCGCCGCCGAGGAGGAGACCGGCACGCCGAGCTCGGGCACGGGCACCGGCACGCCTGGCTCGAGCGCACCGAGCATGCCGGGTGCCACCAAGCGCGAAGACGACGGTGAGCACTACTCGCAACCGCTGCCCACCGGCGGTGACACCGAAGAAGAGCCGGTCGACACCGGTGCCGTTCTGGCCGAGGCGGGCCCGCTGTGATCGTCCGCTCATCCGTTGAGGAGCCCCGTTCATGAACTACGCACTCGAACTCGAACAGATCTTCGGCGAGCACGCGCGACGCACGGCGATCCTGCATCAGGAACTCGACGAGATCAATCGCGTGACCGCCGACCGAGACCGCGACCATGCCGAACAGCAGGCCGCCGGTCTGGAACGGGTGCTCGCGCAGGCCGAAGAGGACGAGAAGGCAAGGGTGGCAGCCGAACAGCGCCAGGCCGAACTGGACCGCCTCGAGGCCGAAGCGCAGGAGCAGCGCGATGCCATCGCGCGTGCGGCGGCGGCGCGCCGCGCGAACGACGTCGTCGCGCCATACGACGATGACGATCCCGAGGCCGAGTACTACCAGCGCAAGAGCTGGCTGGTCTGAACCGGGTTCGAGCCCGGCGTAATCGTCCAAAACGCGGCCGTTCAGTCAAAAAACTGATTCGGGAGAGGCGAATTGGGTGATTACGCCGGTCCCGTTCGTCCGCGAAAGTGGCCCGACAAGTCAAGGGGAATCGGCCCTGGATCGGGATGCAGTATGTGCAGGGGTCCGGCGCGGGCGCAGGGGGTGTTCGAGCCGTCGCCGACGGTGCGATCCGCCTCGAGGCCTGCCTCGAAAATCCGTACGGTTCTGTACGGTTTTAGTGTAGCCTCTTGCTATGACCACTATCAGGGCCGAAGAGACACGTCTTCCTCGCCGGGCAAAGGAAGCGGTGGACCGGCATGAGCGGGTCGTGGTCGTGAGTCATGACCGGCCCGCGTACGTGATCGTTCACCCGGATGAGTACCCGGAGACCGGTCGCAGACGTGGCCGTTCCATGAGTGAAGCGCTACGGCTGCTCACTTCGGCGGCGACACCGGACCCCGAATTCGGTGACGATCTTGAAGCAGTGCGTGAGTCAGTGGGGCAGATGCCGGAGGACCCGTGGGGACACTGATCGACACGACCGTGTTCATCGATCTCGAGCGTGCTCACACGCGAGGCGGTGCGTCTACCTTGGACAAGATCGCCCAGGAGCTCGGGACTCAGATCGGTTTCGATGAAGATGTGGCCATGTCTTCCATCACCGCGTCGGAACTTCTACACGGTGTCCATCGAGCCAAGCCCGAGTTCCGCTCCCGGCGTGAGGCATTTGTCGAGATGGCGATCGCCGCGTTTCCGCCGCAACCATTCGACCTGCTCGCTGCACGCATTCACGCGGGCGTATGGGCTGACCTGACCAATCGAGGTGAGGAGATCGGTGCCCACGATGTGCTCATCGCCTCGACCGCGATGAGCATCGGATGGCAGGTGGCCACCGCGAACGCACGCCACTTCAAGCGAATCCCGGGTCTAGCCGTGCTCGAAGTACGTTTCGGCTGATCTTTGCTCGTGCCGCCGACGCCTAGGAAGAGCCCGTGGTGTTCCCTGTGTTGGCTTTGAGCCATTCTGTGATTCGTCGCAGGCGTTGGGGGGCGACGATGCCGAGCACGAGCAGGGTGAACGGGAAGCCGAAGAGCACGGTGGGGATCAGATACAGCAGGTCCGCTGCGGCCGACAGGGGACTGTGGAAGGCGTAGGGGTTCTTGCCGATGGCGATCAATCGTGGTCGGGCCGTTACTGTTTCGCCGACCTGCACACCGTACAGGAGAACTTTGCTGTTGTCGGAGATTGCCCGGCCTTCGCCTGGATCGCTTCGGCCGGCGCTGAAACCCGAAGATCCCTTGGTGACGACAACTTGTTCGGGTGTTCCGTAGCCGAGCCAGTAGGCGGCGACGTTGATCGGTTGGCTGGCGAAGAACAGGGTCGCCGAACCGAGGCAGAGCCCGAAGACGGCGAACAGTAGATAGATCAGGAACACTGTTCGCTTCGGGGAATCCTGTTGCTGCACTGGATGACTCGTGAACTCAGCCGCGAATCAGTTTGGCGACTGTGCCGATGGACAGCTTGGGGGCTTCGACTTCGACCTCGGCGTGGGGGTCGACCACCTTGGTGTGCGGGATGTCGGCTTCCGGGTCGGCGAAGGCCGCGTACTTCTTGTCGGCGAGGACCGTCGCGAGGAGGTAGCCGGTGACCAGAGCTCGGGTGGTTTTGTCAGTTTTGTGGTTGTAGCGGCCCGCGCCGAGTGCGGCGAAGAGGCGGCGGCCTTCGACGATGTCGGTGGCGGAGGCGCCGTCGATGGTGCGCAGGACCGACGGGCCCGACCAGGCGGAGGCCAGGGGGCGGGCGTTGGAGCTGACCGAGTCGAGGTCGTCGCCGGTCAGGATGAGGCCGGGCGTGTCCAGTTCGGGGGCGATGTTCTCCGCGGCGGGGGAGGTGGAGGCCGGGAAGAGGGCGACGACGGCGGCTACGCGGCGTTGAGCTGCGGCGATCACGGCGGCACCGGCTCCCATGCCGTGGCCGGCTAGAGCGAGGCGGTCGGGGTGGACGCTGATGGTGCCGTCGCCGAGGCGGACTTTGCTGACGATGTCGAGCGTGGTGAGCAAGTCGGTGCCGAGGTCGAGGTGTGAGGGGATCGGGCCGCGTTCGGTATCGGGTGCGGCGACCACGAAACCCCACGACGCGATGTGCTCCAGGAGGCCTTTGTAGTTCTCGGCGCTGGTCAGCCAGCCGTGCGCGAACGCGACAGCGGGCAGGTTCAGGCCGGACTCGGGTGTGTACACCACACCCGGCTGTCCCGCGATCCCTAGATTCCCGCGCAACACCCGGTGGGGGCCGCGAACGGACAGGGCGCTCAGGAGCGATTTCACAGTGGCCGACACGGCCAGAACACTAGCGGATCAGTAGGGTGGTGGACCATGTGCGGAATCGTGGGGTACGTCGGATACCGGGATGCGCTCGGCGTTGTCGTCGATGCGCTGCGACGCATGGAGTATCGCGGATACGACTCGGCGGGGGTCGCGATCCTCGATGGAAACGGTGCTCTCGCGGTCGAGCGTAAGGCGGGGCGGCTGGCCAATTTGGAGGCCGAGCTCGACGAGGTGGGTACTGCGAAGTTCGCCGGGTCGACCGGGATGGGGCATACCCGCTGGGCCACGCACGGTGCGCCGACCGACCGCAATGCGCACCCGCATCGCGATATCTCCGGCAAGCTCGCCGTGGTCCACAACGGCATTCTCGAGAACTTCGCGCCGCTGCGCCGCGAGCTCGAGGACGCGGGCGTGGAACTGCTGAGCGACACCGATACCGAGGTCGCGGTGCATCTGGTGTCGCGCGCCTACGCCGCAGGGCCCACCGCGGGTGACTTCACGGCGAGCGCGCTGGCCGTGGTGCAGCGCCTGGAAGGTGCGTTCACGCTGGTGTTCACCCATGCCGATCATCCCGACACGATCGTGGCGGCTCGCCGGTCGACGCCGCTGGTCGTGGGGGTCGGCGAGGGGGAGATGTTCATCGCCTCCGATGTCACCGCGTTCATCGAGCACACCCGTGAGGCGGTCGAGCTCGGACAGGACCAGGCCGTGGTGATCACCAAGGACGGGTACACCGTCACCGACTTCGCGGGTAATACCGAGGGTGTGGTCAGCCGGCCGTTCACCATCGACTGGGACCTCGCCGCCGCCGAGAAGGGCGGCCACGACTACTTCATGCTCAAGGAGATCGAGGAGCAGCCCACCGCCGTCGCCGACACCCTGATGGGGCATTTCGTCGTCGACGAGAAGGGCGGCCGGATCGTCCTCGACGAACAGCGTCTCGCCGATCAGGAACTTCGCGAGTTCGACAAGGTGTTCGTTGTCGCGTGTGGCAGTTCGTATCACGCGGGGTTGCTCGCCAAGTACGCGATCGAGCACTGGACCCGGGTGCCCGTGGAGGTCGAGCTCGCCAGCGAATTCCGTTATCGCGACCCAGTTCTCGACCGGTCGACGCTGGTGGTGGCGATTTCGCAGTCCGGCGAGACCGCCGACACCCTCGAAGCAGTGCGTCACGCCAAGGAGCAGAAGGCGCGTGTGCTGGCCATCTGCAACACCAACGGAGCCCAGATTCCGCGCGAATCCGACGCGGTGATCTACACGCGGACCGGGCCCGAGATCGGCGTCGCGTCGACCAAGGCGTTCCTGGCGCAGGTGGCCGCCAACTACCTGGTCGGTCTGGCGCTGGCTCAGGCGCGCGGGACCAAGTACCCCGACGAGGTGGCTCGCGAGTTCGCCGAGCTCGAGTCGATGCCGAAGCTGATCTCCCGGGTCCTCGAGACCGCACCGCAGGTTCGCGCCATCGCGCGCGAACTGGCGCATGTGCCGACGGTGCTGTTCCTCGGTCGCCACGTGGGCTACCCGGTGGCCCTGGAAGGCGCGCTCAAGCTCAAGGAACTGGCCTACATGCACGCCGAGGGTTTCGCCGCGGGCGAGCTCAAGCACGGGCCGATCGCGCTGATCGAAGAAGGCCTGCCGGTGATCATCGTGATGCCGTCCCCGAAGGGGCGGGCGGTGCTGCATTCCAAGCTGCTCAGCAACATTCGCGAGATCCAGGCGCGTGGAGCCCGCACGATCGTGATCGCCGAAGAGGGCGACGACACGGTACGCCCGTTCGCCGACGACCTGATCGAAATCCCGGCCGCCCCGACCCTGTACCAGCCGTTGCTGTCCACAGTGCCGCTGCAGATCTTCGCCGCCGAGGTGGCGCAGACCCTGGGCTACGACGTGGACAAGCCCCGCAACCTGGCCAAGTCGGTCACGGTCGAATAGGGCTCGAAGTCGGCCTCGTCGGCACTGCTACTTGACTGTGATGGTGCCGCGCATGTCCGGGTGGATCGTGCACATGTAGCGGTAGGTGCCTGGTTGGGTGAAGGTGTGGGACCACTCGCCCTTGTCGATGATGGGGCTGTTGATGACCATCGCCTTGTCGCCGATGCCCTGCACGTTGTGCGGGGCCTTGTCGGAGAACTTCCAGGTGACCGTTTCGCCGACCTTGATGGTGGCGTCGGCGGGGGAGTACTTCATGTTGCCGACGTCGACCGTGAGGTTGGCCGGGGGATGCGGCTGGGCGGTGGTCGTGGTGGTGCCAGGGCGGGGTTTGAGGGTTGTGGTTTTGGCGGCGTTACCCGAGTCGCCGGAACAACCGGCTGCGAACAGGGCGGCGGCCACGACTGTTGCGGTGATGAACCGGGCGGATGCGGCGCGGTGACGAACCATCGACATGGGTGTGGAGCGTAGTCTGCGAGCGACCCTGGGCCGGTCGGCGGCCCGTTTTCGGTGGCTGGGAGGCGAGTATGTCGGATCGGCGTGGCTACTACACCGTCGACGAGGTTCGGGCTGCGGAAGCTGAGCTGTTCACGCGGGTGCCTGCGGGAATGCCGATGCGACGCGCTGCCTTCGGACTGGCCGGGGTGGTCGTCGACGAATTGCGTTCGCGGACTGGAGGAGTGGCCGGGCGAACGGTGGGTTTGCTTGTGGGGTCGGGGGATAACGGCGGGGACGCGTTGTGGGCTGGGGCCTTGTTGCGGCGGCGCGGGGTTCGGGTAATCGCCGTGTTGTTGAATCCTGAACGCGCGCATGGGGAGGGGCTCGCCGCGTTGCGGGCTGCTGGGGGACGGGTGGTCGATCGGCTCGATGCTGTTGACCTGGTGATCGACGGGATCGTGGGGATTTCCGGGCGTGGGCCGTTGCGGTCCGGTGCTGCGGAAGTTGTTGCGGCCGTGGCTGTTCCAATCGTATCCGCTGATCTTCCCAGTGGGGTCGATCCTGATACGGGGGCTGTGGACGGCCCGGCGGTGACGGCAGATGTGACGGTTGCGTTCGGTGCCTACAAGCCGGTGCACGCGTTGGCGGTGCCGTACTGTGGGCGAATTGTTTTGGTGCCGATCGGGTTACGGCTCGGTGCGGCGGGACTGGCGCAGCTCGAGCCTGCGGCGGTAGGGGTTGGATGGCCGGTGCCCGGGCCCGCTGATGACAAATACAGCCAGGGCGTGACCGGGGTTTGCGCTGGGAGCGCGAAGTATCCGGGGGCGGGGGTGTTGTGCACGGGCGGTGCGGTGGTGGCGACGTCGGGGATGGTTCGGTATGTGGGGTCCGATACCGAGGTGTTGGAGAAATTTCCCGAAGTTGTTGCCAGCTCGACGATTTCGGAGACCGGTCGGGTACAGGCATGGGTGTTCGGGCCGGGCGGCGGGACCGATTCGGCGGCTCGGGATCGGTTGGCCGAGGTGCTGGGGAGTGATCTGCCGGTGCTCGTCGATGCTGATGGGCTGACGATTCTTGCTGACGAACCAGGGTTGGGTCGGGGGCGTTCGGCCCCTACGGTGCTCACGCCGCATGCGGGGGAGTTCGCGAGGCTGACGGGGGCTGAGGTGGGGGACGATCGGGTGCGGGCGGTGCGAGGGCTGGCCGAGGAATGGGGGGTGACGGTGCTGCTCAAGGGGCGGGCGACGGTGATCGCTTCGCCGGGGGAGGTCACGCTGGTCAACGACGCCGGTGGGGATTGGGCTGCTACGCCGGGGTCGGGGGACGTGTTGTCCGGGATCATCGGGGCGCTGCTCGCTGCTGGGCGCGCTCCGGGGTTGGCTGCGGCTGCGGGGGCGCGGGTTCATGCTTTGGCGGCCAATTTGGCTGCGTACGGCGGGCAAGACGCGGGGGCGCCTATTTCAGCGACGCCTTTGCTCGGGCATGTTCGGGATGCGGTGCGGGTGTTGCGGGAGGCTGGGTCTCAGGGGTTCGCCGGTCCCCGGCAGGTTTGACGCTGTGTTTGTTGGAGCGCTGGCGCGCTCGAGTCGCGGCCCCAAGGGGCCGCCGGTTAGCCACCGGGGCTTGCTCCTTCGT
>NZ_JBHYRN010000005.1:241650-296959 GCF_042749305.1 Nocardia sp. NPDC058705 | reverse complement strand
GGCATGCGCTCGTAGAGGTCGATGCTGACCTCGGCATCGGACTTCATCAGGGCGTCGGCGGCGTAGATACCGGCCGGTCCCGCGCCCACGATCGCTACCCGCAGTGGACCTTTCATTTCTCGTATCCCGCGACGAACGGCGTATCGACGCCGAGATCACCCACCGCGCCCGCGCCACCCGGCGAACCCAAGGCGTTGTCTCGACCGGGCAGGGCCGCGCCGAAGAAGTCCGCGTTCGTGGCCACGAATCCTTCCTGTCCGGCCGGGATATCGGCGTCGAGGTAGATCGCCTCGACCGGGCAGACCGGTTCGCACGCACCACAATCCACGCATTCGGTCGGATGGATGTAGGCCATCCGGTCGCCGGTGTAGATGCAGTCGACGGGGCATTCCTCCACGCAGGCGCGATCCATGATGTCCACGCAGGCGGCTCCGATGACGAAGGTCATGAGGAGAGTTCCTTCTCGTTCGGCTCGCCGAGGGCGGCGAGGATTTCATAACGCAGACGGGCGAATTCGGGTTCGAAGCGGGCGCCGGGCGCACGCGGCGAGTCGATCTCGATGACGCGCTGAATCCGGGCGGGACGCGGGGTGAGCAGCACGATCCGGTCGGCCAGCAACAGCGCCTCGTCGACATCGTGGGTCACGAACAGCACCGTGGTCTGACGTTGCTGCCACACCGAGATGAGCAGCCGCTGCATATCGGCACGGGTCTGCGCGTCCAGTGCGCCGAACGGTTCGTCCATCAGCAGTACGCGCGGTTGCGCTGCCAGCGTCCGCGCCAGCTGCACGCGCTGGCGCATACCGCCCGACAGTTTGCCCGGCAGGTGGTCACCGAAGTCGTCGAGCCCCACCAGGTTCAGCAGTTCCTGCGCTTCGATGCGACGATTGCGCCGCGACACCCCGCGCAGCTTCAGCGCGAACTCCACATTGCGCCGGGCGGTGCGCCACGGCAGCAGCGCGTCCTCCTGGAACACCATCGAGCAGTGTTGTTCCGAGGGTCCACCGTCGACGGTGACCGTGCCCCCGATCGGTGGCAGCAGACCGGCCATCGCCCGCAGCACCGTGGATTTGCCGCAGCCCGACGGGCCGAGCAGGACCACGATCTGTCCCGCCTCGATGTCGAGATCTACTTCGGCGGCGAGACTTTCGCCGTAGGCGATGCGCAAACCGTCCAGCCGCACCGCGGCGCCGGCGCTCATCGCTGGGCCCTCGGCAGCCACCGGTTGACCCGGCGCCCCGCCAGTTCGACCAGCCAGGCGGTGAACCAGCCGAGCAGCCCGATGGTGAGCATCCCGACGATCACCCCCGGGTAGTCGAGGAGCCCGTAGGACTGCCAGGTGAAGTACCCGATCCCGAACTGCCCCGAGATCATCTCCGCGCTGATCACGCAGATCCAGGCCACACCCATCGCCACCGACAGCCCGGAGAAGATGCCGGGGAGCGCACCGGGAAGGGCGATCTGGAACAGGATGTCGCGTCGTCGCGCTCCGAGCGTGTGCGCCGCTTCCTCCCAAACTTTGGGCAGGGCGTGCATGGCGTGGATGGTGCTCACCGCGACCGGGAAGAACGCGGCGAAGAAGGTGATGAACACGATGCCCTGTTCACCGGTCGGGAACAGCAGAATCGCCAAGGGCACCAGGGCGATCGCGGGGATCGGCCGGAACACTTCCAGCACCGGCCGCACGAGCGCGCTGACAATCGCCGAGCGACCGACGGCCATCCCGATCAGCACGCCCGACACCGTCGCCAAACCGAACCCGACCAGGATGCGGCGGGTGCTGGAGATGATGTCGCGGTAGTAGGTCGACGCACCGAGCTGGGTGCGGAAGGACTCGAATACCTGTGCGGGCGTAGGGATCTTGTCGAAACGCAACCAGAACACGACCTGATTGGTGGTGAGCAGATACCAGGCCAACAGCAACGCCGCCAGCGGCACCGCGGTCAGGACCGCTTTGCGCGCCTTCGGGGGCACTGTGAATCGGGTGGCTGAATTCGGCTGCGGGATAGTGCTTTCGGGCGCCGCGATGGGGGCGGCGAGGGTTTTGACGGAAACGGTCATGGTGAGCCTCCTGGTCTCACGTGACGGATCTAGCGGGCCTTCAGTGCTGCCTGGTAGTCGATCACCGTGACGCCCGGATGGGCGGCGGCGTACTGCTGTGCGGCGGCGCTGGTCGCGAAGGGCAGCAGCCGATCGTCGGGACCCGCGGCGGGATCGCTGACCCAGCTCGCGGTCGCCGCGAACAGCCGAGTGCCGGTGGTGTGGTCGGGGACGTAGGCGGCGCGCACGGTGCTGCCGGTGGCCGCGATCTGCCGCAGCAGGCAGGTCGGGGTCTTGGCGACGGTGGTCTTCGGTGTGTCCGCGAACCACACCTCAGAGGCGGTGGCGAGACCGTCGACTACTCCCCCGCAGGTGGCATCGGTGCCGGTCAGCGGCGCGGGGGCGGCCACCGATGCGCTGGCGGCGTCGTAGTCGGCGCCGTAGACGCTGCGGACGTAGCGGTCGTCGACGAACTCACCGAGGTTCAGATCCGACAGCGCGCCAAGGCTTTTCAGGAAAGGCAACAGCTTGCCGAGTGCGTCCACCTGTTGCGTCTTGATCGTGGGATCGAAACTCACCAGCCCGTTCGGACCGTTGTAGAGATACACGACCTCGGCGGGCAACCCGGTGATCTCGGCGACGCGTTGCGCCGCTTCGAGGGGGTTCTGGTTCAGGTAGTCGGTGGTCTTGCGGACCGCGCGCAGAAACGCGGTGACGATGTCGGGGTTGTCGGTGCCGAAACGCTCGCTCGCGACGACCGCGTGGAAGGTCGGGATACCGGCGCTGCCACCGTCGTAGAGCAGTTTGGCCTTGCCGTCGTAGACGAGCTTCTGCGGCCACGGCACGAACTGGGCCAGCGCCGCCACCTGGTCACCCTGCAGCGCCGAGGCGCCGACGGCGGGATCCTGGCCGAGCAGTTTCACATCATCGAGGGTCATTCCGGCCGCCGAGAGCCCGGTCGCGAGCATGCCGTGCGCGGCCGACCCGACACTGGTCGACACGATCTCACCGCGCAGGTCCGCGATCGTGGCCGCCTTCGAATCCGTCGGCACCACAATCTGATTCAGCGAACCGCGCAGGTTGTAGCCGGTGACGGCGATCAGTTCGGACTTCACGTCGGCGTGATCGCGGGTCTTGGAGCCGTTGACCAGGATCGGCGCGTCGCCCATGGACCCGATGTCGACCTGGCCCGCCAGCATCTGCGCGGTCAGCGGCGGGCCCGCGGCGAAGTCCTTCCACTCCACCTTGTAGGTGAGGCCCTTCGACTTGCCGAGTTCGGCGAGTTCGGCCTCGAAGGTGCCGCGATCGCGCAGCAGGGTGCCCGCGGTGACGGTGTTGATGGTCTTGGACTGGTAGCCGATGTTCACGGTGACGGTCTTGCCGTCGTCGCCTGCGCCGCAGCCGGTGGCAAGGGAAGCGACTGCGGCGGCGCCGAGCAGCAGCGCGGGAATTCGGATGCTCATGATCGGCTCTCTCAACGCAACAGGAACGGGATGTTCACGGTGACGGCGCCGACCGGGCAGCGCGCGGCACACGGCCCGCAGTACCAGCACTCGTCGACGTGCATGTAGGCCTTGCCCGAATCCGGGTGGATGGCAAGGGAATCGAGCGGACACATGTCCACGCAGAGGGTGCATCCGTCGATACATTTCGCTTCGTCGACCTCGACGGGGACGTCGAGGCGGGCATTGACCTGGGCCATCAGAGTTCCTTTCCAGAGTTGGCGATGCCGATGCGGGCGAAGGCGCGGACGTCGGCGTCCGGGTCGTCGAGGGCCGCCTGCAGCGCCGAGGTGATGTCGCGTCGTTCGGCGATCCGTTCGGCCAGTGCGCGCACTGCGGCCTTGCGGACGTCGAGGTTGGGATCGGAGACCGCCGACAGCAGCGGTGCCGCGGCGAGTTCGGGGTCGGCGGCGGCCAGGGCGATCGCGGCTGCCTGCCTGACCTGCCAGGCCGGGTCGGTGATGGCGGCGGTGGCGGTGGCGGCGGCTTGTTCGTCGCAACCGGTGCCCGCCAGGCTCGACAGCGCGGCGGCACGCACCAGTGGTTGCGGGTCGGCGGCCAGGGCCAGCAGCGTCACCGCTCCCCGTGGATCACCGACTGCGGCAATGCCTTTCGCGACGCCGATGCGGACATTCTGGTCTTCGTCGGTGGCGGCGAGGGCGAGTTCGTCGAGGGCGTCGACAGAGGTGAGACCGCCGACGACCGTGCGCCGCACGGCCACGTTCGGATCCCGCAGCCATTCCCGGAGCTCGTCGGCGGTGACCCTGCGGTGTCGCCAGAGCGCCTCGATGGCGGCCGAACGCACTGCCGGTTCCGGTGCGGTGACGCTATCGCGCAGGGCCGCATCGAATTCCGGTCCCGGCACCAGGACCTCGAGGAGTTCGGTGAGCAGGCCGATCGCGGCGTGGCGCACGTCGACATCGGGGTCGGCGAGCGCGGTCGCGAAGATCGGTGCCGCCTCGGCCCAGGCGTCGGTGGTCTCACTCAGCACCGACAGCGCGGTGCGGCGAACCTCGGGGTCGGGGTCGGTGAGGAACGGGGTGAGTTCGTCGAGTTCCGGGCATTCGTCGGCCAGGTCGAGCAGGGCCAGCAGTCGTGCGCTCATCGGGCACCCCACGCGCCGACGAGTTCGGGGGCGGCGACATCGGCGACACCGTCGGGTCGGACGAAGCCCGGAACCGGCACGATGTAGGGCGCGACCGGCCGGGTCTTGAACTCCATCGCACCACTCGCACCGCGATAGAGATTGAGGTGACAGAACCACTCGGCGTCGTTGCTGGCAGGCCAGTCGGCGCGCTGATGGTAGAGGCCCCAACGACTTTCGGTTCGTCGCAGCGAGGCCCGTGCCGCCATTTCGGCGCAGTCGCGGATGAAGGTGACCTCGGCACAGCGCATCAACTCGTGCGGCGTCTGCCCGCCCATCGCGGCGATCTCGGTGTTCATCCGCTCGAACGCTTCGACGCCCAGGGTCAGGTACGACTGCGCTTTGGGGGGCTGCAGGTAGTCGTTGACGAAGCGGCGCAGCTTGTACTCGACCTGCGTCTGCGGCGGGCCGTCCGGGTTGCGCAGCGGACGGTAGATCAGGTCGTGCGCGGCCTCGATCTGATCGGCGGGGAGTTCGGGATGCGCTGCGCTGCGGGCGAATTCGCTGGCGTGCTCACCGGCGATATCGCCATAGACGAAGGCGCCGATCATGTAGTTGTGCGGTACCAGCGCCATATCGCCCGCCGCGTAGAGGCCGGGCACCGTGGTGGCGGCGTGTTCGTCGACCCAGACGCCCGAGGCGGAATGCCCACTGCACAAACCGATCTCGGAGATGTGCATCTCGATGTCGCTGGTGCGGTAGTCGGTGCCGCGGCCTTCGTGGAAGGTGCCACGGGTCGGGCGTTCGGTGGTGTGCAGGATGCCTTCGATCTCGCGGATCGTGGCGTCGGGCAGGTGGCTCAGTTTCAGGTAGATCGGGCCGCGGGCGCTGTCGAGTTCGCGTTTGACCTCGGCCATCATCTGCCCGGACCAGTAGTCGCAATCGACGAAGCGGTTGCCCTCGGAGTTGACCTGATAGCCACCGAATGGGTTGGCCACATACGCGCAGGCGGGGCCGTTGTAGTCCTTGATCAGCGGGTTGATCTGGAAACACTCGATGCCCGAGAGCTCCGCGCCTGCGTGATAGGCCATGGCGTACCCGTCACCGGCGTTGGTGGGGTTCTCGTAGGTTCCGTAGAGGTAGCCCGAAGCGGGCAGGCCGAGCCGACCACACGCGCCCGCCGCCAGGATCACCGCGCCTGCCGAGATGGTGACGAATTCACCGGTGCGCGTGTCGAATCCGACCGCACCGACCGCGCGACCGTCTACGGTGAGCACCCGCACCGGCATCACCCGGTTGCTGATGGTCACCTTGGATCGGACGTCACGGGCGCGCAGGGTGCGGTAGAGCACCTTCTTCACATCGCGACCCTCTGGCATCGGCAGGACATAGGAGCCGGAGCGGTGCACCTTGCGGACCGCGTACTCACCGTGCTCGTCCTTCTCGAACTTCACGCCGTAGTTCTCGAGTCGCTGCACCATCTCGAAACCCCTTGTGGCGGTTTCATAGACAGTGCGCTGGTTGACGATGCCGTCGTTGGCGACGGTGATGTCGGCGACGTAGTCCTCGGGGCTGGCCTTGCCGGGAACGACGGCGTTGTTCACGCCGTCCATGCCCATCGCGAGCGCACCGGAGTGCCGGACGTGTGCCTTTTCGAGGAGCAGCACGTCGGCGCCGTGGCGGGCGGCGGTGAGCGCGGCCATGGTGCCCGCGGTGCCGCCGCCGACGATCAGGACGTCGCAGACCATTTCTCGCCGGTCGGTCAGCGGTGGAATCTGCATGGGGATCAACCCCTTTCGTTGTTGTCGCGGGTGCGCCGCGGGGTCACCGGGACGCGATCCAGGCGTCCGGACAGGGAGAACCGGTCGCCGCGATAGCGGATGTACTCGAGGTCGACGGGTCGACCGGAATCGGTGTAGGTGAGCCGTTCGAGGAACAGCAGCGGGGAGCCCGCGCGGACCTGCAGCAGTCCGGCGACGGTGGGGTCGGCGGCGACCGCCTCGATCGCGACCGCGGCCGAACCGAGCGGCAGGCCGAGTTCGGCTTCCAGCAGGCCGAACACATCGCAGCCGGTGAGATCTTTGTCCAGGAGCGGGATGCCGACGTCGGCGGTGAGGTAGCTGGCGTCGAGTGACAGTGGGGCGCCGTCGAGGTAGCGGACTCGTTCCAGTGCGACAACAGGATCGCCGGGCTGGAGCTCGAGCCGTTCGGCGACCAGCGGGGTGGCGGGCACGACCTCGGCGAGCAGGACCTGGTTCACCACCCGGTCACTGCTGGCCTCGAAGGTTTCGGCGAGGCCGCGCAGCCGGTCGAGGCCCTGGACCGCCTTGTCGGCGACGACGAAGGTGCCCGCACCGGGCACGCGGTCGATCAGGCCCTCGTCGCGCAGCAGGGTGAGCGCGTCACGGACGATATTGCGGCTGGTGGCGAAGTCGGCGGCGAGCAGGGCTTCGGCGGGCAGTGCGCGGGTGCCGTAGACGCCGCTGCGGATGCGAGCGCGCAGGATGTCGCGGATACGCCGGGCCGGTGCGCTGCGTCTGCCCGAACCCGGATCGGGAGGCCGAGGCCTGGCCGAGGAGGCTGGAGTGGCTGTCATGGGGCAAATGCTGCGAACGTCGCGTTACAAGGGACGTTTCGGGCAATTACCGGATGGTTACGCCAGTTCTCAGCTTTGCGTCGAGCCTTCTACCTGCGACGATGCCTGGTCGTCGGCGAGTCCCACCACCGCTACGCGGGCGATTTCGAGGCGCGCGGCCCGGTCGACGAGCAGTTCGCCCGGCCCCGAGGGCGGGGTGTTGCGCCGCCAGATCGCGCGAAATTTGCGGGTCAGCCGGGCGGCGTCGGCGCAGGGAACTTCCACCAGGGTGCCGGTGACGAGATCAGGTGCGGCGATCAAACGGCTCAGGACCGCGGGGGCCATGCCGGTTCTGGCGGCTGCCACGATCGCGCCGGTGGAGCCGAGTTCGGCGGCCGGTCCGGTGGGTGGGGCAGCAGTGGCAAGGAGGTCCCAGACGGTGTCGCGGGTGCCCGAACCTGGTTCGCGCCACAGCAGGGCCGTGCCTGCGAGTTCTTCGAGCGTGACTGAAGACTTCCGTTGCGCCCATGGATGATTCGGCGCCACGACTACGACGAGATCATCGGCACCCAATACTCGGCTGCCGAGTCCGGCCGGTGGATGTGGACCCTCCACGAAGCCCAGATCGGCGGTGCCGTCGCGCACGAGACCGGCGACCTGCGTGGAGTTCTCGACTTCGAGGGCGATCACCACTTCGGGGTGGTCGGTGCGCAGGGCGGCGAGCCAATGCGGAATGCGGTGGTCGGCAATGGTTTTGGAGGCGGCGATGCGCAGGCGCGGCGCCTGGGCTGCGCGGAGCCGGGCGACGTCGTCGACGAGGTCTTTGACGGCGGCGAGGACGGTGCGTGCGTGGGCGATCACCGCGCGGCCGGCGTCGGTGAGTTCGGAGCCGGTAGGTCCGCGATCGAGCAGCTTCACGTGCATGCGGCGTTCGAGTGCGCTGATCCGCATGCTCGCGGCGGGCTGGCTGACCCCGTGTCGACGGGCGGCGGCGCCGAGACTACCCAGCTCGGCCACCGACACGAGCAGGTCGAGGACCTCCAGGTCGGGTGTTCCGGGCGGCAGGGTCATGCGCTGATTATGGGTGATGGATCGGATCGAGCATCGTCGGTGCGGGGGTGGCGGATCTTTTTGGCGACGCTGTAGAGGGCGAACACCGGTTTGAGCGCCAGCCATTCGCCGCAGCGGTAGTCCTGGCCGCGCACCAGCCGGACGGCCAGTTCCGGGCTCTGCTCGGCGAGATATTGCCGGGCCTTCTCGGCGTGCGTCGGCAAGGAAACTATCTTGATGCGGTCGACGTCCTTCAGGAACGGGATCGCGAAAGCGATGTTCTCCCAGGTGGATCTGCTCGACTCCTCGAGTACGAGTTCACCGACGTAGCCACAGGTTTCCCTCGCATAGCGTGCCATCAGCGCCGCCTCGGTCTGCGGGCCCGCGCACGCACCGCCGCACAGGACGAGGCGGGTTTCGGGTGCCGCGGGGTCTACTGATCGCAGCCCGGCGCGCACCCGCCACCGGTTCATGGCGTTGGCGCGCGGCCCCGCATTGCGATATCCCAGGACGACGATTGCCTCCGAGCCGACCGCCCCCGGCCCTACGAACCTTCGGGAGGCTCGCCAATTCGCCCATTCGCCCCACATCAGGACGCCGAGACCGGCGGCGATGGTGAGCCGAGTCCGTTTCCGCACCTCCCCAGGAAACCACGGATCCGCGCACCTTTCCCACCGGATTCCGATCGTCGCCCCGGACTCACACCGGCGTAATCACGCAAAACGGCCGCTCAAAATCGGAAAACTGATTATTGATGCACGAATTGCGCGATTACGCCGGATGCATATCAACAGCGACTCACATAAGTCAGCCTTATGTGCACCTAGGGAATCGGCCTCTACCCGGGGATCCGTCGCGCGGCGATGGTGGTGGGGTGAACCGCGCACGTACTATCGCTCCCGGTCTGGCCCTCGCCGCACTCCTGGCCGGCCTCGCCACGCCGTTCGGTAAGGCATTGCCGATGGTCGGCATTCCGGTGCTGGCACTGGGTGCGGGGGCTGTTGCGGGGATGGTGCTGAGGCACAGCTCGAGCACGGTTTTCGACCCGGGCCTCGATGTCGCACGGCAACGGCTACTCGGCGTGGCCATCGTGCTGCTCGGTCTCGGCCTGCCGCTGGGGTCGGTCATGGCCGTGGGGCGCGAGACGGCGGTGGTGTTGATCGGGACGCTGCTCGTCGGCGGTGTGGCGGCGTTCTTCGTCGGGCGAATGCTGGCGGTGGACCGGGAGTCGGCGACCTTGATCGCCGTGGGCACGACCATCTGCGGCGCCTCCGCGATCGCCGCCGCGACCGCCGTGCTGCGCCCCGACAAGCAACGCGTCGCCTACGCCCTCGGCACCATCTTCATCTTCAATGTGACCGCGGTACTGGTGTATCCGCCGCTGGGCCGCGCCCTCGGCCTGTCACAGGAGGCTTTCGGGCTCTGGGCAGGCACGGCGATCAACGACACGTCGTCGGTCCTGGCCGCCGGTGTCATCTTCGGGGCCGGTGCCGCACAGTTCGCGGTCATCGTGAAAATGGTCCGCAGCCTCGCCATCGTCCCCCTCTGCCTCGGCCTGCACGTCGGCCGCCGCCATCTCGCCGAAGAGACAGCCGCACCCGCCGCCTCCCTGCGCCAGGCAGTCCCCCTCTTCGTGATCCTCTTCCTCGCCGCCTCCGTCATCGCGGCCATGAACATCCTCCCCACCTGGCTCACCGACCCCCTCGCCGCCACCAGCAGCTGGCTCATCGCCGCCGTCCTGGCCGCCATCGGCACCTCCCTGAGCCTGGCCCGCCTACGCACCGCAGGCCCGCGCCCCCTCATCCTGGGCGGCATCCTCGGCCTGACCCTTGGCACCACCAGCCTCGGCCTGATGTACCTCACCGGATGGCTGTGACGCAGCACCGACCGTTCAGCCGGGCATCGCAGCGGCGACGAAGCCCATTACAATCGTGGTGAACGACAGTGAACCGGTGCCGAACGCCGCAGCGATCGCGTAGCCGATGAGGACGTCGTCCACAGTCGGCTGCGGTGGGTCGATCACCTGGTTTAGAACCTTCTTGGGCAGCGCCCAGGCGACGTCGACGGTGCCGTTCGACTTCGCGGTCAACTCACCGAATTCCTTCTCGATCTCATGCGGCTTGCCGTTCACAAAGGTCGCCGTCTCGATGTCTTTGGGGCGCATGCTGAGGAAACGCCCATCGACCTCAGCGGTGATCCGATAGCTGCGTTTCAGCAACTTTCCCGATCCGATGTCGAGGCCGAAGCCACGACCGTTCACGACCGCGGACACGGCCGCTGCATCCCGGCTACCGAGGTGGCATCGCTTGTCCGTTCGTGGTCCGCGCCGCTCGATGACGGCCGAGAGCTCCATGTCGGACTTCAGAAATGTTCGTACACCCGTGTCGAACCGCTCGATCACCAACGTCCCCCAGAAATCGGTATCCACCTCGACACGGTCGACTTCTGTCGTTCCCATAGCACCCCCCGTACACCGCCGATGACAGCGGGCCCAGCACCTCTCACTGTACGTGCCACTTGATCAGCTTGCAGGCCTGGTGGTTTCAGGACGAGCGGAGGTCCACGCAGTCGCTAGCGCGGCGCTCGAACCAAGCGCACCCCGAATCGTGTGGCAGCAAAGCCGAACAACGCACCTGCGACAGTCGGCGCCACTACGAGCCCGACCCACAACCACCACGTCGGCGCCACCTTCATCGCCATCTCTCCGAAGGCGTCGTCGAAACCATCCGGTTCGTAACTCGCGTAGTAGCAGCTGACCGAATTCGGCCCGAACAGCCACCACAGCGCAAGAACTCCCAAAGCTGCCAGCCCACAACCGAATCCGAGCACCGTAGTCGCGACTACCGTTGATTTCACCGATTGCGCCTGTGTCATCGTGATAGTCAACAAGGCCCAGCACAGACCCCGCAACCTACCCAGCACTCCGTGGCGAGGTCTACGATTGTCCGGGTCTCACCGCCCCAGAGGGCTGCAATGAAGCCTGGGATCCGATCGAGGATGCCATCGAAGACTCCATCCCACCCCATGTACGAAGCAGAATTCGATGCCTTCGACGACTGGTGCGAGGTCGACGCGGACTGACGCGTTTCCAGCGGCAGTCCGGGCCGACCTCGATTTACGCCGTGGCGTTCACGGCGTTCATCACCGCCTGTAGCGAAGCCGCGATGACTGACGTGTCGCGGCCGAACGCCCAGCCGGTGCGGCCCGCCACTCGGTATTCGACGTAGCTCACCGCAGCGCTGTCGGCGCCTTGGTCCACGGAATGCTGGGTCAAGCCGAGGATTTCGATCGGATGGCCGGCGTCGGCGAGCGCGGCGGCCAGGGCGTCGACCGGGCCCACGTCGGGGTGTGTCGAGCGTCGTTCGCCGCCGTGCGCGTCGAGGACGACTTCGGTGATGTTGTCGGCGATCTGCCACTGCACCAGGCCAATTCGGTGCGCGGGGGCCGTGTAGGTCTGCTCGAAAAGGGTGAACAGTTCCTTGGCGGTGATCTCCGCACCGGTGTCGTCGGTGTGTTCCTGGACGCGCGAAGCGAGGTCGATCTGCAGGCGTCGCGGCAGGTCGAGTCCGTATTCGGTGCGCAGCAGGTAGGCGATACCACCCTTGCCCGACTGGGAATTGACCCGGATCACGGCGTCGTAGGAGCGGCCGAGGTCGGCGGGATCGATCGGCAGGTAGGGGACCTGCCAGTCCGATTCACGCTCCGGGACGCCCGTTGCCGCCGCGCGCCGACGATGCTCGGCCATGCCTTTGTGGATCGCGTCCTGGTGGGTGCCGGAGAAGGCCGTGTGCACGAGATCACCTACGTAGGGGTGCCTTTCGTGGACCGGCAGGCGCGTGCAGTATTCGACAGTGCGGCGGATTTCGTCGATATCGGAGAAGTCGATCATCGGGTCCACGCCCTGAGCGTGCAGGTTCAGGGCCAGGGTGGCGATGTCGACGTTACCGGTGCGTTCACCGTTGCCGAAAACGCAACCCTCCACCCGCTGCGCCCCCGCCAGCACCGCCAGTTCGGCGCAGGCGATGCCGGTCCCCCGGTCGTTGTGCGGGTGCACCGACAGGATCACGCCGTCGCGGCGAGCCAGGTTGCGGTGCATGTATTCGATCTGGTCGGCGTAGATGTTGGGGGTCGCGACCTCCACCGTCGCAGGCAGATTCAGCGTCACCGGTCGCTGCGGACTCGCCTGCCACAGTTCGGTGACGGCGTCGCAGATATCGAGGGCGAAATCCGGTTCGGTCAGGTTGAATACCTCCGGCGAGAACTGGAAGCGCACGTTCGGCAGGTCGGCCGCAAGTTCCAGGACGTCGCGCGCGCCGTCGACGATCAGCTCGCGCAGTTGCTCGCGATCTTTGCCGAGCACCACCTCGCGCCAGACCGGCGCGGTGGCCGTGTACAGGTGGATCACCACCTCATTGGTGATACCGCGCACCGACTCGACGGTCCGTTCGATCAGGTCACGACGCGCCGCGGTGAACACGACGATGGCCACATCCGACGGGGCGATCGGGGTGTCGGCCAGCAGGCGCACAAAATCGAAGTCGGTCTGTGAGGCGGACGGGTAGCCGACCTCGATCTCCTTGTAGCCCATGGCGATCAGCAGTTCGAAGAACCGGCGTTTGCGGGTCGGGTCCATCGGTTCGGCCAGCGCCTGGTTGCCGTCACGCAGGTCGACGGGGACCCAGAGGGGTGCGGTCGTTATCCGAGCGTTCGGCCAGTCACGTTGGCCGACAGCGATATTCACCCGTTGATGGACGTCACGGTATCGATACGACGGCATCGCCGAGTGGCGCTGCCGATTCCACGCGGGCACCCCGTCGGCGACAGCGCCCGAGGGGGTGATCAGGGTGGGGAATTCGGTCATGACTTGCTCTGCTTCCTGGCCACGAAGAGCCACGAGACGACGACGACCGGCCATGACTGAGCCCCACGGCGGGGCGGCCGGTCTGTCAGGCCCCGCCGTGGCGGCCGAGAAGAAGTGCGGTGTAGGTCATGATGGGTACACTTCTACCACAACTCCTCAGACAAGTAGAGAGGTCTTCCGGTGGTATCGCAGGTACGGCGGCAGCCGCTGGCCGCGCAAGCGGCTGAACTCCTGCTCGGGCGAATCCGGGCGGGCGAGTGGCCGTTGGGTCATCGATTACCGGGTGAGACGCTGCTCGCCGCCCAGTTGGGCGTCGGCCGGTCGACGCTGCGCGAGGCGATCCGGGAACTCGCGGGCAAAGGTGTGCTCGACAGCAGGCAGGGTTCCGGGGTGTTCGTCACCGCGCTCGATGTGACCGAGGACTGGGACGTTGTGCTGCGTGGTGCCACCATCGCTGCCGTGATCGAGGCGCGGATCGCGATCGAGGCCGAGGCCGCCGCACTGGCCGCACAACGGCGCACACCTGCTGACCTGCGAGCTGTCCGGCGCGCGCTGGCGGGTCGCCGCACCGAGGGTCTGACCGTCGCCGAGCTCGTCGACGCCGACATGGCCTTCCATCGCGCGATCCTCGTCGCCGCCCACAATGACGTGCTCACCCAGCTGTTCGACAGCTTCCTCCCGCGACTGCGCGTGGCCATGATCGACATGCTCGAGCTGCGTCCCATGCGCTCCACGCAGGCCGACCACGCCGCGCACGAGGAACTGGCTCAGTCGATTGCCGATCGAAACCCCACTGCCGCGGCGGAATTCAGTCGAACTCACCTGTCCGCCTTGAAGGAGGCTTTTACATGAGCCGGTGAGCACTGGGCGCTGCTCGGCCCCAACGGCGCGGGCAAGAGCACCGTGCTCGGATTCTGTGGCGCGATCACCTGATCATCGACACCCTCGACCACACCCACCCCGAAGTCGCCTCGATCCTGGCCACCCACCACCTCGAGGAACTCCCGACCACCACCGCCCACATCTCCACCGCCTTCGCCCACCCCATCGAAGTCCGCCACCACGACCGCTGGACCGCACGCGCACGGTGAGGGTGCACGATCGGATCGATCTGTGCCGAGGCGGCCGAGGCCCGTGTGACTACTACCGCGCGATTCGCGGCGATTCGCTCGAATGCCCATCCGGGCAACGGTTCCCGAGCAGTGAGCCAGTCCTCGGGAATTCCGCGGGTCGTGCCGCGGTTGCCGATGCCCGTGTGGGCCGCCACGATTCCACCGACGATCGCGGCCGTGGTGTCAACGTCTCCGCCTGCTTCGACGCAGGCGCAGATGGCGGCCGGGTAGTCGTCGAGGTGGGTGGCGGCCGCCCACAGGGCGAAGGGCACGGTGTCCTGGGCGCTGACGCGCGCACCGTTGCCGAGCTCGTAGGCCGCTTCGGCTATCGGTCGACCGAAGAGACCGCGGGCGCGTCGCACACCTTGTGCGGTGAGACCGTCGACCAGATAGGGCTCGACAGCACCTATCAATTCATCAGGAGTGCAGCCTTTCTCACGTGAATCGGCGGCGTGCGCGGCTGCCACCGCGATCACCATCGCACCCACGATCGCTTCCGGGTGCCGATGGGTGACCTCGGCGGACAGCGCGGCCTGAGCGGCGGCCCGATCCGGATCGTCGGCGAAATGTGCCCCAGCGGAGCAACCCGCATCGCCGCACCATTGCCCCACGATCCACGCCCGTCGAAGACAGCGCCCGCGGCGTCGGGCCACGGCCGTCCATCTCGAATCTCGTGCAGCACAACAACTGTGCCGGGTCCATAGCCGCGATATGGTTCGCAGCGGTTCGCGAAGGCGGCTGCGAGCACATCGCGGTCGATGAAACCATTGTCACGAATTTCGGCGTAGACCGAGCAGGCCATTTCGGTGTCGTCGGTCCATTGCCAGGGTGCGGCCGGCGGTCGCCCGGCGAGGAGATCAGGGACGGAGCGGCCGGGGACGAAGAACTGTGCGCCCAGCGCATCACCAACGGATAAGCCTTCGAGGCTGTCGAGGAAGGGATCGGAATTCAGCATGCTGGACGCAATCATGCCTGATTGCAGCGGTGCGCCACAATCAGCTAAACCAGCTCGACCTCGTCGAAATCGACCGTCAGTTTGTGTCGGCGTTCGCGCAGGACATTTCCCTCGCGGTGCACGGTTCCCTCGCCGAATTCGATCCGTAGTTGTGCCCGCCGGGCGTCGACTTCTCGGACGACCGCGCAGATGCCACTGAACGGGCCTGCCGGGAAGTACACCACATCGCCCGGTCCGTACTCGGTAATCCCCACGGCGCCACTGTAATCCACATCAGTGGGTGTTGCGCTGCGGGCCACCTCCGCGAGCAAGCCACGCTCAGTCGACGCCGGCCGCGCGCAATGTTTCGTTGATGACTCGCATCAGTTCTGTGCGTTCGGTCTTGCTGTCGCGGGTGTCGCGATCGACCTCGATGTGGATGAAGTCGGCGCCGCGGGTGCGGGCCTGTATGCCTTGGACATTCGTGGTTGCGCCAAGGGCTTTGCACTTTTTGCCGTCGTAGACGCAGGTGTCGAAGCCGTGGTTCTCGAGGTCGCGGGCCAGGTGGCTGATCAGGGGTGAGCCGGGGCGGACCACCGCGTCGTGGACTGCGGCGAAGGTCGAGTCGTCGCGGTGGGCGACGTCGGCGCTGTCGTCGCCGGCTTTGCGGTGGGCGCCGGCCAGCATGAACAGTTGCGCGGCGGACTCTTCGAACAGCTGGGTCCCCATTGTTTCGGTGTGTTTGTCTGCCACCGGGTGCGGGATCAGCACATTCCGGTGATATTGATCACCGCTACTGATTTATCGGCCACACCGGTTCGTAGAGATTTCGAGCCAGCGACAGGTCGATATTTTCGCCATCGAGATCGAGAAAATAGCCACACTGCCATTTCTGGGAATTTCTCGCCTGGCTGTTCTGGGCGGCCGACCAGGGCGGATACACGCGAAAACCACGCTTGCCACCACACCCAGCGACGGACATGATCCCGTGCTCGGCGAGTGCGTTTCTCGGGAACACGAACTGACCGCAATGCGCGCCCTCGCGGACCGTGATCACCAACAGGTCGGCACCGCTTTCGGCGGCGAACGGTACCGTCGAGCCGTCGGCGGCCCGCTGCCACACCGACACGAACGAGCCCACCTTGGTCGGTGTCAGTTTTCCCACTCGGAATCGAACCGACCCACGGCCGACCACCGACACGAACGCTCCGTATTCCGCGTTCTCCGAATCGGGAATCGCGGCCGAAATATCCAGTCCCAGAACGTCGATGAGATTCCGAGCCGTGACCACATCAGGGTGCACAGGTTGCCTATTCACCGAAGTCGACATCGATATCGGCGAGGAGTTCGTCGGCGCGGGCGAGAGCCTGGTCCAGTTCATCGGTGACGGAGTCCATCAGGGAGATGCCGTCGAGTATGTCGGAGAGTTCGGCGTGTAGGGCGTGGAGTTCGGCGACGGCGGGGTCGACGGTGGTCCAGGCGACGGTGGTCGACCACCAGGTGTCACGCTGAATCCAGGACCAGATGATGTCGCGGACCAGAAGTGCGTCGGTGGTGAACAATTGGCGCTGCTCAGCGCCTGCGGTGTGCTCGAGTTCGTAGGTGCCGTCGTCGAGGTAGCGCGCTTGGATGCTCTCGGTGGGGGTGCGCGTCAGCAGGAGGAAGGGGTGCTCGGGGGCGGGCGCGGTGCCCGCGGTTCCGGGCCGGGCGGGGTCGACAGCATGCGGAACATCGGAGCCGTCGCCGACGTGGACTACGACTTCGGGCTGGTCGTCGCGCTGGTCACCCATCGGGCCAGTCTGCCGGATCGGCACGACCACCCGGCAGCCGGACCGATGAATCAATGACACGTCCGGTCGCCACTCTGCCACGCGGCTGATATCGAGCTGCGGTGCGACGGGACCGCAGGTAGCGTCGCTGTGATGACGTGGAAAGCACCCGAACTCGAGCCGACGAAAACTTTGATCGATGTCGACGAGCGTCCGATGTTGCAGTCCTGGTTGGACTTTCACCGTCAGACGTTGCTCGGCAAATGTGGCGGCCTCGATGGCGAGCAGCTGGCCACTCGCTCGGTGGAGCCGTCGACGCTGTCGCTGCTCGGGCTCGTCCGTCACATGACCGACGTCGAGCGGAGCTGGTTCCGGGTGCGGGCAGCGGGCGAGCAGATCGGGCCGATCTACTACTCGAAAGCCAAGCCCGACGACGACTTCGACGACCTCACCTCACGATCGGCCGAGGACGTTTTCACTGCCTTCCACGCCGAGGTCGCCGCCTGTGACGCCGTCATCGCCGACTTGCCCCTCGACCATGTCTTCCACACGCCGTGGCGTCCCGACGGTTACACGCTGCGCTGGGCGTACCTGCACATGATCGAGGAGTACGCCCGCCACAACGGTCACGCCGATCTCCTGCGCGAGCGGATCGACGGCGTGACCGGCAGCTTCTGAATCAGCCCGTGATCACCTCGGGGGTGAGCTGGTCGAGATCGCCGATGACCGCGGCGGCGAGGGCGAGCGCGTCGGGCAGCGGCGGGAACTCCGGTCGCGGCGCCGCGATCACCCGCATCCCGGCGTTGTGGGCGGAGAGCAGGCCATTGGTCGAATCCTCCACGGCCGTACAGTCTTCCGGATCGATGCCGAGTCGCTGCGCCACGGTCAGATAGACATCGGGCGACGGCTTGCCCCGGCCGACCTCCTCGGTCGACAACACCGCGGTGAAATAGTCCATCAGCCCGGCCTTTGCGAGCACCAGATCGATCAACGTCGCCGGCGACGAGCTGGCCAGGCCGAGTTTCCACGATCCCGCGCACCGCCGCACCGCATCGACCGCACCGGGCAGCAGCGGGACCTGGTGGGCGTACTTGTCGGCCATCAGATCGATGATGTCGGAGGCCACCTCGTCGGGCGGCATCGCCACCCCGAGATCGTCGGCCATATAGGTCGACCACTCGACGGTGCTCATCCCCATCATCTTCTTCTGCGAATCCGGTTGCCACCGGCCGTCTTTGAGGACCACGTACTCGTGGCGGACTTGCTCCCAGATCGGTTCGGAATCGATCAGTACGCCGTCCATGTCGAACACAACCGCCGCGATACCCATGCGCCCAGCCTTTCGCCGTCTTTCGTCAACGTGTAGACCTGCTCGGTGATCACCGTCGAGCCTAATGGACCCAGCTACCTCACCGCACCCATCGACCGGCGAGCGGTCCCCGGCGCGAACATCCAGCTCGGGCCCTATAACGTGTTGCATATGGATAATGCACAGGCCGGAACCCCGCTGCCGGACGCGGAGCACCAGCTGCCCGACGCCGAGCACCACGAGGGCGGCTTCCGACCGATCGCCGAGCTGATCCAGGCGAGCAAAGACGCGGACAACGGGCAGCTGGCGGGCGGTTCGCAGTACGGCGAACTGGTCGACCAGGTACGCGAGCTGATGGACCGTGCGCGACTGATCAATCCGTCCGACGAGCTCGCCAAGGAAGCGATCGCGACCCTCGAACAGCTCAATGCCCGCCTCGACGCGGCCGTGGTCGACGAGTGGTCCTCGCCCAGCTGGACCCGCACCGATCTGCCCGCACGCGGCAATGTCACCCTGCCGCCGTACACAGTGAGCGAGGCGAGCCGCGACGGCGTGACCGCGAACCTCACCTTCCGCACCTTCCACCTGGGTGGCAACAACGCCGCACACGGCGGCCACATCGCCCTGGCCTTCGACGACCTCTGCGGGATGGCCGCGGCTGTCAACACCAGGGAGATCACCCGCACTGCCTCGCTGACGGTCGACTACCGGTCCATCACTCCGCTCAACACCGCACTGACCCTGCGCGCGTGGGTCGAGCGCCGCGAGGGTCGCAAGGTATATCTGCGCGCGACCCTGCACGACGGTGAGCGGCTCTGCGCCGAGGCGCACGGCTTGTTCATCGTGCTCAATCCCGGCCAGCCCTGACGGTCGGCGACGACATTGCGATCGGCGTGATCGCAATGTCGTCCGCGCATCCCGAGGTGGCGCAATAGCGGATTTCGCGTCGATTCCCGCAGGTCGCGCGAACCACCGTCCGGCGTAGAAACATCCCTTGAATTCGGGTGCGATTCGTGGCAGGGAAGCACCCCGCCGATCGCCGCTATCGTCGCTGTTCATGCAGGTCAGCGAGAGAACCGAACCCACACCGATTCGCGGCCAGCGCGCCGATCGGGCGCGCCGGGTCGCCGACATCCTGCGCCACCAGATCCTGGCCGGCGCGGTCGAGGGCGCCCTGCCCGGCGAACAGGAACTCGCCGCCGAACACGACACCTCCCGCAATACCGTCCGCGAGGCACTCGCGTTGCTGCGCGACGAAGGCCTCATCGATCGTGCGCCCAAGCTCGGCACCCGGGTCGCCGCCCGCAAATTCGACCACGGTCTCGATGCCCTGCTCGGCCTGCAGGAAACGCTCAAGGGTCACGGCACCGTCCGCAACGAGGTCCGTGCCGCCACCACTATCACCGCTCCCCCTGCGGTCGCGCGCCGACTCGAGCTGGCGCCGGGCGACAAGGTCGTCTACATCGAGCGGCTGCGTTTCCTCGCCGACCTTCCGCTGAGCCTGGACCTGACCTATCTCGCCCCCGATGTGGGTACCGAGCTGCTGGCCCACGACCTCGAGACGACCGATGTGTTCGTCCTGCTCGAACAGGTCACCGGGCAGTCGCTGGGCGCTGCCGACCTCGCACTGGAAGCCGTTGCGGCAGACCCGCATACGGCCACCACCCTCGACACTCCGGCGGGCGCACCGCTGTTGATGCTCGAACGCCTCACCCACCTCGACGACGGTCGCCCCGTCGACCTCGAGTACATCCGCATGCGCGGTGACCGCATCACGATGCGCGGCAGCCTCACCCGCAGCACCCCCGAATGGAAGGTCCTGTAATGGCACTGGTCCCCCAGCGCGCCGACGTCCCGGTGACGATCGACGAATCACTGTGCATCACCGGCTGCACGCTTTGCGTGGACATGTGTCCACTCGATTCCCTTGCCATTCACGATGATTCGGGCAAGGCCTACATGCACGTGGACGAGTGCTGGTACTGCGGGCCCTGCGCGGCGCGCTGCCCCACCGGTGCCGTCACCGTCAACATGCCCTATCTGCTCCGCTGAAACCGGGATTCCACGCAATGAAGATCACTCGATTCGCCCCTGTCGCACTGGCTCTCGCGCTGACCGCGGCGGGCTGCTCGCTCGAAAGTTCCGATGCCGCACCGGCGGGCACCGTCAAGGTCGTCATCGGCTATCAGTCCAAGACCATCAACACCGTCACCGCGGGCACACTGCTGAAGGCGCAGGGTTACCTGGAACAGCGGCTGCAGAAGATCACCGACGGTGGCGGCGCGAAATATCAGGTGGAGTGGCAGGACTACGACACCGGCGCGCCGATCACCGCGCAGATGGTGGCCGAGAAGATCGATATCGGTTCGATGGGCGATTATCCGTTGCTGATCAACGGATCTCGCACGCAGGCAAACGAACGCGCACGCACCGAACTGGTGTCGATCACCGGCTACAACCCCAAGGGTGCGCTGAACATGGTTGTGGTGCCCAATGATTCACCGGCCCGGTCGATCACCGATCTGGCCGGGCAGAAGATCTCGGCCAGTGTGGGTTCGGCGGGACACGGCACGCTGGTGCAGGCGCTGTCGCGGGCTGGTATCGACCCGGCCAAGGGCGTGGAGGTGCTCAACCAGCAGCCGCAGGTGGGAGCGACCGCGCTGGAATCGCATCAGGTGAGCGCGCTGTCGCAGTTCGTGGCGTGGCCAGGGCTGCTGGTGCAGCAGAACAAGGCCAAGCTGCTCTATGACGGTGCGGAATTGAATGTGCCGACTTTTCACGGTGTGGTGGCGCGGCGCGGGTACGCGGCCGATCACCCCGAGGTGCTCCAGGCATTCCTGGCCGCTCAGTTGGATGCGACCGCTTTCCTGAATGAGAAGCCTTTCGAGGCAGCCGATCTCGTCGCCAAGGGGTCGGGCCTGCCGCAGGAAGTCGTGTACCTCTACAACGGTCCCGGCGGTACCAGTTTCGACACCACGCTCAAGGCAAATCTGATCGCCGCGTTCAAGGATGACGTGAACTATCTGAAGTCGATCGGCGATTTCGCCGACCTCGACATCGACGCCTTCGTCCAGGACGGACCGCTGCGCCAAGCCTTCACCGAGACCGGCCGCAACGACTACGACGCCGCGCTCGCGTCGGGGGTCAATCCGAGCAAGGTGACCGGTACCGATCCGATTTGCGCTGTGCCGGTGAGTGATCCGGCGCTGGCCGGTGAGGTCTGGGTCGAGGGTGCCGACAAGCCGCAGCCCGCCGCGAATCCCGGCTGCTTGCTTCGGGCGGTGCAGGCTGCCAAGGCTGCGGGCAAAACTGTTCGCGCGGTGTACATTCCGGATGCCGAGCTGGGCACTCGCTGGTTCGCCGACAAGTCCATCTGGTTGCGCGAAGGCACGCGGTATCTACCGTTCACCACGCAGGCGGCGGCCGACCGCTACCGCGCCACCCATCCCGACGCCGCACCGGTCTCCTACGAGCAGGCCGTGACGGAAGTCCGCGGATGAGCACGGTTTTCGAGCAGGCGACCCCGATCGAGACCACCACCCTGCAAGACGACGACGCACCCGCAAGATCGGTCTGGGTGTCGCGAACGGTCCGAGTTGCCTCGGTGGCGGCGGCGATCGGCTTGTGGCAGTTGCTCACCGCGGGCGATGTGCGCGCCGGGCTGCGCTTCGACACCCTGCCGACGGTGACCGAGATCGTCGCCGAGTTCGGTGAACACCTCGGGACCGGGCAGTACTACCTGGATGTGGCGCAGTCGCTGATCCGGATCGTCACCGGGTTCGGACTGGCGGCCGTCGTCGGTGTGCTGGCGGGCATCGGCTTGGGTCGCTCGCGACTGCTGGCCGATGTGTTCGGTTCGCTGGCCGAACTGATCCGCCCGATCCCGGCGATCGCGCTGGTGCCGGTGGCGATCCTGCTGTTCCCCAGCGACGAATCCGGCATCGTGTTCATCACTTTCACCGCGTCGCTGTTCCCGGTGCTGGTGAGCACCCGGCATGCGACGCGGGCGCTGCCGACCATCTGGGAGGACGCGATCCGCACGCTGGGCGCATCGCGGCGGGAGGTGCTGACCCGGGTGGTCGTGCCCGGCATCCTGCCCGGCGTGTTCAGCGGGCTGTCGGTGGGCATGGGCGTGGCCTGGATCTGCCTGATCTCCGCGGAGATGATCTCCGGGCGCCTCGGCATCGGCTATCGCACCTGGCAGTCCTACACCATCGTCGACTACCCGGCCGTGTTCGTCGGGATGATCACCATCGGGGTACTCGGCTTCCTCACCTCCGGAATCGTCGAACTGGCAGGCCGTCGGGTGACCCGCTGGCTGCCGCGAGAGGTTGCGTCATGACCACGACCACCGCCGCGCCCGCCGTCTCGGTGGGTATGCGTTTGAGCCTCGAGTCCGTCCGCATCAGCTACGGGCCCAAAACCGTTGTGCGCGACGTCGATCTGACGGTCGCCGCCGGTGAGATCCTGGTCCTGGTCGGCAAATCCGGCTGCGGCAAGTCGACGCTGTTGCGTGCGATCGCCGGGCTGCGCAAACCGACCGCGGGCCTCATTCGCGCCGACAAGGACCGCGTCACCGGTCCGTCGGCCGATCGCGCGCTGGTATTCCAGGACGACGCGCTGCTGCCGTGGCGCACCGCTCGCGCCAATATCGACCTGGCACTGCGCCTACGGGGCGTGTCCCGGAGCGAGCGGGCGCCACGTTCGCAGCGCTGGCTCGACGAGGTCGGCCTCAGCGGCTACGCCGACTATCTGCCGCGTGACCTGTCCGGCGGGATGCGCCAGCGGGTTCAGCTCGCCCGCAGCCTGGCGGGCTCGCCGCGCGCGGTGCTCATGGACGAGCCGTTCGGCGCGCTCGACAGCCAGACCCGCGCGGAGATGCAGCGCCTGCTCGTCGACACCTGGCGCGCCCACCCGACCACGATCATTTTCGTCACCCACGACCTCGACGAAGCCCTGCTGCTCGGCGACCGGATCGCCGTGCTCGGTGACGGTTCGCTGCGCGCGGTCGTCGAGGTACCCGACCCGCGCGAACCGGTGGACCGGAGCGCCCTTCGGGCCCGAATCCTGGAGTCGCTGTGAACATTCCCGACCTGTCCGACCGTGTCCGGCTCGACTGCGATGTGCTCGTCATCGGCGGCGGCACCGCGGGCACTATGGCCGCGCTCACCGCCGCCGAGTCCGGCGCGAACGTGCTTCTCCTCGAGAAGGCGCACGTGCGCCATTCCGGGGCGCTGGCCATGGGCATGGACGGTGTGAACAATGCCGTCATCCCGGGCAAGGCCGAACCGGAGGACTACGTCGCCGAGATCACCCGCGCCAACGACGGCATCGTCGACCAGCGCACCGTGTATCAAACGGCCACCCGGGGTTTCGCGATGGTGCAGCGCCTCGAGCGGTACGGGGTGAAGTTCGAGAAGGACGAATACGGCGAGTACGCGGTGCGGCGGGTGCACCGGTCGGGGTCGTATGTGCTGCCGATGCCCGAGGGCAAGGATGTGAAGAAGGCGCTGTATCGCGTTCTGCGGCAGCGGAAGATGCGGGAGAAGATCCGCATCGAGAATCGGCTGATGCCCGTGCGGGTGCTCACTCAGGACGGGCGCGCCGTGGGTGCGGCCGCATTGAACACGCGCACAGGCGAATTCGTCGAAGTGGCGGCGAAAGCGGTGATTCTGGCGACCGGTCCGTGCGGTCGGCTCGGCCTGCCCGCCTCTGGCTACCTGTACGGCACTTACGAGAACCCGACCAATGCGGGTGACGGCTATTCGATGGCCTATCACGCGGGCGCCGAACTCTCCGGCATCGAATGCTTCCAGATCAACCCGCTGATCAAGGACTACAACGGTCCCGCCTGCGCCTACGTCGCCAACCCGTTCGGCGGTTACCAGGTCAACGCCGAAGGTGAACGTTTCGTCGACTCCGACTACTGGTCGGGGCAGATGATGGCCGAGGTGAAGCAGGAGATCGAATCCGCGCGCGGGCCCATCTACCTGAAGGTGTCACACCTGCCGAACGAGACGCTGTCGACGCTCGAATCGATCCTGCACACCACCGAGCGCCCGACTCGCGGAACCTTCCACGCCAACCGGGGTCACGACTATCGCACGCACGATATCGAGATGCATATCTCCGAAATCGGTTTGTGCGGTGGACATTCCGCGTCCGGTGTGTGGGTGGACGAGAACGCGCGCACCACCGTGCCCGGCCTGTACGCAGCGGGCGACTTGGCATGTGTGCCACACAATTACATGATCGGCGCGTTCGTCTACGGCGATCTGGCGGGCGCGCACGCGGCCTCGACCCTGTCCGAGCTCGATGCGCCCGCCGAGCTGCCCGCCGATCAACTCGCCGAAGCGCACGAACTGATCTACCGGCCGTTGCGCCAGCCGGAAGGCCCGCCGCAGCCACAGGTCGAGTACAAGTTGCGCCGGTTCGTGAACGACTATGTGGCGCCGCCGAAAACGGCCGCCAAACTGTCGATCGCCGTGGAGACCTTCGAGCGGATGCGCGCCGAAGTCGACGGGATCGGCGCACAGACACCACACGAACTCATGCGTGCGGTCGAGGTGCAGTTCATTCGCGATTGTGCCGAAATGGCTTCGCGCAGTTCACTGACCCGCACCGAGTCCCGCTGGGGGCTTTATCACGATCGCGCCGATCTGCCCGAGCGTGACGACGAGTCGTGGAATTTCCATTTGAACCTGCGCAAGACCGTCGACGGCGAGATGGAATTCGTGAAGCGATCGGTGGCACCGTATCTGGTGCCGGTGCCCGGTCTCGATGATGTGCCGTCGGCTCAGCCGATCGTCGAGGTGATCGCCCAGCCCGACCTGGTGGGAACACGCGCCCCGCAGCGGGAAGTCCCGGTGCGCACCGACGCCGCGCCGGTGTCGCCGTCCTCACCTCGGTTGGTCACGCTGCTCGCGCTGGATTCGCCTGTGGTCGAGGAGCTTTCGAGCTATCTCACCGATCCCGATCCGGTGGTGCGGGTGGCGGCACTGTCGGTGCTCACCGAGAACACCCCAGAGGGCTTCGCCGATGAGCTGGTGCGGGCGCTGGGTGACGAGGCTGCTTCGGTGCGCCGGGCGGCCACCGAGAGCCTGCGGGAACTGGTGGAGGTGCTCGACGGGGCCGGTGAGCTGAGCGAGCATCTCGGCTCCCCCGATCCCCTCGTCCGCGCGACCGTCATCGATCTGCTGCGCGCACTGCGAGCGGGGTCGGGTTCGGATTACCGTGCGGCACTGGGTGATACCGATCATCGGGTCAGGATCGAAGCGGTGCGGGCGCTGGTGTCGCTCGATGACACAGGGGCGGTGTCGTCCATCGCGGGCGATGTCAATCGTGAGGTGCGCATCGCCGTCGCGCACGGGCTCGCGTCGATCGGTGACGGCGGCGTCGAGGTGATCCGGACTCTCGCCGGCGACCCTGACCCGCTGGTCCGAGCTGCGGCGCTCACTGCTTTCGCCGCGTTGGGAACCTCGGTCGAGGATGTGACCGAACTCGGTGCGGCACTGGGTCATTCCGCCTGGCAGGTGCGCGTCGGCGCCGCGCGCGGGCTGGCGGGTTCGAGCCCGGAGGCAGCCGTAGGGCCGTTGGGCGAGGCGCTCACCGACCGCCACCTCGACGTTCGCAAAGCGGCAGTACTCGCCCTGTCCTCCTGGCCCCACAGTGGTGCCGCCCTCGACAAGCTCGAGTCGGCCGTCACCGATCCCGACGCCGATGTCCGCGCCTACGCCCGCCGCGCGGTGACCGCCGCGGGACGCACACCGGTCGACTCCGTTCGTGCCGACGCGACGCTCGCCGAGGCCAGGACATGACCGGCACTTCATCCTGTGCGCTCAGGATTATCACAGGTCACCGCCGGTAGGCTGGCCCGATGAACGCACTTCCTGCCACGCTGGTGACGGTCGCCGGTGATCTCGACGCGGTGACGACGATCGGCCACGAGGACGATCCGGCCGAGGTCGGATCGTCGCGTGCCGACGTCGAGGCGATCTGGGCGTCGGTGCGGGCGTGGTACGCGATGGGCACCACGCCCGCCATCCAGGTGTGTCTGCGCCGCAACGGCGGGATCGTGCTGAACCGGACGATCGGTCACGGGTGGGGTAACGCACCGAGCGACGGGCCCGACGCCGAAAAGATTCTGGCGACCCCGGACACCCCGTTCTGCGGGTTCTCCACCGCGAAGGGCGTCGCCGCCACCGTGATGTTCATGCTCATCGAACAGGGCGCGTTCAAGCTGGAAGACCGTGTGTCCGACTACATTCCGGAGTTCGCTGCCCATCGCAAGGGCATCATCACCATCGGCGACGTGCTCTCACATTCGGCTGGCATCCCGTTCATCACCGCACCACACAGCGGAACCGCCGCTGTCCTCGACGAGGAACTGGCCGTAGCCGCCCTCACCGATCTGGTGCCGAGCTGGGCGCCTGGCCGTTTCCGCGTCTACCACGCGCTCACCAGCGGCTTGATCCAACGCCTGCTCGTGCAACGAGCGACCGGCAAGCGGATGCGTGAGCACCTCGCCGAGCAGGTGCTCACGCCACTGGGCTTCTGCTGGAACAACTTCGGCGTCGATCCCGCCGACGTGAACAAGGTCGTGCCGAGTGTGAAGACCGGCCCGCCGCAGCCCCGCCTTGCCCGATTCCTGGCGAACAAGGCGCTTGGCGGCCACATGGACAAGGCATCGAGGGCGACCAACGACGCCTTCCTCGCCGCCGAACTCCCTTCCGGCAACCTGGTCACCACTGCCTTCGAACTGTCGCGCTTCTACGAAATCCTCGCCCGCGGTGGGGAATTGGACGGGACGAGAGTCATCGAGCCCGACACCCTGCGCCAGGCGATCGCCCCCGCTGATCGCATGCTCGGTATGGCAGGCCGCGTCAGTCGCGCAGGATTCGAGCTCGGTGCCCGCCGGTCCAAGTTCGGGCGCGACACCGCGTCACACTTCGGTCGCAGCGGTCTGACCACCCAGTACGGCTGGGCCGACCCCGATCGTGGCCTGTCCGGCGCCGTTCTGACCAACGGCAAAGCGACCACCGACCTCGACCGGCCGTGGCAGTTGGTCGCGCAGATCTCCGACACCCTTCGTCCGCTGCCGCAAGCCGACCGGATCTTTCGCCCCTGACCCGGCAACCACGCTCAGCGCCCACTTCTCCCACGAATTGTCGTTTTCGCGATCGTTCGGGCGAATAATGTGCGCTCAGCGTGGTTTTCTCGATCGAGTCAGAACGATATCCCGCTGAAAGGCAGCGTGGGCGTGACGAACAGGTCGTCGGCGGCATCCACGGCACCGGCGTGGTGCTCGACCACCCGGCCGGCCAACGCGAGCTGGCGCCACGTGGACCCGCCCAGATAGACCGCGCCGAGCGCCGCGACATCCACGCTGACATCGGCGGGGTCGTCGACCCTGGTGACACCGTCCGCGCAGATCCGGTACCGGCCGTTGTTGTCGGTGCGGATCGCATCGCTGACCTCGACGACAACCGGTGCCGCGTCGCGATAGCTGCGGCGGGCCAGCGCGATACCGACATCGATGAGCCGCAGCCAGGTCTCGTCGTGCACGCCCGCGACCTCGACCGCGCGTTCGTCGGTGAAGAGGTGGCGCAGTGGGGCGTCCACCGGCGCGAACGTGAACCGCACCTTGTCGACGAGATCGACCGTGAGCAGGTGCCGGATCAGGCCGAGGTAGGCCTGCGGGGTGGTGGCGACGAGGTCGTCGACGACGATCGTGCGTTCGCGGCTGCGGAACCAGTTCGCGGTGTCGACCGGGTGGTAGCGGGCGAAGCCGTCCTCGGCGCCGGCGGGGCCGTGCGCCACGGTGTACACGGGCTCGACCGCGGTGCGCTCCCTGAGCTTCCACCAGTATTCGGGACGATCGATCGCACCGGTCCAGGAGATCGCGGCGGTCGCGTAGATCTGGGGGAACAGCTTCCACGCGTCGGCCGGTTCGACGAACCGCACCGGGCCGGACGCGGGCACAGTATCGCGCAGGCGGGCTCGACCGCGTAGCAGGTCGAGGGTCGCAAAGGAACTCGCGACGCCGTAGCCGAAACGTTCGTAGATGGAGCCCTCGGACGCGCGCAGCGTGGCCACCACTTCACCCCGCTCGGCGATGTCGTCGAGCTGGCGGCGCAGCAGGGCGGTGAGCACCCCGCGCCGGGTATGGGTCGGCAGCACACCGACATGGGTGACGGCGGCGTGTGGGACGCGCGCGCCACCGGGGACGACCAGCCAGTTGGTGTAGGCATCCGCGGTGCCGACCAGCTGACCGTCGATGCGCGCACCGAGCGTGCGACCGGGTTCGGACAGGTGATCGCGATGCGGCGGCAGCGGCGGCAGGCCCACCATCGCGGTACGGAACAGCGCGCCGGCCGCGTGGAGGTCGTCGTCGCTGTGAAGGGTGTCTACGTCAACAGCCATCCCCTCACTGTTCCCTATTCGGTGTGCGGTCTCTACTCGATATCGGTGATGACGACAACCCCGGTCGGCGCTTCGAGCAGCTCGATCGTCCGCGCGGCAGCGGTGTCGACGTGGATGCGGGGATCCGCCGGTGGGGTCGACTCGTAGTAAGTTCCGGGACCGTAGAACTGGCCGTAACGCAGGACGATGCCACCCGCGGCGAGGACAGCGGATTCGTGAGTGGCGATCGCGTCACCGCGACCGGCTGGCGGGGACCAGGCGATGCTCTGGGCCAGAAAGCGTCTCGCCCCGCCTGCCGCGGCGGCCGCGAGCAGATTGGCGGTGCCCTCGGTACGGATACGGGAATTCGCCTCACCGGAGGTAGCCAGGCGCGCCACGTCGTCGGGAAGGTCGGTGAGCTGGTGCATGACCAGGTCGGGGGCGAAATCGCGTACCGCGGCGGTGAGTCCGTCGGCGTCGTAGACATCGTGGACCACCGCCTCGGCTCCGGTCGCACGAACCGCCGCCGCTTTACTCGGGGAACGGGTCAGGCCGGCCACCTCGTGACCGGCGCCGACCAGCAGTGGCAGTAACCGGGATCCGATGACGCCTGTGGCGCCCGCGAGAAAGATACGCACGACCCCGACAGTAGCGGGGTCGGGGTCAGGCGCCGATGACAGCGTTCATAATCGTGCCCGCGCTGGTGGCAACCGCGCCGCCCGCCATCGCGCTGGCGATCATCTTCGGCGACTGCAGGCCGCCGCCGTTCCACTTCTCCCAGGCGAAGCGGCCGCCGCCGTAGGTGATGGCGGTGACGCCCGAAAGCAGGATCATCCAGGTGAAATACCGGCCCAGCTGCATCACCTTGTCGGCCATCGGCGGTGCCTCCGGCGTGGGATTGCCCACCTGGGCGACAACGATGCCGTACGTGTCGTGCACTGCGGCCAGGATCATGCTCACGATCGGTGCTCCTTCGTCGGTTGCCTGTGGTGAAGCCGATGACGAGAACTCGTGACGCGGTAGAACCCAGATATGTTGAACATTCAACCTCATGGGCGTTTCAGTGACGTGGGCGACACTCCGCGTAAACCATGACTGCAGTCACACGCGCAGAGCCGTGCCTCCGTCGCGCCGTGCCCCTACTATCGAACATGCGGGGCTCGTTCAGATTCGGCGCGACGAGGCGCTGACCACCACCTTCATCGCTCGCCTACCGTACCGCGAGGAGGGCACCATGGCTTTCCTGATTCCCTTGTTCGTCGCGTTTCTTCTGGTGACCGCAGCAGTGGTAGCGGCTTCCTACGCCACGGTTTCCCTGACCTATTGGTTTGAATCACGCCGGATTCGTCCGGAACAGTCCGACCCGCAACCTGCACGCTGAGCCCCGTTCCTACTCGATGTCCCGGTATCCCGCGAGGTACCGGGACATCGTCGGTTTCGACCCCGTTCCGGTCAGGGCAGATCGAGACCGGACTGCGACGCGATCACGGCGGCCTGCACGCGTGACTGCACGCCGAGTTTGCTCAGCACCCGGGAGACGTGCGTTTTCACGGTGGCCTCGCCGATGTGCAGACGCGTGCCGATCTGGATGTTGGACAGACCGGCGCCGAGGCCTGCGAGGACCTGCCGTTCGCGTTCGGTCAGCGCGGAGAGGTCGGGCGGGGGCGCGACGTCCGCAACGCGAGGCAACGCGGCGATCACCGCGCGTGTCACCTTCGGGTCGAGGACCGCGTCTCCTTCCGCCACGGCCAGCACGGCACTCACCAGGTCGTCGCCGCCGACAGACTTCAGCAGGAACCCGCTCGCACCGGCCGAGAGCGCGCCGAGGACGTACTCGTCGATGGCGAAGGTGGTGAGTACCAGCACCTTCGCGCTGGTCTCGGCGACCACGGCGGCGGTGGCTTCCAGGCCGTCGACGCGCGGCATCCGCACGTCCATCAGCACCACGTCGGGGCTCAGGGCACGGGCTTGCCGGACTGCCGCGGCGCCGTCGGCCGCTTCGCCGATCACTCGCACCTCGCCGGACGCTTCGAGGAGCATCTTGAGGCCCGCGCGGATGGTTGCGTGGTCATCGGCGACCAGCACTGTGACGGTCATTTGTCCCCCAGGGGAATTCGCGCGCACACGCACCAGGTGCCGCCCTGGGCGCCCGCGGTGATGGAGCCGTCGACGGATTCCGCGCGAAACATCATGTTGCGCAGTCCGTTTCCGTTGCCTCGGGCGACATCCGGTGGGATCGGGTTCGTCGCGGTCATCACCAATCGTCCTGCATCGCGGCGCAATTCGATGTCGAGTGGCGCACCGGGTGCGTGTTTGGTGGCGTTGGTGAGGGTTTCGCTCAGGATCCGGGTGACCACGGACTCGACCGCGGTGGGTAGTTCGAGGTCGGTGGGTCGGCGCAGGGTCACCGCGCCGCCCGCTGCCTCGGCCGCGTCGATCAGGCCGTCGAGGGAGGCAAGGCGCGTGGTCACCGCGGTGTCGTCGGGGGCGGTGAGCAGGTCGATTGTCGTGCGCATCTCCTCCAGCGCGGCGAGACTGCTCGAGCGGATCGTCTGCAGGACCGCGATATCGCCGGGCTTCTTCTGCGCCACTTCGGCGAGGATCGCGACGGCCGAGACATGCCCCGCCACCGCGTCGTGCAGATCTCGGGCCAATCGCCTGCGCTCCTCGCCGATCGCGGCAGACCGTTCGGCGTCGCGGGCGGTGAGTTCGGCGCGGGCCGCGTCGCGTTCGGCATCGACCATCCGCCGGGACGCGCGAATCGCACGGGCGTACCCGAGCGGCGACCAGGTCAGAGCGACACCGAACAGCGTGGCATACAACCCCGCCCGGATGCCGGCCACGCTCAGCACCAGCAGCGCCCCACCCACGGTCACGATCAGCGCGAACCAGCCGACCACCGCACCCAGCCGGTTCGACCCGGCACTGACGGCAAGGAAGATCACATCCGTCAGCGCGATCCACAGCGGCAACGACGGACCGAACGAGAAATCCGCGGCCAGCAACGCGACCATCAAGCCGAAGGCGAGAGCTGGTCGACGTTGCGCGGTGAGCTGGATCGCGAGTGCCGCGCACAGCAGTGCCACTTTCACCGGCGGCGGATAGGGATCACGGTCGGCGACCAACGACCAACCGCCCGCGGCCCACAGCAACAGCCCGACCAGGAAGACCCCGACGGCTGCCGAGGTCGAACTGTCGAACGCCTCCCCGAGCCGGTCCATGAACGCACGACGTGGGGGCATCTGCCCATTCCAGCACATGCGGCAAGAAGCCGGAGTCCCCCGAAGGACGGACCGGTCGACGACCGGAAGCCGGACGCCTCGCACCCCCGGCGACCACCACAGTGGAGATATGGAAGAACTGCGCAATCCCGTACTACTGACCATCGCGGCGTGCGAGGTCGGCTTCTGGGTGCTGGTGGTCGGCGGCTTGCTGCTGCGTTATGTGATCCGGCTGCCGCGCGCGAGCACGGTGACGTTGGCACTGGTGCCGGTGCTGGACGTGGTGCTGGTGGTCGCGGTGGCGATCGACCTGCACCGCGGCGGCGAGGTGACCTTCGCCCATCGCGTCGCCGGGATCTACCTCGGCTGCACGGTCATGTTCGGTGGGCGGATGATCCGCTGGGCCGACGAACGCTTCGCCCACCGCTTCGCCGCAGGCCCTGCCCCGGTGAAGATCCCGAAATACGGGCCGGAACGCACCCGCAAGGAATGGGCCGATTTCTCCCGCTGGCTCGGCGCGGCCGCCATCGCCGGGGCACTGACCTTGGTGTTGAGCTACACGGTCGCCGATGCCACGCAACGGGACCAGTTGATGGGGGTGTTCGGCAGCCTCGGGGTGATCACCGTGATCTGGCTGCTCACTGGGCCGGTATGGGTCACGGGGTCGCGGCGCAGCTGAGCGTCCCGTCGGCCCTGGTCAATTGATCACCAGGCTTCTGTGCAGAATCGCTCTCGGGTGGATTCAGTCGGGCGATGTTTGCGTGTAGGCCTGGTGATCAATTGACCAAATACGTGCCGGGCGACGCGAATCGGTGGGTCGCCCCGATTCCAGTGTCGCCGACGCGAGCTCAGGCGATCGCGGCGGGCCGTTCGACGACTTCGGCGATCCACGGCACCACTGCGGACCGGACGTCGATCGTGCGCGGGAGCAGCCCGTTCGCGGCCAGGAGGTCGGCGGCGCGCTGCTGTTCGTCGAGGAAGTCCTCGCTCACCGGGTGCACTCCGAACGGACGTCCACGCAATGCCGCCTCCCAGGCATTCAGGTCGGCGGGGATACCGCGAGCCTGGGCGTCGTCGACGAAGTACTGGGCCGCTTCGCGCGGGTTCGCGGCGATCCAGGCATCGGATTCCTGCAAGGCGGCCAGCACCGCTTCGACTGCGGCGCGGTGGGTTTCGACCAGGTCGCGGCGGGTGAACCACAGCGACGGGTGGCTGAACACCGAGGCGGTGTCGACCAGGGTGCTGAGCTCGGTCGCGGCTTCCACGTCCTGTAGGCCGGGGTAGGTGCCGACCCAGGCGTCGAGTTCACCGGCCAGCAGTGCGGAACCACCACCGCGTACGTCCACGTCGACCGGTTCGATATCGGACCAGGTGAGACCGGCTTCATCGAGGGCGAACAGCAGCAGGGTCGTTTGCCACGAGCCGTGCGCGATGCCGACCCGCTTGCCCAACAGGTCAGCGGCGGAGCTGATGCCGCTCGCCGCGGTAGCGACCAGCCTGCCGTTCTCCACGCGGGGACCTGAGATGCCGAGGTAGACGATGTCGCGCTGGTTGGCGAGCGCGGTGATCGGCGGGGTGAAGCCGGTGCCGATGATGTCGTAACCGCCCTCGGTGAACAGCCAGTCCGAATGTTCGCTCGGGAGTGCGGATTTGGGATCGACACGCTCGGACTGCGGCAGGGCGCGCAGGTCGACCCATTCGACGTCGGGAAGCAGGTGCTCCAAGATCCCGCGATGGCGCAGGACGAACAGGGAGTTGTTGTGCGGGAAGTAGCCGACCCGGATGCTCATCGCGCGCCTCCGATCAGGCCGAGACGACGGGCTTCATCGGCCAGACCGCTGCGCTGCCACTGCACGGCGAGGTTCGAGGGATCGAATTCGACGGAGCCACCGAGGGTTTCGGCGATCGCCTGGTATTGCGCGCCCTCTTCGAGCAGGACGACGAACTTCGCCAGCTCGAGCAGCCCGGCGCGGCCGATCACATTGGCACCACCGTTGGCCTCGAAGATCGCGACCAGGTGCGGGTCGACCTCGAGGCGGCCCAGGATGAAATCGCCCGCGCCGATTGTGCGGTCGATGTGCGGTGGGATCTCGCGGGACAGGGTGAGGCGCTGCGAGGCGGCGTAGCGAATCGGCAGGGTGCGGTGGGTCTGCGCCCAACCGCCGAGCCACGGGGTGTGGATGTGGACGACGGAGGTGATCTCCGGATGTGCGCGGAACACCTTCGCATAGCCGGTGACGAATCCGGCGGATCCCCTGCCGGACAGCACTTCCCCGTCGAAAGTCGCGACGACGGGTTCGACGGTGCGGTCGGTAGCCCACGGGCCCGGCTCGTTGAGGGCGACCGCGATCTCCTCGCCGGGCACGCGCTCGACGAAGTTCACTGTGCCGTTGCCGGTGACGGTTCCGGTCTCCCTGAACACCCGGAAGGCGGTCTCGGCGTCGCGGGTGGCCGTCTCGGCGAAGGCCGAAACAGCTTGCGGCAGAAGGGTTTCAGTGGTGGTCATCTATGTCTCCTGCGTTATCGGGCCGTCGCGAGGACGGTCTCGGTGGACGGGATGGTGAGCCGGGAACGGCCGAGCAGTGGCAGTACTTCCTCGCCGACGCGGTAGGCCTCTTCCAGGTGCGGGTTGCCGGCGAGGATGAAGGCGTCGACGCCGAGGTCGATCAGTTCGTCGAGGCGCTGGGCGACCTGCTCGTAGCTGCCGACCAGGCCGAAGGCCGGGCCGCCGCGGATCAGGCTGAAGCCGCACCAGACATTGGGCTGGACTTCCAGATCGCGGTAGCCGGTGATGGTGTCGGGCACCCAGCCCGTGATGCGGGCGGCCCCGACCGAGTCACCCTTGGCGGCACGATTGGCGGCGTCGCGGTCGACGAAGGCCCAGCCCTTCTCGATCTCGCCCCAGGCCGCTTCCTCGGTGTGGCGGGCGACGATGTCGACACGGACGGCGAACTTCGGTGTGCGGCCGGTTGTTTCGGCATTGCGGCGGACACCGTCGAACTTGGCGCGCAGGTCGGCGAAGGGCTCGAGCCAGGACAGGTAGTAGTCGGCGTGGCGGCCCGCCGCGGCGACAGCGGCACCCGAGGAGCCGGAGAAGTACACCTCGGGGAATGGCTGTCCGGCCAGACCGGGTGGCAGCGCGGCGCCCTCGGTGCGGAAGAAGCGGCCGTCGTGGTCGAAGGGTTCGCCGTCCCACACCCCGCGCAGCACGTCGAGGAATTCGCTCGTTCGCGCGTAGCGGTCGTCGTGGGAAACCTTGTCGCCCCACCACAATTGGGCTGGTCCGCCGCCACCGCTGATGATGTTGTACACGAGTCGCCCGCCGGTGGCGCGCTGCAGACTGGCCGACATTCTGGCCGCTTGCACCGGATGCAGGAAGCCGGGCTGGAAGGCGACCATGAAGCGGTAAGTGGTGGTCTCGGCAGCGAGCGCGGCGGCCACGGCCCACGGGTCGTCGGTGACCGGGAACGACGGCAGCAATCCACCGAGGAATCCCGCCGACTCCGAGGCTTTGGCGACCGCGGCCACGTGGTCGAGGTAGCTGTACTGGTCGAGTGCGCCGTCACGGATGGCCGGTGCGATATTGCCCGGTCCATAGCCGCCCGCGTTGCCCCGGTTGTAGCGACGTGGGGTCCGCAGGGAGGCGTGGTCGCCTTCCATGCCGATGCGCCAGTAGACGTCGATGGTCATGCGGTGAGCTCCTGCGCGGTGGTGAGGGTGCGGCCTGCCGGGTCCGCGAGGAACAGCAGGTGTTCGCCCGCACGGTGGATTTCCTCGATGTTCGGGTGTCCGGCGAGCACGAAGGTCTGCACGCCCGCGCTCGCATAGGCCGAGAGTTGTTGTGCCACCTGCTCATAGCTGCCGACCAGGCCGATGCGCTGGTCGTAGCCGAGAGCGTCGAAGCCGGCCCAGCGGCCGTCACCGAGCGCGTGTTCGGCGGCGGTGTCCGGGCGGTCGAGCTCGTCCCACTGGCGGTGGACCCTGGCCCAGGCTTCGTCCTCGGTTTCCCTGGCGATGATCGGCAATTCGAGCCCGACCCGCACCCGGCGTCCCGCCGCGGCCGACCGCTCCCCCAATTCGGTGACGGCAGAGCCGATTCCGTCCGCCTTCTCGCCGAACAGGTGGACATCCCCGTGCGCGGCCGACAGCGCCAGCGCAGCCGGTGAGGCGCCGCTCAGGTAGACCGTCGGGAAAGGAAGCCCGGACAGGATTCCGCGAAATCCACCGTCGACGACGTCGTAGTACCGGCCCGCGTAGTCGAAGCCGGTGCCCCCGAAACCCGCTGCGCCGATCTCGTTCTCGTTCCAGACGCCGCGCGCGACGGTGAGGAATTCCGCGGCGCGGTCGTAGCGTTCGTCACCGGTCACGCGGTCGCCACGCGAACGGGCTTCGGCGTCGTCGGTGTCGACGGCCAATCGCCAGTTCAGTCGACCTGCCGAATGCCGCTGCAAGGTCGCAGACACCTTGGCCGCGTACACCGGTGTGCCGAACGCGGGCTGGAATTCGACGGTGACCTGGGTGTATCGGGTAGCACGTAGGGCCGCGGCCGCCACGATCCAGGATTCTTCGCCGAGCGGGTCGTAGGGGGCGAGGACCCCGTCGAAACCGTTGAGCTCGGCGGCATCGACGGTCTGGGCCAGATCGTCGAACGGGCCGAACCGGCCGGGCCGCACATCGGTGGCGGCGGTAGGGGGCGTCTGCGGGCCGAAGCCACCGCGACCGCGCAGTTCGGGCTTGGCACGGCGGCCGTCGCCGCGGCTGGGCAGCCGCCAGGAGAACTCGGTCATGCCGGCACCCGCTCGGCGGCGACGATCTCCCGTGCGCGAGCCAACGGCTCAGAGGCGACCCAGGATTCGAGATCGAAGTCGGCGGCCAGGAAGCCGTGGGTATAGAGGAACTGCTTCTGCACGCCCAGCAGTTCGACGCGTTCGGCAGTGAGCGAGGGGTGTAGTCCGCGATGGAACTCGTGCCCGTAGGCCGCGACGACACCTTCGGGCCCGGACAGTGTTTCGCGCTGGAGCACCGCGCGGACGCCGTCGAGGTCGTCGGCGGCCCAGTCGGCGGCGCGCAGGCTCTGCGCGAGGAAGCCGACGACGACCTCGGGCCGGGACTCGAGCAGGTCGGCGTGCACCGTGATCGGGCGCGGGGTGCCGTTGTTGACCCGCAGGTGCTTGGTGGCAGACGCATCGAGGTCGACCGCCACACGCAGGCCGTTCTCCTTCGCCACTTCCTTGGCGCGGGCGCCTTTGACGTAGATGGCATCGACCCTGCCGTCGCGGAGTTCCTCGACACCCCAGGTCGTCGAGCGGCGCGCGTTCTGAATCTCTGTGCGCACCTGCGGGTTTCGCTCCGCCGCGAGTTCGACGACACGCACATCGGACAGCGTCAGCCCGGCCGGGCGCAGGGCATTGGCGAAGCCGTGCAGTGCCATCGCCCGTGGGAAGCTGCGCGCCTGATCCTGCGCCCACGCGGGCACGCCGACCCGCAGACCGGCCAAGCCCGCCGCGTCGATGACCGGCGAGTCGGGGCCGACCAGAATCGCCTGGGACTCGTCGATCCAGGTCAGCCCGATCAGCCGGGTCGGCGAACCCTGCGCACGGGCGGCCAGCGCGGGCACATTGCCGCCCTCGCGGATCAGCCCGGACAGGTCGTGCGAGAAGTGGTGGCCGGCGAGTTCGGGGCCCGCGTCCTGCAGGACGCCGAACTCGAGGCCCGCGTTCGCCGCGGTCTCGCCGAGCCAGCCGAGGCTGTGCGCGAGACCGCTGGCGGTCGGCACGGGGCAGCGGGTGTACCACAGGGTTTCGGTCATGACAGGCTCCTTGGGTGTGGTCCGACGCCGAGCTGGGCGAGGAATCGCGTTCGGTAACCGAGGGTTTCGGGTGCCGCGTGATCACGCGGGTGGGGTAGGTCGATGACCTCGTCGACGGCGAAGCGGCCGTGATCGAGGATGATCACCCGGTCGGCGAGCCGGATCGCCTCCTCGACATCGTGGGTGACCATGAGCACGGCGGGCCGGTGCCGGGCGACGAGGTCGCCGACCAGGTCCTGCATCCGGAGCCTCGTGAGGGCGTCCAGTGCCGCGAACGGTTCGTCGAGCAACAGCAGTTCCGGTTCCCGCACCAGCGCCCTCGCCAGTGCGGCGCGCTGTGCCTCGCCACCGGAGAGCGTGGCGGGCCACTGACCCGCCTTGCCGTCGAGGTGCACCTCGTGCAACGCGCGCAGACCGGCGTCGCGCTGCGCCTTGCCGCGTCGCAGACCGACGATCACGTTGGACAGCACCCGCTTCGACGGGATCAGACGCGGTTCCTGATAGACGGTCGTGCGGCGGGCGGGTACCGATACCGCACCGGCATCAGGTGTTTCGAGCCCGGTGAGCAGACGCAGCAGGGTGGTCTTGCCGGTACCGCTCGGGCCGAGCAGCACCACGAATTCACCGCGGCGGATGGTGAGATCGACGCCGTCGAGGACGGTCTTCTCGCCGAATGCCTTGCGCAGTCCGGTGATCGACACCGCGACCGGCTCTTTCGCTACCTCGATCGGGGCGGCTGCTGTTGTCGTCATCGGATCGCCACCTGCTTGCGCCATGGCATCGCGTAGCGTTCCGCGAGCCGTACGAGTGCGTCGAACACCAGACCGAGCAGCGCGTAGAGGACCACGCACAGCACCATGTAGTCGGTGCGGTTGTATTCCTGGGCCAGCGTCACCAGGTAGCCGACGCCCTCCTGGGTGCCGACCTGTTCGGCGGCGATGAGCGCGGTGATGCTGATCGACAGGCACACCCGCAGCGCCATCAGGATGCCGGGCAGCGCGGCGGGCACGATCACCTCGACAACGAGCCTGGTTCCGCTGAGCCCGAAACTGCGTGCCGCCTCGACCATCTTGCGGTCGACATTGCGCACACCGAGATAGGTGTAGGCATACATCGGCGCGGTCGTCGCCACCGCGATGAGCAGAACTTTGTACAGCTCATCGATCCCGAACCAGGCGATGAACAGCGGCACCAGCGCCAGGAACGGCACGGCGCGCACGATTTGCATGGTCGAGTCGACCAGCTCCTCGCCCAGGCTGGACAGACCTGACAGCATGCCGAGCACCAGCCCCACACCGACGCCGATCGCCACTCCGGCGGCCGCACGCCAGAACGAGGCCAGCGCGAAGTCGACCAGCTGGCCGCTGTCGAACAGTTCCACGAACGCCGACCAGACCGCGCCGGGACCCGCGATCACCCGCGGCGAGATGGCCCCGCTCGCCGAACCCGCCCACCAGGCAAGCACGATCGCGGCGGGTAGGACGGCGCGCAGGCTCAGCGACAACCATCGTGGCCGCTGCCGGGCGACGCGCGCCCGGGGAGCGGCCAATACGAGGGTGGCCACGTCACTTGTCCTTCAGTGCGGCGAGCTGGTCGGGCGTGAGCTTGGACTTCAGGTCGTAGAAGATGTCGGCGGCGCTGATCCGGCGGGAGATGACGCCGTTGTCGGCGAAGGTGTTCACCACATCAGCCAGGTCCGCGGCATCGGATTCGACCGGCAGTCGGGGCACCGTCGCCTCCCCGCCGACACGCACCGCGTCGGCGAGCCGGTCGCCGGTCAGAGCGCGCGGTCCGGACTTGTCGAAGACGTTCTCGAAGTCGGCGGGGGTCGCCTTCTGTTTCGCGGTAAGTCCCTGCAGCACTTCGAGATACTTCGCCGCCACATCCGGTCGCTGATCGAGGATCTCGGTGCGGAAGACCACCACGGAGTTGTCCTTGGAGCCGATCTGCTTCTCGGTGGCGATCTCCACCGCGCCCGCGGCCTTGGCCTCCTGGTAGGGCACCAGGAACGACGCCCACGCGTCGACCTTGCCGGTGGCGAACGCCGACGCCGCGTCCTTCTGCTGCAACGGAACCCGCGTCACCTTGTCGGCCGGGATGCCCGCCTGGGCAAGGGCTTTGAGGGTGATGTACTCGCCCTTGGCCGCCGGGTTCACCGCGATGCGCTTACCGACGAGACCTGCCACGTTCGTCACCCCCGACTCCTTGCTGACCACGATGCCGCTCTGGTCCTGGCCTGCCGGATCGGCCACTGCCACGATCTTCACGCCGACGTCCTTCGACAGGGCGCCGACGACCGGACTGAAGGCGGCGCCGGAGACATCGAGTTCGCCGGTGTTGAACAGCTTCAACGTGGAGCTGAAACCCGGTGTGGTGCTGACCCATTGGATCTTGGCGCCCAGCGGAGCGAGCGCCGCGTCGAAACTGCCGTCACGCTTGCCGACCGCGAGCGGACCGCTGTTGCCTGGATCGGTGACCTTGAGAACGAACGGAGTGTCGGCCCCCTGCTCGGGCGTCGAGCCGGAGCCACACGCCGCGACGAGGGCAACGACGGGGACGATCGCGAGCGCGATTCGCGAGAAGGCCGGCAGCCTGCGGGACATCGGGGCTCCTGTTCGGGGCTGGGGGTTGATGCCTTCGCAGCGTAGGAGCGAGAACGGCGCCGGACGAGGTATGCCTTTCCATGGATCGGAAAGCTTGACACGGCAGGACTTGCCGTTCTATGGCATTCGAATGCGAGTGGAGGCCTTCCGCTTTCCACATAACGGAATATTCGGCCGGAATCTGCTCGAAAGCCTGTGTTACCGTCGGTTTCGTGGAGACCTCCGGCGTGCAGACCGTGACCAGGGCCCTATCGGTACTCGACTGCTTCCGCGGCGGTGAAGAACGCGGGGTCTCCGAGGTCGCCCGGGCCCAGGGGCTGGCGGTCAGTACTACCCACCGCCTGCTCGGCGCGCTCGTGCACGCAGGGTTTCTGGAGAAGGACGCTGAGTCCAGCCGGTACCGGATGGGCGGCGCGCTGGCCGAATACGGCCAGATCGCCTACCGCCAGCACCGGATCTATCTCGCCGAGCCCTACCTCGAACAGCTCGCCGCGACCACCGGCGCGACCGGATCGGTGGCCACCCGTCACGGCATCCACGCCGTGTTGCTCGGCACCAGCCGGTGGCGCGAGAGCGACGGCCACAAATTGCAGGGCGTGCGACTCCCCCTGCACGCCAGCGCACTCGGTAAGGCCCTGCTGGCCTGGACCGACGCGAGTGACGACGAATTGCGATCCCTGCCGTACGAGGAAGGCACCGAACGTTCGGTGTCAGGGCCGCAAGAGCTTCGCGCCGAACTGACCACGACCCGAGAGCGCGGCTACGCGTTCAACGACCGTGAACTGGATCCAGGGTTCCGCACCATCGGGGTGCCGATCCTCGATCCGCAGGGGCGCTGCCGATTCGCACTGGGCCTGCGCGGACCCGCCTCGTTGATGATCGATGAACGGGTGCCGTTCTTCGTCGAACTGGCGAAGGTCACCGCGGCCGATATCGCGGCACGCTTCGCCGAGGACTGAGACCGCGCGCCGATCGCGTCACACCAGGGGAAATCGAGGCGCGCGTAGTGGCATGTGACCGATACGTTAATCGTTGTTAGTCGGAGCAACGAAAGGACGTCGGTGGCGACTGAAACCGCGAGCCCAGCAGTCGGCTTCCGGTCGGAGCGGGGTGCGATTCTCACCTCGTTGATGCTGGCGACCGGGCTCATCGCGCTCGACTCGACCATCATCGCGACCGCGGTCCTCACCATCACCGACACTCTCGGCGGGTTCTCGATGTTCCCGTGGTTGTTCTCCATCTACCTTCTCGCACAGGCTGTTGCGGTGCCGATCTACGGCAAGCTCGCCGATATGGTCGGCCGCAAGCCGGTGATCCTGTTCGGGATCGCGGCGTTCGCGGTGGGGTCACTGTTGTGTGGGCTGGCCACGAGCATGGTGGCGCTCATCGCCTTTCGGGCGATTCAGGGGATCGGCGCCGGGGCGATCCAGCCGATGACGATGGTGATCGCCGGTGATCTGTACACCCTCGCGGAGCGGGCCAAGGTGCAGGGTTATCTGGCGGGGGTGTGGGCCAGTTCGGCGGTGTTGGGACCGCTGCTCGGTGGGCTGTTCGCCGATCATCTGAGCTGGCGGTGGATCTTTCTGATCAATATGCCGCTGTGCGCTGTCGCGGGGTGGATGTTGGTGCGCCACTTCACCGAATCGGCGGTGCGCAGCACGCAGCGGATCGACTATCCGGGCGCGATCCTGCTCACGCTCGGTGCGGGTGGTTTGATTCTGGCCTTGCTCGAGGGCGGTCAGGCCTGGGAGTGGGCCTCGCCGGTCTCGCTCGGTCTGTTCGCAGGTAGCGCGGTGGTATTGGCGCTGTTCGTTGTCGTCGAGTTGCGGACGGCGAATCCGGTTCTGCCGCTGTGGATCTTCACCCGGCGGGTGGTGATCGCGAGCAGCACGGTCTCCCTGATGGTCGGTGCTGTCATCCTGGGATTGACCTCGTATGTGCCGACTTTCGCCCAGGGCGTGCTCGGGACCAGCGCGCTCGTCGCCGGTCTCACCGTCGGCGGGCTCACGCTCGGCTGGCCACTCACCGCCACACTGTCCGGAAAACTGTACCTGCGCTGGGGCTTTCGCATCTGCGGCCTGGTCGGCGGCACCCTCACCGTCCTCGGCTGCGCGACCACCCTGCTCGTCGGCCCCCAGTCGAACCCGTGGCAGATCGCGGCCTCCTGCTTCCTGATCGGCGCAGGCATGGGCCTGGTCGCCTCCCCCACCCTCATCGCCGCCCAAGCCAGCGCGCAATGGCACGAACGCGGCGTTGTCACCTCCGCCAACATGTTCGCCCGCTCTCTCGGCAGCGCACTCGGCGTCGCCCTGTTCGGCGCCATCGTCAACGCGGGCATCCACGACCCCGACCACCCCGCCCCCACCGAACTCGCCCACGGCATCCACCTGGTCTTCCTCGCCATGCTGGCCATGGCCGCCGTCATGCTCGTCGCAGCCGCGACCATGCCGGGCCGCACACACGACGATCGGCAATAATTCCCGTGCGTGGTAACGGGTTACGTCGTTCTCGACCGATACCGGCCTCGATCTCGCGACCAGGTGTTGGTCAGTCGACCTCTGCTGCGGATTCGAGCTGTGGGTGCGTGGTTGTTCCGACGAACTCGCGGCGGGTGGATCTCAGGGTGATGAGGCGGCCGTCGAGGTCGGCGTCTACGTCGGGTTCGATGCCGAGGTCTTCTCGGATCGCTCGGCGTAGAAGGCGGACGGCGCTGCCCAACGTGTCGTCCACGTAGTGGTAGAGGGCCGCGACCGCCACGGTATCGGTCGGGTCGAGCTCGAGGGCGGTGCGATGGCCGATGTCCAGGCAACGGTTCACCTCGGACGCGAAATCCAGCGCCCGGTCGGAAACCACCATCTGCGCCCGAGAGTAACTCTCGCGCAAGGCTTCCCGCGCAGCCTCGAACTTGGCGAGATCGGGGGTGCGGCCACCGCACTTTTCGTCGAGATAGTGCCGGGTCGCCGCCCGGCAGGAATGTGCCGTGGAGTTGAGGTCCGCGTACACCGTCCGCTTCTCGTCGGTGGACTCTTTTCGGGTGAGCTCCCGCAGCTCCTCGGCTCGATTGTCGCGCTGCACCTTCGCGTCGATGCGCTTGCTGCGAATCGCGAAGACCTGTGTCACGATGCCGCCACCGAGCGTTCCGACGACCGTGATCGAGGCAACCGCGACATTGGTCCAATCCATGCAGACGATTCTTCCTGTCTGCCACCAACATTCGCCACCCGGCAGGCTCCCGTCAGTGCAGGTGGTCGGTCAGGGAGCCGTTGGTACCGAAAAGCTCGGTGGTCCAGTGTTCGAGTAGTGCGCTGTTGTCGACGTTGTCGGGATGGAAGCCCGGTTTCAGGTAGTCCCGCACACGACGCCGGACCGTTCGGGACACGAAGGGCGTATGCCGTATCGCCGCAATGCTTTTGGCCAGTCGAACCGGGCTGCGGGTCGCGCGGTCACCGAGCAGCGACACGGTGGAATTCACTGCGATACTCGTGCCGAACAGGACGAGGATCGCGCACATCGCCGCGATTCGGCGGAATTCCGCACCGCCGACGCTGCGATAGACGTCGAAGGCGACTGCCCGATGCTCGGATTCCTCGACCGCGTGCCACAACAGCATCGAGCGAACCTCGGTCGAACCGAGCAAATCCTGGGCCCGCTCGTCCTGGAGCAGAGTCTCGGCGAACACCGCGGTGAAATGTTCCAGCGCGGCGGTGATCGCCAAACACGTCAGCGGCGGGAGCAGCCGTTCGTAAGCGTGCAGGACCCACCGGGTGGAGCGCTCCTCCCTGCGAGTGGGATAGCCCATCTGCTGGAGTCGCTCGTTCAACTCCCGATGCTCCCTGCCGTGCGTGATCTCCTGACCGATGAAGCCACGAACCTGCTGCGCGAGTTCAGGATCGGTGATCGAGTCCGCATATCGGCGAACCGAGCGAACAAAGAATTCCTCACCCTCGGGGAAGGTGGCGGACAGGTAGGCGATGACATGACTCATGACCAGGTCGCCGCCGACGAAATGTCGATCCAAAGAGCCTTCGGGATAATCGAAGTGAATCCGCCGCACGCGCAGTTTCGGCCCGCGATCAGGCGTGGGTTCGATAGTCATGATGCCTCCATCGGCATTGCGAGTTGGTTGCGCAACATCGTTTTGAACGTGGTGAGCACCACGTCGGTGTCGTAGGGCTCGTGGCCAGGAAGGGACCCCGCGACAGCCAGTCCGGTCATCAGCGAATACACCAGATGCAACCCGGCTCCGGCAGGCGGCGCCGTGGGAAACAGTGTGGCGTAGGCGTATTCGCTGGTGGCCAGGAAGTCACGATCCATCGCAATGACAGTGGTCGCCAGATCGGGATCGGTGCGGGCAGCGGTCCACAATTCGTTCCACGCCAGAAATGTGGGTCGCGAGTACATCGACCACAGCATGTCCACCGCCGCGTCGACTGGGTCGACCGAGGGATCCAGCCGCATCATGGAGTCCCGGTACTCCTCGATCCGCCGCTCGAACGCATGGCTCACCGCCGCGGTGAGCAACTCGGACTTCGTCGGAAAATGGTGCAGCAGGGCGCCCATCGACACGCCGGCCCGATGCGCGACCTCACTCGTGGTCGTCCCGCGGAAACCGAACTCCACCAGTGCGTCGAACGCCGCGTCGAGCAATATCCGCCTGGTCTCCTGGCGTCGTTCGACCTGCGTCCGTCGCGTTCTCTGCCCTGTCACGCCATCGAGAATGACACAACTAACCGTAAACAGATCCGGTTTCTTCCAAAGCCCACCACGGAACAAACCGACTGGTCAGCGCGCTTATCACCGCACCTACCGCTCGCTGGTAGGAATCGGTGGCGTGGTCACCTGAACCAACCATCACCGTCAGCACCTGCTCGCCGACGCAAGTAGTCGATCAACGAATTGGCAACCCACTTGCGGTCATCGGTCTCGTGATCCCATGCGTACACTCCGGTGTTCTCCTCCGATGGCAACCGGACGTAGGCGAACTGATCGCCGCCGCCGTTATCACCGAAGAACATCAGCTGGTCGAAGGACATGTACAGCTCCGCAAGTGCGACATCGTGACGGAACTGGGTATTCGATTCGATGATCTCCTCGACCGACCACACCAGCCCGGACTGCCCCTCGGCATGCACACCGTTCGTGTGCCGCAGCAGGTCTCGCAACTCGTTCGGCACGGGCTGACCCAACCGCCCCTCGACCTGGTCTATCTCCGCGGCGGAGGCGGCCGGTGCGAACTCCGCATCTTCGTACAGTTCCCGGATCAGGTCCTCCCACATTCGTCGATCCTGACATGCGGTGAAAGCACTTCAACCAGTGGCTCTTCCAGACCGTTATCGACTTCCGACCGGGGTCGTCGACCCGCGCACCTTTCAGCACGGGCCGATGTTCGACGACGGACGGCTTTCCTGGCACGGTGGCCTGTGGTGCGGCGCGCACCTCTATGCCGGGTGTTGTTCCGCCCTGCGCACTACCTCGACGACCTCGTCGGGGGTGAATTCGACGACGCGGCGGACTCGGGAGTTGGCGACTGGTGCCAAGTCGACGATGACCGGGGCGTCTGGGGTTGGGTGGGTGATTGCGGTGATGCGGTCTTGGAGGTAGCCGCCGTCGGGGACCGGGACGCGGATGATGTCGCCGACGGTCAGGGCTTCGGCGCGGCTTCGGCCGCCGGTGGGGTCGAGGGTGCCGGAGCGGGTGTGGCCGACGGTGGCGCCGAGGCCGCGTTCGGCGATGGTCCACCAGACCTGGGTGGTGGGCTCGTCGGGGCCGATTCTGGTGTGCCAGGACAGGATTCGGTCGCGTTCGGCTTCGGCGGCGGTGCGGGTTTCGTGGAGGGATATCTGTCGGCGGACCGGGGCGTTGCGGGTGCGGGTGGTGCCCGCGGCGCCGTCGACGACGAGGATCCAGCGGGCGCCGACGGCCTCGTCGCGGCGGGCGGTGACGCGTTTGGCCAGGGCGAGTCCGGGGGTGGCGCCGAGGTGGTCGGCGGCTTCCTCGATGCTCTCGACCAGGCCCAGCGAGCGCAGCAACTCCGCGACGGACAGTTCCGAAGTGGCCAGTTCCTGCGCGAGCGCGGGCATGGGGGTGCGGCGGCGCCAGCCGATGCGGGCGCAGTGTTCGTGGCGGGTGAACCACAGGCCGCTGCGGGTGCGGCGGTGGTTTTCCACCACCACGGCCCACCAGTTCCAGTCCGGTTCGGCGACCAGGCGGGCGCGGATCCAGCACTCGCGGTCGGCGGTCGGTACCCGTTCCTCGGGTGGCGCGAAGTGGCGCAGGGCGGCGCGCACCGCCGATTCGGTGCGCCCGACCGTGCTCGCTGTGCGGGCCAGATCGACGCCCGCGCGCAGGTCGTCGGCCAGTACCCGGTATTCCGATTCCCGCCAGGTGCTTCCGTGCTGGCGTGGCGGTCGCAGATCGCCGCTGTTGTCGTCACTCATCTCGTGTGCCCCCGTTCTCGCACCGCCCGGCCACAGTCGCGTCCGGGCTGGTTGTGTGACACTTCGACGATACCGAGGGGGTACGACAGAAAATGCCTCTCTGCCAGCGGCTTCCCAGCAAACGGGGCTATCCGGTTTCGGCGGCGGCGCGGCGGCCGACGACGTAGTAGCCCGGCCAGACCAGGGCTGCCGGAGCCGTAGAACAGTTCCTCCCTTCGCGTCGATCAGTCGCGCACGCTACCGCCCGGCTACCGTGGGCGGTGTCACCTCCACCGCTGCGCGGAAATACCGACGGCCGGGCGCGGGTTGGCCTCCATAGGGGTAATACACAGTCGAGGAGGCTCATGAGCGCCGTCACGTTGTCGGTTCTTGATCTGGCACCGGTGCAGTCCGATGCGACGGCGGGCGACGCGCTGCACGCAACAACCCGCTTCGCTCAGCATGCCGAGGAGCAGGGGTTTCGCCGATTCTGGGTGGCCGAGCACCACAATATGCCGGGCATCGCGAGTGCGGCGCCCGCAGTGGTGCTGGCACATCTGGCCGCGTCCACCTCGACGATCCGGGTCGGTTCCGGCGGGGTGATGTTGCCGAATCATCCGCCGCTGGTGGTGGCCGAGCAGTTCGGCACGCTCGAGTCGCTGCATCCCGGACGGATCGATCTCGGGATCGGTCGCGCGCCCGGCACCGATCCGGTGACCGCGCGTGCGCTGCGCCGCAGTGCCGAAGGGCTCGGCGGCGACGCGTTTCCCCAGGAACTGACCGCATTGATCGGCTTCTTCCGTGGCGCGGATCCGAACGGGATCGTGGCCAGTCCTGGTCTCGGTGCGGAACCGCAGGTGTGGTTGCTCGGTTCGAGTGGTTACAGCGCGCAGGTGGCCGCGGTGCTCGGACTGCCGTTCGCGTTCGCCCACCACATCGCGCCGGACAACACCGTCGCCGCGCTGACGCTCTATCGCGACAATTTCCGCCCGTCGCAGATGCTGAGCGAGCCGTACACGATCGTGGCCGCGTCGGCGTTGTGTGCCGATACCGATGCCGAGGCCGATCGCCTCGCCGCACCCCGCGATCTCGCCTTCGCGAACCTGCGCTCGGGCCGCCCGCAAGCGCTGGCTACCCCCGAGCAAGCCGCGGGATTTCCCGGCAGTGATGCCGAACGCCATTTCGCGGAGCAGCGCCGGGCCGGCCAGTTGCAGGGTTCACCCGAGACCGTGCGAGCCCAGGCGGCGCAACTGCTCGACGCCACCTCCCCCGACGAGCTCATGCTCAACACCCTCGTCTACGACCTCGACGCCCGCATCCGCTCGCTCGACCTCACGAAGAAGGCGATCAACGGCTGAACAGGTCAGCGCAGACGGAATCCCCTGGCGACCAAGGACTCTCGTAGGCGGTGGCGGCCGTTGAGCGAGGCTTTGGAAGCCAGCCGGGCCAGGGTGCGCTCGGTCCACGAGAACGGCAAACCCTGATCGGTGTAGATCTCGCCGATCCGCTGTTCGTACTCGGCGACCGGCTCGCGCTGGACAGCCAGATCGTAGGTCTCCTGATGCAGGACCGCGGTCTGCGGTAGGCGCGGCTTGACCCTGGTACCCTCCGTCGGGTCGGGGTGGCCGACCACCAGACCGAAGACGGCGAAGACGTGATCGGGCAGATTCAGTTCGGCGGCAACGGCTTCCGGGTCGTTGCGCAGTGCGCCGATGTAGACCGTGCCGAGGCCGAGCGATTCCGCGGCGACCACGGCGTTCTGTGCGGCGAGCGCGGCGTCGACGAACCCGACGTAGCTGGATTCGAGGTAGTCGGCGCCGTCCAGGGGTGCGCCGTGATCGTCGGCGAGTTGGCGCACCCGCGCGAAGTCTGCCGTCCAGACCAGCAGCACCGGCGCCTGCTCGATATGTGCCTGACCACCGGCGATCGCGGCCAGCCGGGCCCGGCGCGCCGGGTCACGCACCTCGATGACACTCCACACCTGCAGATTCGACGACGTCGGCGCGGATTGCGCGGCCGACACCAGCAGCCGAACAGTGCTGGGCGACACCGGATCCGGGAGGTAGCGGCGAACCGATTTGTGCGCGTGCAACACCTCGAGCACCGGATTCCACTCGGCGGGAATCTCGGTCGCCGGATCGGCGTAGCGCTGCTGCACGGGGTGGACGGAACTCGGCGCGGTCTGGGTCATGGGAGACATCGTCGCCGCTGCGTGCCGTCGCCGTCTGCGGTAAATATCACCCTGAACCGAACCGCGACTCCGGCCGGCCCGTCGATACAGTGAGGGCGGGGAGCCCGCCGACTGGCGGGACGAGAGAGTGCGGCATGGGCAAGGTTTTCGACCGGATCGACGACAAGTTGCGGGCCTTCATCACCGACCAGCCGATGTTCTTCATCGGCACCGCGCCGTCGGTCGGCGGCCACGTCAACGTCTCCCCCAAGGGTTATCGCGATACCTTCGCCGTGCTCGACGACCACACTGTCGCCTACCTCGACCTGTTCGGCAGCGGTTCCGAGACGATCGCGCACCTGCGCGACAACGGCCGGATCACCGTGATGTTCTGCTCGTTCACTCGCACCACCCGAATCCTGCGACTCTTCGGCGCCGGTCGCGTCGTTCGCCCCGACTCCGCCGAATTCGACACGCTGCGTGCGCGTTTCGGTACCGGGCACCCCGGAATCCGCGCGGTGGTAGTGGTTTCGGTGGATCGGATCGCCGACTCGTGTGGCTGGTCGGTACCCAAGATGGACCTCGTCGAGGAACGCTCCATCCTCGACGAAGCCCACACCCGGCGCACCGACGACGACTTCGCCCGTCGCATCGCCGGCGACAACGCCACCAGCATCGACGGGCTCCCCGCGCTGGAACCGGATCATCCGGTGCCGTCCAGCGTTCGGGGCTGACCTCAGGTCGCCACCGTGGTCACCGCGATCGCAGGTTCGGACAGGCTGCCGAGGTAGAGGGTGCCGTTGTGTTCGGCGACGGCGGTGACCAGCGCGTAGTCGGTGCCCTCGCGCTGCAGGTCGTGGACGATGGTGCCGTCGAAGTCGAGTGCGAGCACCCAGACCGAGCGGGCGGGCGCGGGCTTCAGGATCTCGGGCAGTGCGTCGGCGATCCGCCGCAGGATGCCAGGGAGCGGTAACAGTCTGTCCAGCAACGGGTTACGTGGTGACACGATGCCCACCCAGACCAGACCGTCGCTGCCGACCAGCATGTTGTCGGGTGAGCCTGGCAGGTTCTCGGCGACGTAGTCCGTGGTGCCCGCGCGGGGGCCGGTGAGCCAGTATCGCGTGATCCGGTAGGCGCCGGTCTCGGCGACCAGCAGGCAGGATCGGTCCGGGGCGAGTACAACGCCGTTGGCGAATTGGAGGCCGTCGACGAGCACTTCGAGGTGCCCGTCGGGATCGCGGCGGACCAGCTGGCCGCTGCCGGAATGCTCGAGAATGTCGGTCATCCACTCCTCGAACGGCCAACGCCGGGTCGAGATGGTGAAGTAGATCGTGCCGTCGGCGTCACGAATCACGTTGCTGGGGAAAGCGATCGGAACACCTTCGAGCTCACTGACGACGACTTCCAGCTCACCACCCGCCTCGGCCAGCCGGAGAATGCCCCGACCTGCGACGCAGATCAGCAGCGAACCGTCGGCATCGGCGTGCATGCCCAGTGGCCGCCCACCAGCGTCCGCGATCCGCTCGACCGCGCCACCCGCCGGGTCGACGCGCCAGATCGCACCGTCGTCGGTCCCGGTGACGATCCGGCCATCGGACAGCACGACAACGTCCTCCGGGCCATTGCCCGGCAGCGGCAACAATCGGACCGGCGGCATCGGCGGATCGCTGCGGGTCTGCCGCGCACGAGCGGTGGGGCGCGGCGGATTCCAGCGGTGAGGGCGCATCTGCATGCCCAATTGCTACCACGACGGGGGCCGACGCGGGACTGCTGCGTGAATGCCGGTTCCGGAATCGAACAGCAACTCGCGCAATGGATATGTGCGGAGACGAACGTTTCGCGATGCGATCACAGGTTTGCACACCGGTCTCCGTGTGCGCCCGAGCACGGCTAAAGTGCGACGGTGAACACCGGATCCGCCAGCACACTGCTCGACCGTCTCCTCGCACCGCAACCCGCACCCGCCTGGTGGTTGGTGCTCGCCACCGCGGCGATGGCGTTGATCCTGGTCGGGTATCGACCGTTATGGCGGCTGACCAGGGCCGCGGTGACCGTGGCGCACGAGGGCGGGCACGCGTTGATCGCGCTGCTCACCGGGCGCAGGCTGCACGCGATCACCCTGCACACCGATACGTCGGGGCTGACCGTGTCGAGCGGCAAACCCACCGGTCCCGGCATGATCCTCACCGCGGCCGCCGGGTATCCGGCACCCGCGCTGCTGGGCCTCGGTTACGCGGCGCTGCTCGGCACCGGGCGCGTCACAGTGATGCTGTGGGCGACGCTGCTGATGCTGGCCGCGGTGCTGATCAAGGTGCGCAATATGTACGGGTTGCTCACCGTGCTGGTGCTTGGCACGCTGGTATTCGGGGTGTCGTGGTTCGGCAGCGATCTGCTGCAGGCCGCGTTCGCGTATCTGGCGGCGTGGTTCCTGCTGGCCGCGGCGGTGCGGCCGGTCTTCGAACTGCAACGTGGTCGGCGCAGGCAGCCGGGGCGCACCGATTCCGATGCCGATCAGCTGGCCCGGTTGACCCATCTGCCCGCGCTGCTGTGGGTGCTGTTCTTCGCCGCGGTCTGCCTGGCGGCGCTGGTCGTCGGCGCGATGTTGATGCTGGCGCCGGTGGAGGAGCTGCATCCGCTGCTTCAGCGGTGATCGGCGATCCAGGCATCGACGGCCTCGGTGACGAGCACGCTCGGCGGCTGTAGCGCGTTGAGGGTGACGCCGGGCTCGTCCGGTTGCAGTGGTTCGAGGGTGTCGAGCTGGGAATCGAGGAGCACCGTCGGCATGAAGTGGCCGAGTCGGCCGGTCATCCGGCGGAGCAGTTCGTCGCGGGTGGCGCCCAGGTACACGAAGTAGGTTTCCGGTGCCATCGCGCGCAGGCGGTCACGGTAGACGCGGCGCAGCGCCGAGCAGGTGGCCACGCCGCCGGTGTCGTGGTGTTCGGCGAGCCAGCCGCCGACGGTATCGAGCCAGGGCCAGCGATCCTCGTCGGTGAGCGGGGTCCCGGCTGCCATCTTCTCGATGTTGGCCATCGGATGGAAGTCGTCACCTTCGGCGTAGGGCACTTCCAGACGGTCGGCGGTCAGGGCGCCGACCGTCGTCTTCCCGCACCCCGACACCCCCATCACCACGATGACAGGTTCGACCACAGCAACCTCCTCGTCCGGAAAAACGTCTGCACAGCGTGCCTGCTCGATCGAGGGTAGCGGCGGCGGCAACTCCCCCGGCGTCGATCAGGGAATCGGGCGGTCGGTGGGCAGGTTGACGAAACTCGGCGACGTGGGGTCCAGCCGCAGGTGCTGGGGCTCGAGGCCACTGTCGTTCAGCATCGGGCGGAACGGTAGTGCCTTGGGCGCGTTGCCCGCGAACACGTCGATGCGCAGCCGGTGTCCCGGGGCGAGGACGGCCTGGGTCGGGATGACCGCGACGTCGATGTCGATGGGCACGCCGGGGTCCACCGGCAGCAGTCGGTCGACGGTGAGCGGGTTGAAGGGCGCGGTGAAGTCGCCGTTGATCGAGCGCGCGCTGCGGCGTTCGTCGACGGCCCGCATCGATGAGGTGAGCTGGCCGGTGGTGAGGACGGTGGAGGTTCCATCGGGCGACACGTCGTTGACGGTGACGTTCCAGAATCCGTCGGTGGCGTCGTGGATCGTGTTGAGCCGCACGTTGATCGGGCCCGAGATGACCGTCTGCTCGGTCAGTGGCGCGCTGGTGAAGGTGAGGCCGTTGCGTTCGGCGATGCGGGAATCCTTCGCGCAGGTGTCGAAGGCGGCCGTCATGCCTGCCGCGCCCTGCGCCGCGTCGCGCGAGCAGATCTGATTCAAACCCGGTGCGACGGTGAGCTTTTCCGTCGTCGTCGGTGCGGTGGCGCGCAGCGAGCCGTCGTGCAGGCTGTCCTCGGTGCTGCCGCTGGGCGCGGCGGACAGGTAGACCCGGCGATGGGTGACGCCTGGCTGCGGGAACTCGCGCAGGGTGATCCAGCTGCCGCCTTGCTGTTTCACGGTCACGGGCCCGAATCCCTCGATGCCGCTGTCGATGTCCTTGAGCCACTTGTCGAACCAAGCGCGCTGCAGTACGTCCAGACGCGGCGGTGCGCCCGGAACTCCGGTTCCCGCACCGGGATTGGCGTGATAGGTGTCGCCGACGATGAGCTGTTTGCGTCCGGCGGGCAGCGGGATCTGTTCGTAGAGTTTGGTGGCGCTGTTGGCGAAGATGTCGTGCCAGCCGCCGTAGACGAAGGTCGGGACGGTGACGTTTTCGGGGTGGCCCATGATCGCCTCACGGAAGGCGGAGGTGTCGTCGAGCGCGCCGTCGAGCGCGGGTGGCATGTTCGACAACGACGGTGTGAGCAGCGATTGGGCGAGCAGGTCGAAGTTGGTGGTGGGGTCGGCGAGTCGGTCGTTGAACCAGGTCCAGTCGAAGGTGCCGTCGACCATCGAGGCCACGTCGGGGACGAGTTTGAGCTGGTTGACCGAGTTCAGCCACAGCGGAAGGAAGGTGGTGCCGACACCGCCGCCGGGGGCGACCACGTCACGCATCAGGTCGCTGCCGGGTTCGACCGGGAAGATCGCCTGCAGCGCGGGCGGGGCGTTCTCGGCGGCACGCAATTGGTTGATGCCGGAATAGGAACCGCCGCTCATGCCGATCCGTCCGTTCGACCACGGCTGCCGGGCCGCCCAGTCGATCACTTCGCGGGTGTCGAGCTGTTCGCGCGCACCGAGGGTGTCCCATTTGCCCTGCGACAGACCGGTTCCGCGCACATCGGCCACGACGACGGTGTAGCCGGCGCTGACGAGTTTGCGGTCGACGCCGAGCATGGTCTGGATCATGCCGCCGTCCAGTGCCTGCATGAGGTCACCGAAACCGCTGATCGGGGTGGTGGACAGATTCAGCCTGCGCACGATGTCGACGGCCGTGGACTGCAGGCCCGGGATCGCGGCGGCCGATTCGATCAGCCCGGTCATGAGTTTCGAATACGGGGTCAGGCTGACGATCACCGGCAGCGGCTTCTGCTCGATCACGCCCGCAGCGTCGGCGGGACGGTAGACGTCGGCCTTGAGAACGACACCATCGCTCATCGTGAGCTGCACACCGCGTTCCACCCGCACCTCGGGATAGGCGCCCGGCCCGTCGTGCAGTGCGGTCCACTTCGCGGCCGGTGCGTCCGGAGGCTGCCCACCGGCGGGCCCACCACCGCAGCCGAGCACCACGACCACCGCGAGGATCGTCACCAGCATCCGGACGAACCCGCCTTCCGAACCTCTACCCATGTGTCGCTCCCGACCGGTTCGTCTCCAACGTTGACCAAGCCACCGCACGATCGGCGCAGAAACCGTAACAGCGGTAACGAGTTCGGGAGGCGAGCGTCGGCCCGCTCGGACTGTCGCTGTGAACATGCATCGTTCCAGTTCAGCGCGGTTTCGGGGTGTCGCGTTCTTGTCGGTGCCCGGTGGTTGACTTGGCTCGTGCCGGTGCGAGCGGGCCGGTCTTTCATTCATCTTTCGAGGAGGACGTTCGACAATGCCGACACGCGACGAAGCTTGGCCGCAGGGCACGCCCTGCTGGATCGACTGTCAGGTGGACGACACCACCGCCGCCCGCGATTTCTACAGCTCGCTGTTCGGCTGGGAAGTCCAGGACGGTCCCGCCGAAGCGGGCGGATATCTCATGGCCACCCTCGACGGCCGACCGGCGGCGGGCATCGGGCCCAAACCCGAAGGCATGGGCGATATGCCGTCGGTGTGGACCACCTATATCGCAGCGGAGCGCGCCGACGAGATCGCCGAGCGCGTGAGCAAGGCAGGCGGACAGGTGTTCATGGCACCGTTCGACGTACTCGAGGTGGGGCGTATGTTCATCGCGGCCGACCCGGCGGGCGGCGTGTTCGGCGTATGGGAAGCCAAGGCGCACAACGGTTCCGGGATCTTCAACCAGCACGGCGCCTACTGCTGGAACGAGCTGCACACCCCCGCCTACGACGAGGCGCACGAGTTCTACAACAAAGTGTTCGGCTGGCAGTACAACGAGATCGGCGACGGGGTGAATCTCACCTACTCCACCTTCGCGCTGCCCGGTGACAGCCACGAGATCGGCGGCATGATGGACGCCTCGAGCTTGAACACCCCGCCCTATTGGCTCACCTGGATCCAGGTCGACGGCACCGACAAAGCCCTGGCCAAGGCCACCGAGCTGGGCGCCTCGGTGATCATGGGTCCCGACGACAGCCCGTTCGGCCGAATGGGGATTCTGCAGGCGCCCCAGGGTGAGGTGTTCGGCGTGATCGATCCGGCCGAGGCAGTCGGGGAGGTGCCCACCGGTTCCTGAGACCGCATCAGCGCTGCGCGGCCAGCTGAATGTCGAGGAGCAGGCGGTCCTCGGGATCGTTCAGGTCGATGCCCGGGTAAGCCGCCACCACGCGCAGCCCGTAGGCCAGCGGGGTGGGTTGGAGCGCCCAGC